>CANRIG010000048.1 GCA_947630595.1 uncultured Lachnospiraceae bacterium | reverse complement strand
AAGCAGCCACCGAAAGATGGCTTGTTTGTTGTGTGCACGAAGTTATGGATATCCTCTACTTCTCATTTTCAATCTTTCACTTTTCCAGAAGTATGCCGCCTCCGGCGAGCCGGGACTGCGCGCCCTGCTTCTGCTGCACAATCACGATGATATGATCGGAATGACGCAGCTTTTGAGGCTGGCTCCGGTGCTGGCGCTCTTTGACGGTCGGTCCTTTGTCTTTGCCGGAGCCGACCGGACGGAGAATGAACTGCGGATACGCGGCAGGCTCCGCTGGTCGCTGCCTTTTCCCATTACAATAGAAAACCGCTTTCTGCGGCTGCGCGCAACGCCGTCCTCATCAGCATTATCTGAAAACGATGCAGCGATCTCATCGGCGTTGTCTCAGAACGACAACACAGCAGCCGCATTAAAACTGTCTGAAAACGAGACAACAACCTCATCAGCACTGTCTGAAAACGATACGTCAGCCTCACCGACGCCGTCTGAAAACGACGACACGCCAACCTCATTGACGCTGCCCGAAAACGACGACGCAGAGCTGCTGATCCCCATCCTCCGCGACACCCTGTGCCATTTCTTCCCGGACTATCGGAATTACTACTACCTGCCGCTGGAGGACCAGGCCATCCACAAAAGCGTCGCCGCCTTCGTTGACCGCAACTGCCGGCAGCCGGCCAAAGCGGCCAACTGCTACATCAAAAAAAGCGGGGAGTTTCTTCCGCAGCCGGAAGAACTGTTTTCACCCGCTTTTCAGCGCTCCCTAGAAAGCCGGGAGCTGTATTTCCTTTATTCAGAGGATTTCATCCGCGATGAGGCGCAGATGCAAAAATACGCCGCCACGCTCACGCGTAGCTGTGGATGCCTGGAATCAGCGTATTCACACCGATATAAGTAAAGATCACGCACAGAAATCCGATCACCGCGAAGATCGCCGCGCTGCGGTCCTTCCAGCCCCTGGACAGGCGCAGATGCAGATAGAGCGCGTAGATAATCCAGGTGATCAGCGACCACGTCTCCTTCGGGTCCCAGGACCAGTAGCTTCCCCATGCGCGTTCTGCCCAGATCGCTCCCGTGATAATCACAAACGTCAGAAACAGAAAGCCCAGAGACACCGCCCGGTAGCTGATGGCGTCGAGCTTTCGCTCGTCCGGGATGTGCTCCTGCCAGAACGCACTGTCTTTCATATTCCGGCGCAGCAGAAACATCAGCGAGACCGCGAACGACACGCCGAAAGCGCCGTAGGAAATGATGGCCGTGGAGACATGGATGCCCAGCCAGTTGCTGCGCAGCGCCGGCATCAGCTCGCGCACCTCCCGGCTCTGCATCGCCGCATAGCCGATGATCAGGAAAATCACCGGCGTCACAAATGCCCCCAGCGCCTGAAACCGGTATTTCCACAGAAAGATCAGGAAACACAGGCAGATGCCCCAGGCGAAGCTGGTCGCAAACTCATACTGATTGGTCAGCGGCAGACGCCCGGCGCCGATGCCGCGCGTGACAAGCGCCGCCGTGTGCAGCACAAATCCGGCCGCCATTACATACCCGGCGGCTTTTCCGGCTTTCTCGCGCTTCACTGCCAGAAAAATAAAATAAAGCACCATCGCGGCCAGATACAGCACCATCACTGCCGTAAACAGTCCGTTTTCCACCTGCAGAAAGCGGTCACTTCCCATCGCTTTGTTCCTCCTTTTTCAAATCTGCCCACGCCCGCCCGATTTCCTCTGCAAACAGCAGGCCTGCCTTTGCGCTGCGGCCACCGAAGCACCACACGCCGTCCTCATCCTGCACCGCCCACAGTTCCCGCGGATACAGATAAAACGCCAAGATCAGCGCGCACAGCACCAGCAGTCCTCCGGCCGCGGCCAGGTAGCGGAACGGGTCGCGCTTCACCTGAATCAGCGTGTACGGCTGCGGGTCGCGGAATATAAATTCGTAATCCTCCACCGTGATCTTTTCACCGGCGGTCAGCACATTCATGCCCACCACCTGATCATGGTAATAAATCGTGTAAAGGTAGCCCGGATTTTTCAGGGCCGAACTCAGGGTCACCGGCTGCCCGCTTTCATCCTCCGCGTAATCCGGATAAAAGGCGTTGAAAACGACCGCCAGGCCCTCCAGATCCGCAATGGCCGCGTACTCTCCGGCGCAGAGCAGATCCTCCTGCAGCTTTTTCCCGTCCTTCCAGGTCTCGAGCGTCGCCGCCCAGCCCGTCGAATTCTGGTAAAATTTCATGCCGAACAGCGACAGCGGCGCATTGACGCTGGCGCTGCCTCCAAGCTGCTCACCGCCGGCGGTATCCGTCACCGTGATTTCGGAGGTATACTGATCCACCGTGTCGTCGTCGCGCAGCGCAATCGAAAAATCGTCGATCGTCAGCTCATATCCGGTATCTCCGACCGGCTTGGTCTGTCCGGGCACGCCGTACACCGTATACTCGCTCTTGAACATCTGTCCCAGCCCGAATCCGGCAATGACAACCAGCATCCCCAGGTGGCACAGCCACGCGCCCCAGAGGCCGGCCTTGTACTTCACCGCATAGCGGACCGGACGGCCGTCCGCACTCTCCGCCGCTTTCAGTCTGTCCGTTTCAACTCTGTCCGTTTCAGCCCCGTCCGCCTCAACTCTGTCCGTTTCAGCCTCGTCCGCCTCAGTTCCTTCCGCTGCGCCGGAGTTCCCGTCGGGCAGATGCACCGCCATTTTCCCGCTGCGGACGCTGTGAAATCCTAGCTTTGCAAACAGACGCTCCGGCTCTCCCTCCAGCTTTGCAAGCGGCGCCCAGTCCCAGGCGGCGATGGCCCGCGCCGGCGTAAAGCCCTCCCGCATGCGCCGCAGCAGAGCCGGAAAGCGCAGCACACTGCACAGCAGCAGATTCAGGCACAGAAACAGCGTCAGCGCCACAAACCACCAGCAGTGAAACACATCGTCCAGGCCGAGCAGCATCACCGCGCCCGCCGCCTGCTGCGCATAGTGTTCCGTATACCACGCGGTCGGCTGTCCCTGCGGGATTACGCTTCCGGCCGTGCAGGCGGCCGCCAGAATCAGCAGCAGAATCACCGCAAATTTCATCGAGCGCAGGAATCTCCAGACTTTTTTCAGTTGATCCACGTATTGCCTCCTTATACTTCCATCGCACAAAAAGACCGCCGCAAAAGCAGCCAGATACGGCGCTTATTGATCATGCGGCGGCCTGAAATTACACAGCTGTCCCCTTATCCTCTCATCAGACCCCGAGCAGTCCCAGCGCCTCGTCGGCCAGTGATTCGGATTTGTCCAGGCAGCGTCTCGCCAGCGAGGAGTTATGCGCGCCCTCGCTGTTCTCCACGTACACAAAATCCCAGTACCACTGAGCGCTGCGGTACAAAGAGCGAATCTCGTTCAGCGCGTCCTCCGCCATTGTGCCCGCCGCCACCGTCTCGGCCAGCGACGTCTTCAGGGAAGCCAGCTTCTCGCCGAGCTCGCGCTCGCGAGCGGTGATCTCATCCTGAATCGCCTGCACCTTCGCTTTCATATCCGTATCGCCGTGACATTCAACGCAGGTATTGAGAATGGTCGGATTCGCCAGCGGGCTCTCCCACTTGTGGCTGGTGTAGGTCGCGCCGCTGTCCGACACAGCCTTCGCCATATGGCAGTCTGCGCAGTTCAGCAGAGCCGCGTGCACGCTGCCGTTGAGGAACGTCTCCAGCTCCGGATGCTGCGCCTTCACCATGCCGGCGCCGGTGCTCTCCTGCGTCCAGTCGGAGAATCCCATTCCGTCGTAGTACGCGAGAATCGCTTCCGGATCCATCTCCGCCACGCTGTGGTACGGCATGCCGGTCGCTTTCGTCTCCGGGTCGAAGTAATACTCGATGTGGCACTGTCCGCACGCCAGCACGGCCGCGTTGATGCCCTCCATCTCGTCCCCCAGCGCATTCTTCACATAAGAGTGGGTAACCACGAGTCTGCCGCCGTCGCCCGCCTGATTCTCATGACAGTTGTAGCAGCTGATGTTTTCGCCCATCTGTGCAAAGGTCTCCTCGAAATCGAGCTGATAAGCCGCCGTACCCATATCGTTGACCAGCTTGGTGTAGTCCGGCGTCTTGCACGTCAGGCAGTTTGCCAGCGGGTGCGGGCGCTCCGTGCCCGCGACGTCCTCCAGCGTATAGGTGTGCGCCACCGCGCTCGTATAATCCTTCGCAAATCCGTAGCCTTCGTAAAGCGTCGGCAGATACGGATCCTGCTCCAGATAATCCACACGGTAGCTGTTGTCCGCGTTCGACCGGTAAGAGGCAACGATATCCGGATAAACCTGCTCCCACTCGTCCGCAGTCACCACGCCATTCTCATTTGCAGCCGCAGGCGCCTCCGCCTGTATGTACTGTATCTCGCCGGGCAGCTTCGTCCCGGCATGCTCCGACGCCGCCGACAGGCCGATCGAAACCGCTACAAAGGCGATCGAGCCGACCGCTGCCGCGCCGATCCTGACGGCAGTCTTCTGTGTCCTGTTTCTTTTCTCTGACATACCGCTCACACATCCTCCCTTAAAACAAACCTTGCGCGCCCTACAGCTAACGCTGCTCGCGGTACTGGCTGGGCGCTTTTCCCATCTTGCGCTTGAACAGGCGGCTGAAATAGTGCACATCCATAATGCCCACACGCTTTGCCACCGTCTTGATCGGGTCCTGCGTCGTCAGCAGCAGATCCGCCGCCATCCGCACGCGCCGCTCCGTCACGTAGTCCGTGACCGTCGTCCCCACCTCCCGTCGGAACAGGTCGGAGAGGTAGGAACGGTTCACGTTCAGCGTTTCCGAAAAATACTGCAGCGTCAGGGTCTGCGTCAGATCCATGTCGACGGCCAGAATGATTTTCTGCACCAGAAACGAGTAATCGCGCATCTCCCGCAGGCTGTTCGTCCCGCACAGCCGCAGCGCCATCAGCTCCGCGATCTCCCTGCATTCCCCGGCGCTGGCCGCCGCATGGATGCGCTGGGTAAACTCCGTGTTCAGGTTTTCCAGCAAAAGGTCCATGACGCCGCAGCGGCGCAGCTCCTGAATGATCAGCGACTTGATCTGAACCAGATCGTACTTCCACTCCGTCAGCTCATCCTCCAGCCGCCCGGGCAGGGGCAGGCTGTTCCACTCCTGAATGATTTTCAGAACCTGATATTCGTTTCCCTCGCGGACGGCGTACAGGAGACGGTCCGTCAGCTCATACCGCCTGGCGACCGTCTTCGCATAATCCTGAAGCCGCTCTTCCGCGATTGTAACAAAGCCCTTTGTTTTGTCTTCCTTCAATCCTTCATCTCCGCTTTCGAACCCGGTCCACGCATATTATTTTGCAGCCGCGTGCTTGCCCGCGATCATGCCGAATGTGTAGCAGCGTCCGAGGGAAAGACCGGTCTGGTGGAACGGATAATCCGCGCCGCCGTAGAACGGGCCGCCGAGGTTGCCCACGCAGTACAGGCCGTCGATCACTTCGCCGTCCGCGTTCAGCGCCTGGCCGTTTTCATTGGTCATAACGCCCGAATCCACCGAGGATACGCGGATGTGCTTGCGCACGCCCCAGAACGGAGCCGTCTTGATCGGATGCAGGTATTTTGCGGGTTTTCCGAAATCGGTGTCGTTTTTCTGCTCGCACAGCTCGTTGTAACGGTCTACCGACGCCTTCAGAGCGTCCGCCGGGATGTCCAGCTTCTCCGCCAGCTCGTCCAGCGTGTCGCAGCAGTAGCTGTCGATCAGGTTCGGGAACACGCCCTGCGGATCCTCGACTGCGCCCGGAATGTACTTCTCCATGCCTTCCGGCGGAACCATGTTGCTGACAAACTCATCCTGCGGCCAGTTTACATAATCGCTGTCGTAGATCGTGCAGTACCAGCCTCTGGAGCCGTCCGGATGGTTGGCGTCCACATTGGCGCCGCTGTATCTGCGCTGATATTTGAGGACATTGCCCATGTAGACAAAGCCCGTGTACTCATTGGTGAAGCGCTCGCCGTCCATATTGAGGTACAGGAACGGCTCCTCGTACATCTGGCCGGAATCGAAGTCGTGCATCATCTTGGTGTGGCCCAGCGGCTCCATCTTCGCGCCCGCGCTCAGCGCCAGGATGTGGCCGTCGCCGGTCTTGTGATACTGCTTCTTGTCAAAGTCCGCGATGTCCGGGCACCAGCGCGCCACCATGGCGTCGTTGTTCATATAGTCGCCGGTCGCCAGAATCACGCCCTTGGAAGCGTTGAACTGAATGTATTTGCCGTCGGAATCCTTGGCGATCACGCCCGTCACCTTGTCGCCGTCCTTCACCAGCTGCACCGCCGGAGTGCTGTAAAAGACCTCAAGGTTGGGGTTCGCCGCCACGACGTTGTCCAGTACCACCTGCAGCACGTTGCCGACATTCTGCGGCTTGGGGCCGATCCACGGCGCCATGAAGTAGCAGTGGTCCTCGCCGTAGTAATAGCTGTCGAGACGGTCGTTCCAGACGCCGGTCAGATCCTGGCTCGTGCTCAGGTAAGCGAACAGGCCGTTGCCGTTGTTCAGCAGCTCGCTGCATTTCGCGTTGTCGTCCACTTTGGTGCCGTCGCCGTACTCGGTCTCCTGCGTCAGGCCGGCGCGGTTCAGATACCACATCAGCGCTTCCTCGGAGTTGTCCGCATACGCTTTCAGCAGGCGCGTATCCGCTCTCCAGTCGTTCAGACCGTTGGTGTGATGCACCCATTTCATGATGCCGCCCTCGGTGGATTTGGATTTGATGATCGCCGATGCGCAGTTGCCCTGCGACACCACGCTCGCCTCTTTCTGCAGAAGCGCCACGGACGCTCCCGCCTCTGCGGCAAATCCTGCCGCCGGCACGCCGGCCGCGCCTGCGCCCACGACCACTACGTCGTAATCCTTTACCTCATCCGGGGTCACTGCGCCCAGCTCGCATGCGGAGCCCTCGACTTCCTCTTTCGTCAGCTCCGCCGGCACCTCGTAATCCGCGGACGCCTGATTCGCGGATATCTCCACGGTCTCGCCCTTCGCCTGAGCGATGCAGGCCTGAGCCGCCTTCGCCGCTGCGCTCGAGGTGGTGGTCGCGCCGCTGATGGTGTCGATCTCCGCGCTCTGCGCATCCAGAATCATCTGCGCCAGCTCTTCGCCGTGCAGGCCGCCGATGTTCGGGGTTTCCTGCGATACGTCCACCTGAACGTCCGTGATGCTCTCGGCGTCAAAGGTCATGGTCACGGTCACAGTACCGATGCCCTGCGCCGTCGCGCTGTAAGTGCCCGGCTTGTAGGTGCCGCTTCCCTCCTGCGCCAGCGCCACTCCGCCCAACAGTCCGGCCGCTGCCACACTCAGCGCACCTGCCGCCGATCCTTTCAGGAAATCGCGGCGCGAAAGGCTGCGTTTGCTGTCTTTTTCATTTTTGCCCATCATTCTGTTCCTCCCTTTATAGAATTATTATAATTTTATGAAAAAACATGAGTTTTGTCAAGTAAAGCGCGCTTTTTATGCGTCTTTATGCGTCTTTTCATGCGCCCTTGATGTATTCCACCATGCAGTCGCCGGCCACGATGCCGCTGGTAAAGGCTGTGCCGAGCGCCGCGCCCTCATTCTCATAGTAGGGGCTGGTGTAGATGCTGCCATTGTCGACGCCGGCCACGTACAGGCCGGGGATCGGCTCCTGGGCCTTCGTCAGCGCGCGGCAGTAAGCGTCGGTCTTGACACCGCCGAACGTGCACCAGATCGACGGTTCGTACTCCACCACATAGTAGGTGTCGCCGGTCAGCTCTTTCATCAGATAATCCGACTTGTAGTAAAGCGTGTCGCCGCCGTTTTTGCACATTTCATTGTAAGCCGCTACCGTCTCCGCCAGATGCGGCATGTCAAAGAACTTCGCGCACTCCTCCAGCGTGCCCTTCACGGCCCAGCCCTCGGCGAGCGCCTTTTCCATGTCCGCGTCGAGGTTATCCAGCACCACGCCCTTGAGTCCGGTCTGGCCCACATACCAGTCGGCCGGATCGCCGAGATACGCGAGAATGCCCTGGTCGCGGCAGCCCTCGTACATGGCCGCGTCCACAACCGCATAGTATTTGGAAACGCGCAGGCTCATCTCGCCGCCCAGCGCCAGCGGCCGGTCGGACAGATACTGCTCGTTCATAAAGCGGTCGCCATTACCGTCCACCATCAGGCCGCCGTAAATCGCGAACTTCTGCGCCTGGCTCGCGAATGCCATCGCGGAGCCCTGCACGTCCTGAATCTTGGCGTTCGCGCCGCCGAATTCGTTGCAGCACAGCGCCCAGTTGCGGTCCGCGATGCCGCCCGCCTGGATGACCATGTCGTAACCCTTGCCGTCCGAGAGCGTATTGCACAGCGGATAGATGCTGATGTCGCCGAAATGCTCCCGCAGCCGCGCGTCGTTGCCCGCGTAGCCGCCGGTCGCCACCAGCACCGCTTTGGCATTGTACTGGATGTAGGTGTCGTCCTCCATGTTGCGGGCGATGATGCCGGTGACCGCGTCGCCGGATTTCAGCAGCGACACGCCCTCGCGCAGCGTCTCAAAGACGCCTCCGTCCGCCGTAAACTTGTCCACCAGCGGCTGGAAACGGTCCGGCCCAGACACCTGCGTACCCTCCGCATTCTGGAAATTGTGGCGCGCCCGGAATCCCATGCCGTAGGCATCTATGCGCAATCCCATGTTGACGCCGTTGTCCATAAAGTTGGATACCACGCGCTCTCCCTGCTCCACGCACTTGCGCAGCAGGGCCGCGTCCACGGTGCCGCGGCTGAAGCCGTACTCGCACTCATACAGCGTCTGCACGGAAACGGTCGCATCCTCCGCCTCCTGCACGCGCGTCTCCGCCAGCGCCGGGCCGCCGGCCACCGCGCCGTTCGCCACGCCGCAGCTCATGCCCTTCTCCAGCAGGTACGTCTGCACACCGGCCGCCTGCAGCGTCAGCGCCGCCATCAGGCCGGCCGCGCCGCAGCCTACCACCACTGCCTCGGTGTCGACCACGCTGCTGATGCTATAGCTGCCGGAAACGCCCGGGACCACCGTGGCGTTCGCGAAAACCGGAGCCTCCGTTGTTTCTTCAGCCGAAGCCATCAGGCCGCCAAACAGGCTGCCTGCCGCAATACCCAGCGCGCCCGCCGCCGTGCCTTTCATAAAATCCCTTCTGGAAATTTCCTTTTTCATAGCTTATCTGCCTCCCTTTCTTTCCGTACCAGAATATGTATATCAGTATACCATACCCTCACCTGTTTTCCATAGACGCGCCTGTAAAAAACAAAAATTGTCCATCAAAAACCAAAAATTGTCCGCAGAAAGATTTTTGCAAAACTGGTATGCTAAGAGTGGTTTATTGTGCATTTTTCCTATATAATTATAAATTAGTGCAAATGCACATCATCATGAAAGGAAAGGAGGTAGCAGTATGAAAATCGGCATACAGGAGCTGCTGGTCGTCTTTATCGTCGCCCTGGTGGTGGTTGGCCCGGACAAGCTTCCGTATTACGCGAAAAAGCTCGGTCAGGCATTCGGCCAGTTCCGCAAATACACGGAAGAAGCGACCCGGGATATCCGCGAGAGCGTGGTCGAGCCGCTGAACGAGGCGCAGCGTCCCCTGCGGGAGGCGATGGAGCCGATCACCGAGCTGGAGAAGGACGTCCGCAGCAATGTGAACGAGATCAAAAAGTCTTTCGCCGACATCGGCAAGCCGGAGCCAAAAACAGCTGCACCGGCGGAGGAAAACGCGCAGGCAGACGCCGGGACGGCCCAGGCGGATGTTTCCCTGACACCGGCTGACGCGGACGGACAGCTTCCGCAGCAGGCACAGGCCAAAGCAGACGGGCAGCTCCCGCAGCAGACGCAGGCCGAAGCGGACGGACAGCTCCCGCAGCAGACGCAGGCCGAAGCGGACGGACAGGCTCTGCGGCAGGCACAGGCTGAAGCGGACGGACAGGCTCTGCGGCAGGCACAGGCCGAAGCGGACAGGCAGGCCCCGCAGCAGGCACAGGCCGAAACAGACGGAACGCACAAGGCTCCGACGCCGGAGACAGTCTCTGTCCCGGATGAGCCGGGCGCCGGGCAGACAGGCGAGGCAGAGGCAGTCTGATTTTCACTCACTACTACATTATTTAAATAGGAGGATTTCATTATGAAAATAGGTACAACGGAACTACTGGTAATCCTGGCGATTGTGGTGCTGATCTTCGGCCCCACGCAGCTTCCCAAGCTGAGCCGGATGTTCGGCAAGAGCATCAAGAATTTCCGCGACAGCGTGTCTGAGAGCGACGAACATGCGGACGACGCTGACGCATCCGACAAATAATGCGCCGCCAAAAAGAAAAAAACATGACCCTCTCCGGGCACCTGCGCGAGCTGCGCAACCGCCTGGTGATCTGCCTTGTCTGTCTGGTCGCCTCATTTCTTGTGGGACTTCATTTCGCCCCGGATCTGATCGACTTTCTGACCGACATCGGAAAGGAGTACGGCTATGTATATGTATACATCGCCCCGCAGGAGCTGCTGATGCAGTATTTCTCCGTAGCCCTGCTGGCCGGCGTATGCATCACGCTGCCGGTCATCCTGTATCACACCTGGGCTTTCGTCCAGCCGGGCCTGCGCAAAAATGAAAATATACTGTTTTTACTGGCCATGTTTTTCGGCCTGGTCTGTTTTGTCGTCGGCATTTTATTTGCCTACCGGGTCATGCTGCCGTTCATGCTCTACTTTCTGATCAACATCAGCAAGGGCCGCGGCATCACCGCATCCATCAGCGTACAGAATTACGTCACATTCCTGCTCACGATCTTTCTGATCTTCGGCGTCGTGTTTGAGCTGCCGGTGCTCTCGGTGCTGCTCACGCAGCTCGGGCTTCTGAAGGTCAAATGGATGAAAACCGGGCGGCGTTTTGTCATCGTGCTTATCTTTTTCCTGGCGGCCGTGATCACGCCGCCGGACATCGTATCCCAGATTATGGTGGCAATTCCGATGATCGGTCTGTACGAACTCAGCATTCTCATCTCCTCTCTCCTGCTCCGCCTGCGGAGACGGAAAAAGCGTGCGGACGGGGACGAAGAGCTGTGAGTATCCCAAACGGATATTTTAATTTTTATCAATCTATAAAGAAAGGGAAAGAGAAATGGGAAAAGAAACAATTTCACCAAAAACTTTCGCAAAGGGGCTGACCGCCGGCGTGATCGTCGCAGCCAGTCTCGGCATGCTCACCATCGGTGAATACTCCATTGGCGGAGGCAGCGTTTCCGACGAAGGCAGTCCTGCCAACGCCGTCCCCGAAGCCGCTCCTTCCGCAACCTTTGCAGAAGTGGAAAACGCTTCCGCGGGCACGGAAGCCGCAGCTGAGGCAGCGGCAGACGCGGAAACCGCGGCGGAGGAAGCGGCAGGCACGGAGGCTGCAGCGGAAACGACGGCCGGCACGGAAGCCCCGGCTGAGGAAGCGGCAGGCGCGGAAGCTGCAACTGAGACCGCGGCAGGCGCTGCGGGCGCGGCCGTCACGGTTCAGTCCCCCGGCACCTACACCGCTTCGGCAAAGGGCCTGGAGAGCGATGTCACCGTCACCGCTACCTTTGACGAGCACGGCATCACCGAGATCACCGCGGATGTCTCCGGCGAGACCGCAGGCATCGGCGCTGAAGCCGGAGAGCCAATGATCAAAAAAGCGCTGGAGGCTCAGTCCGCCGACATCGACGGCGTCGCCGGCGCAACGATTACCTCCACCGCTTTCAAGACCGCGCTTGCCGACTGCATGGAGCAGGCAGGATTTACCGCGGCCGCTCCTGAGGCTGCTGCCGAAGCTGCGGAAGTTTCCACAGAAGCGCCGGCAGAGACAGAGACCGCAGAAACCGATACTGCGGAAGCAGGCGCTGCCGCAGAGGAAGCGGCGGACAGCGAAACGTCTCCGGCCGCTGCAGACGCTCCGTTTGTGCCCGGCACCTACACGGCAACCGCAGACGGCGTGATCGTAAACGTTACTTTTGACGAGAACAACATTCTGGCAGTCGGCACCTACGCCGGAGCGGACGCCTCTGAGGAAGATCAGGCGGCATGCCTCGGCCTGGCGCAGGCGATTCTCGACGCACAGTCCGGCGATGTGGCGGCGAATGGCGCACGCGGCGCAGCGGTTCTCGACGCTTTTGCGGACTGTGTCCGTCAGGCGCACGGCGAAGGCTCTCAGGCTGCGGACGGCGGTTCCGTGACGACGGTGATCGGCGGCGCATACGGCTCCACTTCCATCTTCTTGGCAGGCAAAGAAGTCTCCTATATGGAAACGGAAGTCCCCGAAGCTGCTTCGGAATCTCCGGACGGCCCGTTCGCGCCCGGCACCTACACGGCGACCGCTGCCGGCTTTGACGGCGACGTCACCGTCACCATGACCTTTGACGAGACGAAAATTCAGGATATGGAGATCGACCTCTCCGCCGAGCCCTCCGGTTTTGGCGGCATGATCGACGACGAGATGGCGGCGCGGATTCTCAGCGCGCAGACAGCCGAAGTGGACGGCGTATCCGGCGCAACGGTAACAGCCGACGCGATCAAAGAAGCTGCCGCACAGTGCATCGGCGAGGCCGGCGCTTCCGTGACGGCGGTGATCGGCGGCGCAGACGGCCCCACTTCCATCTTCCTGGCAGGCAAAGAAGTCTCCTATATGGAAACGGAAGTTCCCGAGGCTGTTTCGGAATCTCCGGACGGCCCGTTCACACCCGGCACCTACACGGCGACCACTGCCGGCTTTGACGGCGATATCGTCGTCACCATGACCTTCGACGAAACAAAGATTCTCGACATGGAGATCGACCTCTCCGCTGAGCCCTCCGGCTTCGGCGGCATGATCGACGACGAGATGCTGACGCGGATTCTCCGCGAGCAGACTTCTGAGGTCGACGGCGTATCCGGCGCGACGGTCACGGCCGACGCGATCAAGGAAGCTGCCGCGCAGTGCATCGGCGAGGCAAATGCTTCCACAGCGACGGCTACTGGCGGCGAGGCCGAGACGGAAACCGAAGCTGAGACCGAAGCGGAATAGCCGTTTTTTACAGTATTTATGATGTTGAGGTCAAATGATGCCACACGGATTGTTCCGTGCTTCGCACTTTCACAATCCTGCCCAACATTCGGAATTCATGGGGCCCCTGCCCCATTTCTTCCTCATGTTTGGGCGGGTCATTAAGTCATAAAACCACTTTTGCGCAAGCGCATCGTGGTTTATGACTTTTGACCCTGGCATCATATTATAAAAAAATATAATTTATACAGTGCAGAAAGGAAACCTGACATGGAAAAAGGACAGATTTCACGCAGAACTTTTATTAAGGGAGTCGCGGCGGGAGCAGTCAGCGTCGTCGCTCTCGGCGGCATCCAGGCCGGCGAATACGCGCTCAAGAAAAACAGCGGCAAAAGCGGCGGCGCGGCGGTCACTCCGACCGCGTCCAGCGGCCTGACGTTTACGCCCGGCGAATACACGGCCTCCGCAAAGGGCATTGCCAGCGACGTCACCGTCACCTGTACCTTTGACGAAACCTCAATGACCGACCTGGTGATCGACGTCTCCGGCGAGACCGCAGGCATCGGCGCCGAGATCGGCGATGAGATGAGAGAAAAAATCCTCAGCAGCCAGAGCTGTGATGTGGACGGCGTCAGCGGCGCCACCGTCACCTCCGACGCGGTCAAGGCCGCCGTCGCCGACTGTATGTCCCAGGCAAGCGGCACTACCGTCACCGTGGGCGGCGCGGACGCGGCTGAGGCAGGCGCGTCCGACTGGCTGGGCACGGCCCCGGAGATTGCGGACGCAGACATCACCGAGACGCTTGACACCGAGGTGCTCGTCGTCGGCTGCGGCACGGGCGGCTGGATCGCCGCGATGACCGCCGCAGAGGAAGGCGCGAAGGTGCTCGTCGTCGAAAAGCGCGAGACCCCGACCGGCATCCGCCACGACATCGGTGCGATCGGCTCCCGGCTGCAGCAGGAAACCGAAAAACAGTTCCCGGAGTTTGCCATCGACAAGATGGAGGCTCTGCAGGAAATCGTCCGCTACGGCAGCGGCTACGTGGATTCCGACCTGATCAAGGTCTGGATCAACGAGTCCGCGGAGATGGTGGACTGGCTCACCGATATGTTTGACGCCGAGGGCAGCTTCCGCATGGATCATGAGGGCGGCGTCGGCAATCTCGACGACCCGGGCCGCGACAAGGGATACGCGACCGGCCATTCCCCGAACAAGACGGAAAACGCGGCCGAGGACGCGACCACGGAGATGGTGTTCCAAAAGGTCTGCGACGAGCACGGCGTCGAGTGGAAGCTCTCCACTGCCCTCGTCAAAATCGAGCTGGACGACTCCGGCAAGGCGACCGGCATCATCGCCCAGGATCAGACGGACAATCACTATATCCGCGTCAACGCTTCCAAGGGCATCATCATGGCGACCGGCGGCTACTGCACCAACACCGACATGATGCTGGCTCTGCAGCCGATGACCATGGAAATGAAAATCAACGTACCGCTCGGCTCCACCGCAGACGGTTCCGGCATCAAGGCCATGATGTGGGCCGGCGCGCAGCTCGACCCGACGCATGCGTCGATGATGTTCAACCGCGCAAGCTGCCTGCCGACGGAGACCGCGGGCTACAAGACCAACGGCAAATGGTTCTGGTTCGGCGAGCAGCCGTTCCTCAAGGTCAACTTAAACGGCAAGCGCTTCTGCAACGAGTCCGGCCCGTACGAATTTATGCTGCACTCCATGTACATGCAGCCCTACCATACATACTGCGACATTTTCGATTCCAACAGCAAGCAGTATGCGGAGCAGTTTGACGAGGTCGGCTGCTGCCGCCTGTTCCCGTTCCCGAACGGTGCGCCCAGCAACCGCGATTTCGACTCCGTGTGGGAGCAGCTGATGACGGAATTTGTGGACGAGGGCTATCTGGTCAAGGCGGACACGCTCGAGGAGCTGGCGGAGGGCCTCGGACTCCCGGTTGACAACTTCGTGGCCACCGTGGAGCGCTACAATGAGCTCTGCGCCAAGGGTGTCGACGAGGACTACGGCAAGGAAAAGCACCGCATGACCCCGGTGAACCAGGCTCCGTTTTTCGGCATCCGCACCGGCGCATGGCACCTGACCACCTTAAACGGCTGCCGCATCAACACGGACATGCAGGTCATCAAAGAGGACGGCACTCCGATCGAGGGCCTGTACGCGACCGGCGACTGCACCGGCGGCTTCTTTGCAACCACGTATCCGAACCTGTTCACCGGCCTTGCCTGCGGACGCACGATGACCTTTGCGCGCCATGCGGCGAAGCTCCTGGCAGCGAAATAACAGATTGGGAGGTACTCTATGAAACTCAAAACATTTCGGGGCGGCGTCCATCCGGAAGGCCACAAGGATCTCTCCAAGGGACAGGAAGTCGAGGCTTATCTGCCCAAGGGCGATCTGGTATTCCCCATCAACCAGCACATCGGCAAGCCGGCCCGTCCGGTGGTGGCCAAGGGCGACACGGTGCTCGCCGGCCAGATTATCGCCGAGGCAGACGGTTTTGTTTCCGCGAACATCGTCAGTTCCTGCTCCGGCAAGGTGAAGGCGATCGAGGAGCGGCATGTGGCCTCCGGCGCCAGGGCGACCTGCATTGTCATTGAAAACGACGGCCAGTATACGCTGGCTCCCGGCATCGGCGATTCGCCGGCCAATGACACCCTTTCCAATAAAGACATCCTTGACGCCATCAAAGCGGCCGGCATCGTCGGCATGGGCGGCGCCGGTTTCCCGACGCACGTCAAGCTGACCGTCAAAAATCCGGACGCCATCGATTACGTCATTGCCAACGGTTCCGAGTGCGAGCCGTATATCACCTGCGACGACCGTCTGATGCAGGACGAAAACCGCGGCATCATCGAGGGCCTGCGGCTGGTGCTGCAGCTGTTCCCGAACGCCCGCGGCGTCATCGCCATCGAGGACAACAAGCCCGACGCGATTCAGGCCATGGAGGCGGTCTGCGCCGGGGAAAAGCAGATTTCCGTGCAGCCCGTGAAGGCCAAGTACCCGGAGGGCGGCGAGCGCAACCTGATCTCCGTGATCAGCGGCCGCGACCTGCGTTTCGGCCAGCTTCCGGCGGACGTCGGCTGCGTGGTCTGCAACGTCGGCACCCTCAACGCGATCTACCGCGCCGTTCACAAATCCGAGCCCCTGATGGAGCGCTATTTCACCGTATCCGGCGACGCCGTGGCGAACCCGCGCACGATGTCGGTGCGCATCGGCACCTCCTGCGCCGAGCTGATCGAGGCGGCCGGCGGCGTGAAGCCCGACTGCGAGGTCAAAAAGGTGCTGAGCGGCGGACCGATGATGGGCATCGCCATGTCCACCCTCGACGTTCCGGTCTGTAAAAACAACAACGCCCTGACCGTGCTCGCGGAGGACGAGGTGGAAATCGCCGACCGTCAGATGACCGCCTGCATCCGCTGCGGACGCTGCACGCGCGCCTGCCCGATCCATCTGATTCCGCAGATGATGGCGGACGCCGCGGAACGCAAAGACTACGGGCAGTACGAGAAGCGGCTCTACGGCCTGGACTGCATCGCCTGCGGCTGCTGCACCTACGTCTGCCCGGCCAAACGGCCTCTGATGCAGCTCTTCAAACAGACCAAGGCCGAAATCATGGCGGCCAAGAGAAAGTGAGGGAACGGATCCGATGAATGAAAAACTGTTTAATCTTTCTTCCAGCCCGCACATCCGCGGCAGTCTGACGACCGGAAACGTCATGCTCGACGTGGTGCTGTCGCTGCTGCCCGCTACTGTGTTCGGCATCTACCGCTACGGGCTGCACGCATTCCTCGTGATCGCCGTCTCGATCTTCTCGGCCGTGATCACGGAATTTGTCTTTGACTATATCGCCAAAAAACCGAACACCGTCACGGACGGCAGCGCAGTGGTCACCGGCCTTCTGCTGGGCCTCTCCCTTCCGCCCGCAGTGCCGCTTTACATTCCCTATCTCGGCGGCCTGTTCGCGATCCTGTTCGTGAAATGCTTCTTCGGAGGCCTCGGCAAAAACTTCATGAACCCGGCGCTCACGGCCCGCTGCTTCCTGCTGATCTCCTTCGGCAGCATCATGACGGACTTCGCCGTTGACGGCGTCAGCGGTGCGACCCCGCTGGCGGCTCTGAAGGCCGGCGAGGTGATCAACGTCTCCGATATGTACCTGGGCTTCAGCGGCAGCGTCATCGGCGGCTCCGCCCTGGCTCTGCTGGTCGGCGGCCTGCTTTTGTGGCTGTTCGGCGGCATTACCATGGAGATTCCGCTGTCCTGCATCGTGGCTTTCACCGCGTTTATGGCCATCTTCGGCGGCCAGGGCTTTGATCTTAAGTTCCTGCTGGCGCATCTTTGCGGCGGCGGCCTGCTGATGGGCGCGTTCTTTATGGCGACCGACCCGGTGACAAGCCCGGTGACCTCCCGCGGACAGATTCTGTACGGAGCGGTCATCGGTATTCTGGCCGGCGTGTTCCGCGTCTTCGGCTCGGCGGCGGACTCTTTCAGCTACGCGATCATCCTCTCGAATATCCTGGTGCCGTTCATCGACAAGCTGCCGATCCCGAAGCCGCTCGGCTACAAGGACGGCGAGTACAGGGAGCGTCAGTTCCCGAAGGCTGCGGTCAACCTGACCGTGATCACGCTGATCGCCGGACTCGCGTTAAGCGGCGTTTATATGCTGACGAAGGACACGATCGAGCAGCAGCAGATGGCGGCCAGCGCGGCTTCCTACCAGGAGGTCTGCCCGGATGCGGATTCGTTCTCCTATGACGACGCGCTCACCGACGCGGTGGAAGCGCTCGGCGGCGAAGCGTACAATACGGAGCAGTTCGGCAGAACCTACATCAACGAAGCGGTGGTCGGCAATGCGGCGGACGGCTCTGTAGCCGGATACGTCGTCAGCGTCACCAGTGCGGACGGCTTCGACGGCAATGTCACGCTCGCGGTCGGCCTTGCTCCCGACGGCACCGTCAACGCGATTTCGTTCACCGAACTCAACGAGACTGCCGGCATGGGCATGCTCTGCGGCGAGGACGCGTTCAAGAGCCAGTTCAACGGCGTCAAGACCGACGCATTCCTTCTCAACAAGGCGGGCGGCTCCACCGCGGACAACGAGATCGACTCCGTATCCGGAGCGTCCACCACTTCCGGCGCCGTCGTCAACGCAGTCAATACCGCGCTTGCCTTTTACGCGGCGAATATGCAGTAAGGGAGGGTCACAAGAATGAATCAATATGTAGAACGAATTTATAACGGTATCGTAAAAGAAAATCCGTGCATCATCCTCATGCTCGGCATGTGTCCCACGCTTGCGGTGACAACCTCGGCGATCAACGGCGTGGGCATGGGGCTCTCCACACTGGCGGTACTGATTTTCTCGAACCTGATTATTTCCATCATGCGCAACGTCATCCCCGATCAGGTGCGTCTGCCGGCTTACATCGTCATCGTGGCGTCGCTGGTGACCATCGTCGACCTGATCATGCAGGCGTACGTACCGGGCCTCTACAGTGCGCTCGGCATTTACATCCCGCTGATCGTGGTAAACTGCATCATCCTCGGCCGCGCCGAGGCGTATGCGAATAAGGTGACCCCGGATCTGGCCGTGTTCGACGGCATCGGCATGGGCCTCGGCTTCACCATCGCCCTCACGGTTATCGGCCTTGCCCGCGAATTTCTCGGCTCCGGCAAGGCATTCGGCGTGCAGGTGCTCTCTGAGGAGGTATTCACTCCGATCGCCATCTTCGGCCAGGCGCCGGGCGCTTTCCTGATCATGGCAATCCTCATTGCCATCTTAAACGGCGCCAGCATTTCCACGGCGGCCAACGACAAGGTCAACGGCTGCGACGGCTGCTGCGCGACCTGCGCCAAGACCTGTGACGCGCAAGGAAAGGAGGAGACGAAAGCATGAATACTTCCCTGATTTTAATCATCATCACCACGGCGCTGGTCAACAACGTCGTGCTCAGCCAGTTCCTCGGCATCTGCTCTTTCCTGGGCGTGTCCAAGCAGATTAAGGCTTCCGCCAGCCTCGGCGCCGCCGTGATCTTCGTCATCACGATCTCTTCGGCCGTGGCGAACCTGCTCTACACGTTCCTGCTGGAGCCGCTGCACCTGGATTACCTGAATACGATCGTATTCATCCTTGTCATTGCCACGCTGGTGCAGATGGTGGAAATGTTCCTGAAAAAGACTTCCCCCGCCATCTACAAGGCGCTCGGCATCTATCTGCCGCTGATCACCACCAACTGCGCGGTGCTGGGCGTGGCCCTGACCAACGTGCAGGACGGCTACGGCTTCGTGGAGAGCGTGGTGGCAGGCTTCGGCACGGCGGTCGGCTACACCATCGCCATCATCCTGCTGGCCGGTATCCGCGAACGCATCGACGAATCCAGCGTTCCGGCGCCGTTCCGCGGCGCACCCGTCGTCCTGCTGTCCGCCGCCCTCATGGCAATCGCATTCATGGGCTTTGGCAGTCTGGCCCTGTAAAAGGAGGTAAATTATGCAAGCAATTATTACAGCCACCGTCCTGGTGGGCGCAATCGGCCTCCTGATGGGCTTGCTCCTGATTACGGTCGATAAAAAGTTTAAAGTGGAAGTAGATGAAAAAGAACTCGCCGTCCGCGAATATCTCCCGGGCAACAACTGCGGCGCCTGCGGCTATGCCGGCTGCGACGCGATGGCCTCCGCCATCGTGCACGAGGAGGCGCCGGTCAACGGCTGCCCGGTCGGCGGCGCCGCCGTCGCGGAAAAAATCGCCCACATCATGGGCGTGGACGCGGAGGAAACCGAGAAAATGGTGGCCTTCGTCAAATGCTCGGGCGACTGTGAGAACGCGGCCGCAAGGGCGCATTACGTCGGCATCACCGACTGCGCTTCGGCGGTGGCCAGCGGCCTCTCGCCCTGGACCTGCGATTACGGCTGCATCGGCTTCGGCACCTGCGCTTCCGTGTGCCCGTTCGACGCGATTTCCGTGCACAACGGCGTGGCCAGCGTCGACCGCGACAAGTGCCGCGCCTGCGGCAAGTGTGTGGCGGCATGCCCGAAGCACCTGATCGAGATCCTGCCCGACAAGTCCAAATACGCGGTGCGCTGCTCCAACCGCGACCGCGGCATCGCCGTCAAGAAGGTCTGCAGCGCCGGCTGTATCGCCTGCAAGCTCTGCGAGAAGCAGTGCGAGTCGGACGCGGTGCACGTAGAGAACAACGTGTCGCACATCGACTACGCGAAATGCGTCAGCTGCGGCAAGTGCGCGGAGAAATGTCCGGTGAAGGTCATCAAACAGAGAGCGTAAAACGCGAAAAAATACGGGCTGGCGAAAAGAAACGCCAGCCCTTTGGACTTTTTTATGAATGTTTGCTCTCCTGCCGCGCCCTTTCACTGCTTTGCGCGGATGAAATCTGCAATGGCCTTGTCCCAGCCCTGGATGTGGTTCACCAGCCATTCGCTGATGTTTTTGTTTACCGCCTGCACAAACGCGTCGGTCGGGCCTTCCTCTTCCTCCAGCATCTCATGCAGCTCGCCGACGGACTTCTTGAAGTCCTCGTGCATCTGATGATGCTGATCGAATTTGTCATAGCCGACTTCCTTCTGCAGCTTCTCCTCGTCCGCGAAATGGAACTCCGTGTAGTCCATCAGGAAATCCAGCGTCTTGATCGCCGTCATCTTCTCAGTGCCCTTTTCGCAGCTCTCCACGAGCTTATTGACACGGTCGATCAGCTCCTGATGCTCGCTGTCGATCCGCTCATTGCCTGTACGCAGGCTCTCGTCAAATACGATTTTCATCTTCCTCATCCTCCTGTCACAGCTCATTGCGAGCTTTGTTTCCTAGTATAAAATTATACAAGATGGGCTTTGGCTTGTCAATTCCAAAACATAAAACACCGCAGAAACACGCGGAAATCTCCTTTGTGTCCTGCGGTGTATAAGTTCGTCAAAGACGTGATGATTATGCTTCTCCCGCCGTCTCAGGCCCAGCGGCCGGCTCCTCTGCAGCAGGCGCAGCCGGCGCTGCCGGTGCGGCTGTCTCCAGCGCCTTCATGCTGAGGCTGATCTTCTTGTCCGCGCCGTTGAAGTCCACCACCTTGGCCTCGATGATCTGGCCGACACTGAGGATGTCGGACGGCTTATCCACGTGATTGTGTGAAATCTGGGACACATGAAGCAGCGCGTCAACGCCCGGCTCCAGCTCCACGAATGCGCCGAAATCGGTCATTCTGGCAACTCTGCCCTGGACGATGTTGCCCGCGGCGTACTTCTCTCCCGCGGTCAGCCACGGATTCTGGTCCTCGAACTTGAGGCTCAGCGCGATCTTGTCGCCGTTGATGTCCTTGATCAGCACGGTGAGCTGGTCGCCTACCTTGAAGACCTTCTTCGGGTTCTCCACATGGCCCCAGGACATCTCGGAGATGTGAAGCAGTCCGTCCGCTCCGCCCAGATCGATGAACGCGCCGAAATCGGTCACATTCTTTACCGTGCCCTCCACGACGTCGCCGACCGCGATCCGCTCGAACAGCGCTCTCTGCATCTCGGCCTTTCTGGCGATCAGAAGCTGCTTACGGTCGCCGATGATCCTTCTGCGCCGCGGATTGAACTCCGTGATCACGAACTCGATCTCCTGGCCCGCGTATTTCTCAAGGTTCTTCTCGTATGTGTCGGACACAAGGCTTGCCGGAATGAACACGCGCGCCTCGTCGACCACGACGCTGAGGCCGCCGGTAAGCACCTGGGCCACCGGAGCTTTGAGCACTTCCTGCGTATTGAACGCCTCCTCCAGGCGCTTGTTGCCCTTTTCGGCCATCAGGCGCTTGTAGGTCAGGAGTACCTGGCCGTCTCCGTCGTTTACCTTCAGAACCTTTGCTTCCATCTTATCGTTCACATGGACGAGCTCGCGCAGGTCCGCGTTGGACTCGTTCGTGTATTCATTTCTGGTAATAATCCCATCGGCCTTATATCCGATGTTAAGAATGATTTCGTCTTCTTTCACATCAATAACTACGCCTTCGACTACCTCTCCATTGTGAATTGTTTTTAATGATTCTTCCAGCATCTGTTCAAAACTTAAATCAGACATTGTTTTGAAACCTCCTCAATCAAATTATTTGGGGTGGAAGCCCCTGCTGTGATACCTACGCAACCCCTGGATGGCAATAGCCGAATATCCAAATCTTTTAATGTTTGTATATAGTAAGTATGTTCACATTCCATTTGGCATATCTCAAACAGCTTCCGCGTATTGGAACTGTGGCTGCCCCCGATCACAATCATGCTGTCAACTTTCGCTGCAATCCCGCGTGCCTCAGACTGCCGTTCTTCCGTTGCACTGCAAATCGTGTTCAAGATATCCATCTCATCATAACTCATTTCCGAAATAATTTCAACTAATTTATCAAATTTCTTGTAATTAAATGTCGTCTGACAGACAATACAGAGCCGATGCCCCGTTTCGTGGCGGAATTGACGCGCATCTTCCTCGGAACCGATCACCGTCACGCGTCCCAGGCACCAGCCCTTGATGCCCTCCACCTCCGGATGCCCGTCGTTTCCGATAATCACGATCTCCTCCCCGCGCCCGCTGTGCTCGCGGACGATGCGGTGAATCTTTTTCACGAACGGGCAGGTGGCGTCGACGATGTGCAGGCCCCGCTCCTCGATCAGGCGGTAAACGCGCTCGGCCACGCCGTGCGAGCGGATGATCACGGTGCCCTCCGTGAGCCCGGCCAGCTGCTCCTCATCCCCGATGATGCGCACGCCGCGGTCCGCCAGCTCACGCACCACCTCTTCGTTGTGAATGATCGGTCCGTAGGTGTAAATCGGCTTCACGCCTTCCTCGATCTGGCGGTAGACCTGATCCACGGCCCGCTTTACGCCGAAGCAGAAGCCGGCGGTCTTGGCTACGATTACCTTCATCCGCACCGCCCTCCCGACTGCTCCATGCGCTCCCGCGCGAGCCGCACAATCCGCTCCGTCACCTCGTCGACGGTCATATCCGAGGAATCGATCCGCACGGCGTCCTCCGCCTGCCGCAGGGGCGCCGTCTCGCGGTGCATATCCTGGTAATCGCGGGCCTCGATGTCCCGCTCGATCTCCTCCAGGCTGCAGGCCTCGCCGCGCTCCAGAAGCTCCTTATAACGCCGCTGCGCGCGCGTGCGGACGCTGGCCGTGAGATAAATCTTCAGCTGCGCGTGCGGCAGAATCATGGTGCCGATGTCGCGGCCGTCCATGAGAACATCCTCCCGCGCCGCCAGGTCCCGCTGCAGGTCTGTGAGCTTCGCGCGCACCTGCGGTCTGGCGGAGGAACGGCTGGCCATGCGGCTGACCTCCTCCGTGCGGATCAGCCCGGAGACATTTTCTCCGTTTAAGTAGACCTGCTGCACCCCGTCCTCATAGCCGATGTTCACCTCGATGCCCTCCAGCGCGTCCGCCAGGGCCGCCTCGTCCTCCGGCTCCGCGTGCCGCCGCAGAAGCCCCAGCGCAATCGCCCGGTACATGGCTCCGGTGTCCACGTAGACGAAAGAAAGCTCTTTTGCCGCCCGCCTGGCGATCGTGCTCTTTCCGGCCCCCGCGGGGCCGTCCACCGCTATATTAAAACCCATCGTGTGTTCCTCCCGTAGATAGTTTCTGTATATATTCCGCCGCGCCGCGCCCGGCCGCGTAGCCGGTGGACCAGGCGATCTGCAGATTGAAGCCGCCCGTCACCGCGTCCAGATCCAGCACCTCGCCCGCAAAGTACAGGCCGCGCACCTTTCTGGATTCCATCGTCGCCGGGTCGATCTCCCGCACGCTGACGCCGCCGCGGGTGATGACCGCTTCATTATAGTCACGAAGCCGCGTCAATGTCAAAGGGAAATGTCTGGTCAGTTCCACCAGCCGCCTGCGCTCCTGGCGCGAAATATCGTGCACCGGCTTTTCCGGCGGTATCCGGCTGCGCTCGATCATCACCGGAATCAGCTTCGCCGGATACAGCGTCCCCAGCACATTTTTGAACTGTTTGTTTTTCGCGGCCTCAAACTCGCGCAGCACCCTGGCGTCCAGCTGCTCCTCGTCCAGCGCGGGCTTGAGATTGATGAAAAGCTGCAGCGGCCGCTCCCGCAGGCGCTTCTGAATCACGCTGCTGGCCGTCAGAATCAGCGGCCCCGTGACGCCGTAATGCGTGAACATCATCTCCCCGAACGCCCGGTAGAGCTCCTTTTTCCCGTCGAACACGGCGGCCTCCACATTGCGCAGGGACAGGCCCTGCAGCCGCTGCGCCCACTCTCCCTCCGTCTCGACCGGCACCAGCGACGGAGAAAGATCCGTCACCGTGTGCCCGGCCGCCTGCGCGAAGCGGTAGCCGTCCCCGGTGGAACCGGTCGTGCGGTAGGACAGGCCGCCGGTGGCCACGATCACGGCGTCCGCCTCCGTCCTCTGTCCGTCCGCCGTCACCAGACCGGCGATGCGCGCGCGGTCAGGCGCAAACAAAAGCTCCCGCGCTTCCTCCTGCAGGCGCACCTTCACGCCGCACGCCCGCAGACGTCCGGCCAGCGCCGCGATCACGTCCGAGGAGTGATCGGAGACCGGAAACACGCGGTTGCCGCGCTCCGTCTTCGTGCGCAGCCCGGCTTCCTCAAAAAAGCGGATCGCCGCCTGGCTGTCAAACCCGTAAAATGCGCTGTAGAGAAACTTCCGGTTGCTGCAGACCGCCTGCAGCAGCTCCTCCGCCGTGCAGTCGTTGGTCAGGTTGCACCGGCCCTTGCCCGTGATATAGAGCTTTTTGCCCAGCTTTTCGTTTTTTTCGTAAAGGCTGACATCATGGCCGCCTCCAGCCGCCGTCACGGCCGCCATCATCCCGGCCGCTCCTCCGCCGATCACCGCTATCTTCCCCATCGCTCACGCTCCCTGCCCGCCGGCGCCGGCCGGCGTCTGCAATTCATTGCGGTCCGCTTCGGAGACGTCCCCGCTCTGCAGCTCAAACCAGAAGGCCACGCCGTCTTCGCAGTTGTACACGCCGTACTCCTCGTGAAACGACTCCATGATCGCCTTCACAATGGACAGGCCGACGCCGCTGCCGCCGTACTCCCTGGTTCTGGCCTTGTCCACCTTGTAAAACTTATCCCAGATCAGCGCCTGTTCCTTCTCAGGAATCAGTTCTCCCGTGTTGAACACCGTGACACGCACCTTTCCTTCCCTTTCCTCCGCCGACACCTCGATCCGGCGCTCGCCCGCCGCATGGTTCAGGGCGTTGCTCAGATAGTTGGTCAGGATTTCCTCGACCTTGAATTCGTCGCCCCAGGCGTTCAGCTCCCCGCTGCCCCGGTAGGTGACGGAGGCCTCCTTCTGCTGGGCCAGAATCGTCACGGACTGGATTTTATTGCGGATCAGCTCCGTCAGGTCAAAGCGCTCCATCACCACCTGGTCGTTGCCGAATTCCAGCTGGTTCAGCGTCAGCAGCTTCTGCACGAGGCTGTTCATCTTTGCGGCCTCGTCCATGATCACCTCGCAGTAAAATTCCCGGCTCTCGGCATCGTCGTTGACGCACTCCTGCAGTCCCTCCGCATAGCCCTGGATGAGCGCGATCGGCGTCTTCAGCTCATGCGACACATTGGAGAGAAACTCCTTGCGCATGTCGTCGATCCGCTGCTTTTTCTCGATGTCACGCTGCAGCTCGTTGTTGGCCGTCTTCAGCTGCGAGTAGGCCTTTTCCAGATTTTCCGACATGCGGTTGAAATGCTCGCCCAGCTGCCCCACCTCGTTGCTGCCGCCGCTCGTGTATTTCGCGTTGAAATCGAGGTCCGCCATCCGCTTCGACAGCTCCGTCAGCTCGCCCAGCGGCCGCGTCACGCGCTCGGAGATAAACCACACGAGAATCCCGGACAGCACCACGCCGAACAGGCAGATGTATTTGATAAATTCATTGGCGATGCGCACGCTGTCGCGGATGCTCTCCATATTGATGCGCATCAGAAAATAGAACCCCTGTTTCAGCGTCCCCCACATCTCCAGATAGTCGATGGCCACCGCCGAATCGTACTTTTTCTGGATCGTATAATCGTCGTTCTGCACCAGCACGGACCCCGGGTCCACCGGATCGAGGCCGATCCCGTATCCGTTGAGCCGCCCCAGCATCAGCCGCGCATAGTCGGACTCCATGTAGGCGGTATCCGTCCAGATCAGCTTGTGGAACTCCTCGTCGGTCACCATGAACGAGATGCTGTTCGCGTTGCAGAGGTCCTCAAACTCCTGAATCTGATCCTCCTCCATGCGCCCGTCGTCCGTGACATGCTCGTTCAGCTGGCGGTACGCCTCGATCAGCACCTCGCGCTTGCGCATGGAGTAAAAGTCCTCCAGAAAAAACGTGTTGATCAGGTAATTCGCCAGAAACATCAGCCCCACCAGGGCGATAAAAATGATCGTCAGCTGCTTGCGAATGGAACTGTTCATGCTTCCTGACCTTCCACCTCAAATTTGTATCCCATGCCCCAGATGGTCTTGATGTAATCGCCGCGGTCGCCGAGCTTGCTGCGCAGCTTTTTCACGTGTGTGTCGATCGTGCGCGCATCGCCGAAATAATCGTAGTTCCAGACGCTGTTCAGAATCTTTTCCCGGGACAGCGCAATGCCCTGATTCTCGATAAAGTAGGTCAGCAGCTCAAACTCCTTGTAGCTGAGGTCGACGCTCCTGCCGTCGATCGTCACCTCGTGCGCCGCCCGGTTGACCGTGATCGCGCCGGCCCGCAGAATATCGTCGGCCGAGAAGCCGCTGGTCCGCCGCAGGATCGCCTCCACGCGCGCCACCAGAATCTTGGGGCTGAACGGCTTGGAAATGTACTCGTCCACGCCCAGCTCAAAGCCCAGCAGCTCGTCGCGCTCGTCGGACTTCGCCGTCAGCATGATGATCGGCACCTGTGAATAATTCCGGATCTCCCGGCACACCTGCCAGCCGTCCATCTTCGGCATCATCACGTCAAGAATCACCAGGGCGATGTCCTTGTCCGCAAAAAAGCGGTCGACCGCCTGCTCTCCGTCCTCCGCCTCGATCACGTCAAAATCCTTCCGCGTCAGGAAGTCTCTGACCAGCTTGCGCATCCTGCTCTCGTCGTCCACCACCAGCACTTTTAACCGTTCCATTTTACGCACCTCTTTTGACTGTGTCCGCCGAACCGGCGAATCACTGTATCTTATTTTGATTATATCAGCAATTTATGTTTTATGTGTGAATTCCTGAAAAATACGAAAGAAAACCCGTTTTCCGTTGTAGTACTAGGTTTTTTCCGTCGATTTTGAAATGAAGTTCATTTATAGATCACCTATGTCCCC
>CANRIG010000047.1 GCA_947630595.1 uncultured Lachnospiraceae bacterium | reverse complement strand
TCAAACTCCACATCGTTTGTAAACGCATATCCGGCCGGTGCGCCTTCCTCATGGAGGACATATTTGCCAGGCGCCAGGCCTTTGACCACTTTTGACTCGGTGCCGGAAGTCCAGTCAAGCGTTTCGCCGTAAACGGTCACTGCGGCTTCTGTGCTGCCGTCTCCGTTGACTTTCAGGACCTGCAGGTGTGCGCCCGGAAGTTCCCCTTCGCCGGAGAGGGCCTTCTTGCTCAGCTCGATTTCGGTGGCGGTGTTGGTTACGGGTACGGTTGTAATCGGCACAACACCGTTTTCAAGGCGGTCTTTCACTTCAAATTCCACTGGCTCCGCAATCGTAAACCCAGCCGGGGCAGAAGTCTCGGTCAGAGTATACATACCTTTCGGAAGTCCGCGAATAATCTCGGATACGTAAGCGCCTTTTTCCTGCGGGCTGTCCGCGGTTAATATTACTTCCCTGCTGCTGGATGCAGTTCCTTCTGAAGCCGTTTTCGGTTCGATTTTAAAGACAATCTTATCGTCACCCTGCAGCGCGTATGCTTTGCCGTCCACTGATTCCAGTGTCTTGGCCACCTGCACCTGCGTCTGATCGTCTTTCATCGTAATCAGGACGACATCGGTACCGTCAACCGTACCAACAGAAGCGCCTTCGGTTATTTCACCGATTTCTCCATTTTCGTCTACAGTAAATTGCACATCTGCTGCGTATACATAGCCTTCTGGAGCTTTGGTTTCTTTCAGCGTATAAGTACCGGCAGGCAGTCCATCAAACATCTTGACTTCGCCGTCCGTAGTCCACTTCAGTTCATCGCCAAAGATTGTCTTGGCTGTGTTTCCTTCCGCGTCAGATACGGTGAGTTCCGCTTCTGCGAGAGGCTCATTGTTTTCATCTACTTTGGCAAAGGCGATCTTTGTGGTTTCATTCAGTACCGGTCCGACGGTTACCAGTTTGGCGTCCATAGCGTCGCCTGTTTCACCGTTCATTTCATTGCTGACCGTAAAAGTAACCGGCTCAGCCAGAGTATAGCCCTTCGGGGCAGAGGTTTCTGTCAATGTATATTCCCCTGTCGGAAGTCCATAAATAATATCTGAGAAATATACGGTTTTTCCATTCTCGTCCACCACTGTCTCACCATTGTTGGTTTGAGCCGTAATGGTGACTTCTATCGGTGCTTCGAGCTCCGCTCCTGTGATTTCAAATTCTACGGAATCATTCTCGCCCAGGCCGCCATTTTCAAATACTTTGCCGATCTGTACACGGGTCTGATAGTTTGTCAGCGTTACGATTTCCGCGGTTGGGTTATATGTTTCGTTTTCTGGAACCTCAAACTGCTGCACATTTCTTGCATAGCCCGTCGGCGCTTCCAGCTCCACCAGATAATAAGTGCCAGGTACAAGGCCGTAAACATTGTATCCTGTGGAATTCATAGGAGCAGACCATTTCAGTTCTTTTCCGTTCGGATAATGGTCATTCGTCAGGGTTACGATATTCTTTCCATCCTCATCGGTAGAAATTGCCAGCTGTACCTGATCCCTACGCCCGCTGTCATCCTTCGTAACTTTCCGGAAGTTTCGGACATTTAACCGGTCTACCATTACCACGGTAGTATTATTTCCTGCGGGGTTGGATTTATCTCCAGCTTCTCCGATGTATACAGTCCCGTCTTGATCAATCCAGAATGTGATTGATTCCGCAAGGGTGTACCCGGTCTCATCAGGAGCGCCGGTCTCTGTGAGCGTGTATGTTTTTCCAACCGTCAGCCCTGTTATTTCATGTTCCGTTCCATCTGATGTCCAACTATCTACAACGTTATTTTCTGCATCCCGCACCTCAAGCGCGGCGCCTGAAAGCTCCCTATACTGGTCTTCTCCAACCAGCGCTCTCTTGCTGATCTTTACACTGGTAAGAGCATCATTCATAATGATTGCCCCGGCGGAACTATTCCAGCCTCCAGATGTGATCTTGCCATCCTCAGCAACGGTAAATTCAATATCCTGCGCCAGGGTGTAGCCATCCGGCGCTGCTTCCTCATGGAGCACATAAGTTCCTGCTTTGACGCCTTTCCATACTTTTGCATTTTCCCCGGATGTCCATTTCATCTGTTCTCCGCCGACAGTGGAAGCTGGACTTTCAGGCGACCCTCCTTTTTCATATACCACCAGGGTTGCGCCGGGTAGTTCCTTATCGCCGGAAACCGCGCGTTTGCTGATAGAAACCGACGTAGTGTAGTTTTCAAGGGCAATTACACGCACCTCTGCAGCATCTTCCCGGTCCGTATCTTCAACCTCAAACTGTACGCCCTTTGTTTTTCCTATATACCCGTTTGGCGCTTTACGTTCACACAGATAGTATGTAATGCCTGTTTTGAGCCCTTCAACCGAATATGGTTCTGTGGTTGTCGTCCATTTAAGTTCTTTGTCGTCCAAAGATATTACATGCTCTCCCTGCTCATCTTCGCAGATAGCAAGCTCAGCTCCCTCTACATATTCACCTGTATCTGCATCAATCTTCGCAAAGCTTAATTTTGTGCGGGCATCTCTGGCCACAAACGGATCGGTCTCTGTTCCAGCGACTTCAATACCTGCGGCTGTTACCTTACCATCTTTGTCAACAGTAAACTCAATCGGATCAAATACAGTATATCCGTCCGGCGCTTCATCTTCGACAAGTTTATAAGTCTTTCCTAGAATCAGACCTTCCACTTTATGCGGCTCGCCATCCGATGTCCATTTACCGCTGCCGTTTTCTCCGGCAGCAGAGCCTGTTTCATCTTCTACTCGCAGGACGGCTCCAGATAACTCATCTTCGCCGGTCAGAGTCTTTTTGCTGATCCATACATCGTGTTTGTCCGGCTTGTTTGTGATTGTAAATGCCGAACCCAAACTCACGTCTTCTGCACATGGTACTTCATGTATAATTCCATCAAGCAAATAACCATCTGGAGCTTTCGTCTCTCTCAGGTATACAGATGAACCAGTTACTGTATCAGAAGAAAATTCAGCATAAGCTTCTCCATTTCCATCTGTTATTACATGACCAAGGTACTGTGTTGCTGCCTCATCAGAAAATACATCAAATTCTGCACCTTGCAGCTTAACAGTTTTCGTTTCATCTACTTTACTGATCTTAATTGCCTTTTTAGAGCATTTTAATTGAATGTTTATTATTTCTGTTGCAGCAGAATGCGTTGCAGTTCCAAGATGCTGCTCGCTATTATCGCCAGGATCAATAAGAACTGTTTCCCATGTCGCAGGGCCTGTCATATTAATAGTAAACGTACCCGCTTTAACTCCATTTATTTCAGCAGAAAACGTTGCAGTATTTGCCAATGAAAAACTGAAACTCTGGTTTGCCTCTACCCTGACACTGCTTCCGCTTTGGTAAGAAGTCCCATTTGCTGTGCAAATAAGGCCTTCTGGAACCGTAAAGTCTACAAAAGTATTTTTAACAACAAAGGTCGGTGACGATACAGAAGGCGAAATTGTATATTCCGCGCCACTGGAGATATCGATGCCATTTACTGTCACTTCCAGCCCCAGGGCACCGCTAAGGTTGCTTTCTTCATCCTCACATATTTGTTTATACCATGCCTTTGCCAGAGTTTTTCCTGCCCAAGAAACTCCATATCCGGAACTATACCAATAATTATCAGTTTCTGTGTAGCGTGATGTTATTTGATAGTATCGATGGCTGGCAATAATGTGGGTCATCGTATAATAGAAATCGTTAATTAATTCCTGATCGCCGCTATTTAATATTGTTAAAGCTTGCCCGCTATATTTTTGATCACCCCCACCAGTACTTTCCTTAAGTGTCTTACCAATCAGATCATTCAGCCATGCCTTGCCCACTGAATCGAAGCCAGGTCCGCCATATCCATAATATAAGATTTTTCTCAATATCTCATCATCCAGCACTTTGGCGCTGTAGCCATTTTCGCTTTCGCCATTTATCCCGGGAGACCCCTGTCGCGCTTCCAGACAATAGGCAATCCGATCTTCTGTTGTTCCGTCATCCCATGTAACAGTAGTTTTAAAAATTTTTGTCCCGTATGAGGTACTTCTACTATAATCCCCTTTGCCGTCAAACCATTCACCAAACTCCGAATACGTAATGTCTTTTTCCCATGAGGTCACTTTAGCCGAAACAATTGTTGAAAAAATCCCTACATCAAATCCAATCAGGTTAATTTCATTATTTGCAGTTGTGCTGATGGTGTCCGTTACATCTTCTACGACATTTGTCTGTTCATTGATGTGGTAGGTAACGTATTCATCCGTTTCCGAGTCCATATCGCCAAAGATTGGCTGTTTGTAGCGCATAACTACACGGACATTTCCTGCTTCCGGCTCAATCCGTTCGCCATTCGCTTCAAAATAAACGTCATAGCAAACAAATTCTTCAAATATTTTTTCTTCACTGCCCATCTGCGACTCGATCGCCGTTACCGCTTCATTATAGCCTGCGCTGCCCTCCGGCAGATAAGATGCTTTCAGCACTGCATCCTGCGGCAGGTTCGCATCCGGCTGTGCAGTGGCAACGATAACAACCCTTCCGTCCTCATAGCGGAAATCTGTTTTCGGTTCTTCTTTCATCGCTTCTGCAGTTACTGTCACTGTAATTCCATCTGCCGGAATATCTTCGATCGTATATTCGCCGGCAGCGTCTGCAGTTTCCGGAGTCTTGCCATTTTCAGAAACATCCGCAGTTTCCTCATCTGTATCTGCTTTTTGCACATCTGCATGGTCAGATGTTACTTCTGTGATGGTATAGCCTTCCTCCGCAGTTACCGTGAATGTGATCGCTCCGTCTGTCGCCGCTACATCCGCATTTGTGACATCCTCGCCGTCTACCGTGACAGCTGCACCTTCGCTCACCGCAAAGGTCACCATCGGTTCTTCGGCAAGTTCTGTTTCAGATTCCGTCTCAGATTCAGATTCCGATTCCAATTCCGTCATCTGCTCCATCCCGGAAAGATCCGCCTCGCCTTCCGTCAGCGGTTCTGTCTCCGTCTCCGTACTTTCGGTCTCGTCCGCAGCCGCCGTAACGGTCACGACAAAGCTCTCCTCATAAATAACGTCATCCGCTTTGTAGGCGTGGGAAACCGTTGCGGTTCCTTCCGATACCGCACGGATATGGCCGAGCGCTCCGGTGCTGTCCCCCAGTATTTCCACCGGGCCGTTCTCCAGTGCCAGCCAGGAGTGGTCGCTGCCTTCATAACCGTTTAAGTAGGCCTCGTCGCCCACCTGCAGGATCGGCTGGTGCAGGTCAACGGTGAATTCCTGTTCGTTCGTCTCGGATTCAAGTTCCGTCTCATCCGTGATTTCCAGATAGGAAACATTGATCTCAATGTTCTTTATAATATGTTCGACCTTGTATTCATTTTTTTCTTCGTTTTCGGTCTTCGGTACTTCCTTGTCCTCAACCTTTACATGGTCTACCTTGTAGCCTTCATCCGGCAATACCTTGAATACGAACGTACCGTCTTTTTCTACTTCCTTATAATAATCCTTAATCTCGATGGCCTGCTCGATGCCTTCCTCGTCTTTGACGCGGATGGTGCCGTGCTCGTCGGCCTTCTCACCGAACTCGATGCGGTAGGTGATTTCCCCGGTTTCTTCTTCGCCCTCGGTCAGTCCCTCCGTCTCCGTTTCCCCTGTCGTCTCGCTCTCTGTGCCCGGCTGGGTCTCATTCGGCGTGGACTGTTCCGTATTGTTCTGCGTATTTGCCGCCTGGCTTTCGGCCTCGCTCTGGCGGCTGGATTCCGCCTCGCTCTCAGCTTTTGCGCTGCTTTCGGCTTCGCTCTGCTTCCTTGCGTTTTCGCTCTGCGCATTGGACTCCGCTTCGTTCCTCAGCCTTTCGCTTTCCGCGTTGGACTCCTTTTCGCTCTGCTTGTTGGATTCCGCTTCGCTCTGCAGCTTTTCGCTCTCGACATTGGATTCCGCTTCGCTCTGCAGTCTTTCACTCTCAGCGTTGGATTCCGCTTCGCTCTGCAATCTCTCGCTTTCAGCGTTAGATTCCGCTTCGCTCTGCAGCCTCTCGCTCTCTGCGTTGGATTCCGCTTCGCTCTGCCTGTTGGATTCCGCTTCGCTCTGCAGCCTTGCCTGCTCGGATTCGTCCGTGTTCGACACGGTCGTAATCCCGCTCTCAGTCGACTCCTCGCCCGCGCTGGTCACGATACCGTTCTGCAGAAGCATGGTCGCTGTCAGCAGAATCGCCAGTGCACGTTTCCATTTTGCATTCATTCTCCTCATTTTACTTTCCTCCTTACTTGCCAATGTTACCTTTATCTTCAACAACCTGACACGGTTGGAATCTGGAAAAAACTGAAAAAAACTGTTGAAAATATCAAATTTCTACGATCCGTTTTCATCCGGGGCCGATTTTGGCCTTTCCCTTGTTTTTCCCTTGTTTTTTTGCGTGTCGAAATCGCTGGAAGCCCCGATTTTACGGGATTTTTTGCGTGAGTATGCAAATGTGGATTTGCTGACTGATTTTCGGAAAAAGCCCGTATTTGCGGGGTTTTCCGGGCGTTTCAGGTGGGAAAAAGCAGATTCCTTCCCTTATTTTTTCCCTTACGGGGAACTTTTCCATGAAAAACGGGAAGTCCCGAAAACGCCCTGGTTACGGGGAATTCCGGGATTTTTGAGGGAGAAAATTTTTCCTTGGAGCGCCCTTATGACATGCTCGATTTTAGCTTTTGGGGATAAGTTTTTGTGCAAATTAACGAAAAGTAAAAAAGTGCAAAATACGCTGCTGATTTTGCAAAAATATATCATTTTATGTAGAATTGAATGTTATAAAATCGGGCGGAACGGGGCAGTTTTATCAAAAATCTACGGGAAATTATGAAAGGGAAATGGCAAAAAAAGAGTTATTGAAACGGCCGCCCCGTGATGAAATAATTCTGATCGGAACGGCCGTTTTACTTTATCCTATGTATAAGAAATGCGTTTCGGAATATTACCGGTTCAGCTGTTTCTCCAGCTCGGCGATGCGCTGCTCAAGATTCTGGATGATATGATTGTATTCCTGAATCTGTGTTTGCAGGCTGTCAATCACAGCATCCTTGCTTTTGAGTTCCGCTTTTTGCTTATCAATATCTGCCTGCATCTCGTCGATCATGTACTGTACGGTATTCCGGTCAAGAATACGCAGTTCCTCTGAAAACATCTCCATCACCTTCTCCACATTCTGGCACAGACGGTATACGTCTTCGTACATGGGCCTGAATTCCGGGTATGCCCCGATCAGCCGGAGGATGATCTCCGGGTCGTCCTGACTGAGGAACGCAAGCCATGCTTCGGTCTCGTTGCTGACATCTTTATTCTGAATGTTCTGCCCGAAAATGTCAAGCGGTATGAACAGGTATTTCTGCAGGAGGTCCATCCGGAGACCGGTGTTGGAACGCTGTTCGAAATAATGCAGGTAATCCTCCGGAAATTCCCGGAATCCCCCTGTGCTGTTTTCAATAAAAATGATAGTGTAGACTTCTTTTACCTCCAGATAGCTGAATTTCTTCTTTCGTCGGTCGCGGATGCGTTTGTACTGGCGCAGCAGGAGATCGGCGGAGTAGCAGGCGCTGCGCTGGCCGGGGAAAGCGTAACCGATTTTCTGCGCTTCCACATCAGCGAGGCTGCCGTCGTCAAGCTGCACGATGATGTCCATGATCAGCAGGGAGCTTTCGTCGGCGATGCGCGCAGAATCGCCCGGCAGCACCTGCTTGATGGTCACATGCCTTCCAAGCAGGACGGAGAGCAGCCGGTTGAGCCGCTCGGGAGTGTACTCGGGGCTGAGGATTTCCTTGAAGAAGACATCGTACAGCAGCTTGACGCCGCGGACTCCGGTGCAGAAATCGAGAAATTCCTTCTGTTGGTATGGCTGCCAGCTGTCAAACTGCTGTCTGAGGGAAGGGGTGGACTGAATCTGCTCCAGCAGGGCTTTTCTTTCGTGAATCATGGGAAAATGCTGTTTCAGTTTGCTTGTCATAATACCTCCTCGGGTGAAACTTAAAATTATTTGAAACACATTACATATAAAATGTGAATACATAATAACATAGTTTACCAAGGAATGCAAGCAGACTCGTTCGACAAATTTCGACATCTTTAAAGCGATCGGTACAAAACAGGCCGAATTTCAAACACCCCCATTTCTGAGACAATGCCTGCAGCATTCTCAGAAACGGAGGTGCTTTCTTTCATAATATAAATACGGCACATTTCAGTCGTAAACGATCACCGGCGTGCCGATGGACACGGTATTGTAAATGATTTCCGCCTGCTCGTACGGGGTGTTGACGCAGCCGTGCGACCCGTTCGACAGGTAAATGGTACCGCCGAAATACACCCGCTGCTGCATGTCGTGAATGCCGACGTCGCCGTTGAACGGCATCCAGTAATCGACCGGGGCCTGATAGCCCTCGCCGGTCAGGATCGCGTCCCGTTTCTTGGCGTCGATCGCCCACACGCCGCCGGAGGGCGTGCCGTTGCCCTTGTTCGGATTGCCTGTAACCACCGGGGTGTCCACGATCACGTTGCCGTCCTGGTAGCACCACATCCGCTGCTGCGAAATGCAAACCTCCACATAGGTATAGCCAATGCCGCCGTTTTCATGGCTCATCGCCGAGTACAGGTAGACCGGCTCCAGCGAGCCCTGATAGCCGCTCTGCAGCGCCTCTTTCAGCTGGGAGAGCGTCGCCTCCTGGTCGATGCACCAGCCGTAGTCCCCGCCGGAGAGCGTGACCACGGTCCCGATCGACGTATAAAAATCCACCGGCAGGCCAAAGGTATCATACTTCGCCGCCAGAGATTCCACATAATCCGCCAGCAGGCCGTCGTCGATGGCAAACGTACCGTCCGCCTGCGTGACAATCCAGTGCTCGATCTGGCGCGCGTTCACCGGCTCATGCTGGTCTCCAAAATCATATGTGAAGTTTGCCCGCGCCAGCTCGCTCATCGCCGCAGCGTCGCTCTGGAGCTTTTCATTGTCCTGATACAGCTCCGGGTTGATATAGCAGCCCGCCTCCTCCAGCGACAGCGTGACTTCCCCGGCATCCAGCGCCGCCGTAATCGCAGCCGCGGTCTTTTCCGTATCCACCGTCGTGCCCATGACCTCCTGCACGACCTCAAAGCCCGTATCCGTCACAGAAACATAGGCGTCGCGCGGCGCAACCGCCCGCACAATATCCATGCAGGAAAGCGTATTCAGCCTCGCGCGCAGCAGCTCCTGATCATAGGAAAACGCAACCTGGCTGGCCGTGCCGCGCCCCATCAGCAGCATCACCGGCCAGATGTAAGAGCGCTGCGCACGCAGCATCCCGTCGATGCTTCCGTCGTCCACAAACTGCAGGCCGATCTCCGCGGCGGAAATGCTCTCCGTCTGCTCCCCGCGCTCCTGAATCTCCAGGCGGTATTCTCCCAGACGCTCCGCCACTTCCTGTTTCACCTCGCCGAGCGTTTTCCGGCTGCAGTCCACGCCGTAAATCATCGTTCCCTTATAAAAATGCAGGCCGAAATACACAGCCATGGCTACGTAAACGATCAGCGCCGCGCCTCCGACCCCGCAGAGGATACGGCTGCGCCGCCTGCGCCTGCGGGCTTTCAGACCCGCCAGAACTTCGTTCGCCCTCCCGGCGGTATGCCTCGCGCCGTTTTCGCCAGAACGCTCTGACGTTCCCGCCGCGGCGCGCTCCGCAAAGCGTTCCATATCGTCCTCCTCCGGCTTTCTCACCGGCCGCACCGGCGTTTGTCCGGGGACGTATCTGGGCTTTTCGCCAACGGGCGCTTCGTCGTTTTTTTCGGAAAAACGCTCTTTTTTCTGCATCGTTTTCGCCTCCCCTCCAGGGCAGCAGCCCGTCTGTCACTGCTTTTTCTCTGAGCAAAGCGGACAAGCCCGTTTCAGCTCTTTTCTTAAAAAAGTGTGCTTCGCACACTCTCGCGCTTCTCATAAAATATCAGGAAGCACACTTTTTCCGCGCCGGACGCATTTTGCGAAGCAAAAAAACTCCTTCTGCGTCCGTGCGCATCTGTGCGCGAAGCGCTTTTGTCTTATAGGAAAGGCACTTTCACACTTTAGTGTGACAAGGTCTTTCCTATAAGAGAACAAAACAGGCAGTCCCATTTCAGCTCTCTATGCCCTCCGTCTCGAGGGGCCTGCGCGCAAGAATCTCGCGGCAGATGTCCGCCGACGTTTTCCCGTCCGTCTCCACGGTGAGGTCAGCCGCCGCCAGGTACCGCGGCAGGCGCGCCTCCATCAGTTCCGTGATATAGCCGACGTTCATATTGCCGCGCAGCAGCGGCCTCGTGTCGCTGTTTTTCACGCGCTCATAGACCGTCTCCGGGCGGGCGCTCAGATAGACCACCATCCCGCTTTTGCGCATTGCCGTCACGTTGCACTCGCGCATCGGCACGCCGCCGCCGCAGGAGACGACCACGTTGCGCTCCCGCTGCAGGCCCTCCAGCAGCCCCGTCTCCAGACGCCGGAAATGCGCTTCGCCGTGCCTGGCAAAGATATCCGAAATGCTCATGCCCTGCTCCGCCTCGATCTGTTCGTCCATCTCGATCAGCCGCATCCCGTACAGCTTCCGGAATGTGCGGGCCACCGTGGTCTTGCCCGCTCCCATAAATCCAATTAAAAAAATGTTTCTGTCCATTGTTCTCTCCCATGCGTGCGAAGACGCGTTTCCGCCGCAAAATTCCATTTCGCCGCAAAGCGCAAAAAGTGATCCGATTTTGATTTGTCTCAAGTATAACACCATCCGGGCGCTGTATGCAAGTACGCTTAACGCAAAAGAAAAAGGCCTGCATTGCAGCAAAAGAAAGGGGCCGCCGCAAAAGAGCAATCTCCCGGATTTCTTTTGCAGCAGCCCCGTCCCGTCTGGCCGGTACCTTGTAACCGTGCAGTCTTAAACTGCGCTTATCTGTAATAAACGGAATTCCATCTCAGCTCGTTCTTGAAGCTGCGGATGGTCGTATCCTTATCGATGTAAACTGCCTCGATGCCCATCGCGTTTGCCCAGTCGCCCATCTGCTCCGCGGTCAGGTCGTAGGAGAACGCGGTGTGGTGCGCGCCGCCTGCCAGAATCCAGGCCTCCGCGCCCGTAGCCAGGCTCGGCTGCGGCGTCCAGAATGCGGTCGCCACCGGCAGCTTCGGCATCGGCTTTTCAACCTTCTTGCAGTCCACGTCGTTGATGATCAGGCGGAAACGATTGCCCAGATCAATAAGTGACGTTGCCACCGCCGGGCCTTCCTTCGCTGTGAACACAAGGCGGGCCGGATCCTCGCGGTCGCCCATGGAAAGCGGATTGACCTTGATGCTGATCGGGCCGTCGGAGATGGTCGGGCAGACCTCCAGCATATGAGCCTGGAGAATGCCTTCCTTGCCCGGCACCAGATTATAGGTATAGTCCTCCATGAACGAGGTGCCCTTTGCGTTCGGCATGTTCTGGGTCATGATCTTCATCAGGCGCACCATGGCCGCCGTCTTCCAGTCGCCCTCGCCGCCGAAGCCGTAGCCTTTCTCCATCAGGCGCTGAATCGCCAGGCCCGGAAGCTGCTGCAGGGAACCGAGGTCGCCGAAATGCGTCACGATCGCCTGATAATTCTTCTCCTCAAGGAAACGCTCAAAGCCGATCTCGATCTGAGCCTGCACCGCCACGTGGCGCCGGAACTCCGCCGGATCCCTGCCCTCGAGCAGAATCTCGTATTTGTCGTAATATTCCTCCACCAGCGCCTCAGTGTCGCCCTGCGGCACGGCCTCTACCGCCGCCGCGATCTCGTTCACCGGGTATGCGTCGATCTCCCAGCCGAACTTGATCTGCGCTTCTACCTTGTCGCCCTCGGTCACGGCCACGTTGCGCATGTTGTCGGCAATGCGCATGACGCGGATATGGCTGCTCTCCATGATGCCGATCGCCGTCCGCATCCACGCAGCGATCTTTTCCTGCACCGCCCGCTCGCTCCAGTGGCCGACGATGATCTTGCGCTCGATGCCCATTCTGGTCACGATATGGCCGTACTCGCGGTCGCCGTGCGCCGCCTGGTTTTCGTTCATGAAGTCCATGTCGATCGTGTCGTACGGAATCTCAACGTTAAACTGCGTATGCAGGTGAAGCAGCGGCTTGCGGAACTCCTGCAGCCCCAGAATCCAGGACTTTGCCGGAGAGAACGTGTGCATCCAGGTGATAACGCCCGCGCACTCCTCGTCCGCGTTCGCCTCGTTGAACGTTTTGCGGATCACTTCGTTGGTGATCAGCGTCGGCTTCCACACCACTTCATATGGAAGAATGCCCGACTCATTCAGCTTTGCCACGATGATCTTTGAATGCTCCGCCACGTTCCGCAGGCACTCGTCGCCGTACAGATCCTGTGAACCCGTCGCAAACCAGAATTTGTAGTTTTTACCGGCTTTCATTTTAAATTCCCCCTTTATCTTCCTGTACTTTATATTATTCGGAAACTGCTTCGGTTTCCGCCTCGGTCTCCGCAGGAGCTTCGCTCTCCGCCTCGGTCTCTGCCGGAGCTTCGGTCCCGGCTTCCGTTTCCGCAGGCGCTTCCGTCCCCGCTTCTGTTTCTGCCTCAGTCTCCGCCAGCGCTTCGGTTTCTACTTCCGTCTCCGCCTCGGTCTCAGCCAGCTCCGCCGCCGTGACTTCCGTCTCCATCTCCGTCTCGTACGGATTCAGGTGATAGTCAAACACGATCTTCGCCATCACGTCTTCATCTATGGTCACCTCTCCGGCTTCCTCCCACTCGTCGTAAAGCTCAGAGATGCGGTCGTTCTTTCTCTGCGTCACGATGCTCTCTTTCTCAGCGTCCGTCGCTTCGCGGTCCAGCTGGGAAATCAGCTTCACCACATAGTAGCCCGTGCTGGTCTCGACCGGCTCCTCCACCAGCGTACCGTCCGCCAGCCCGTCCGTGGCCGTCACCAGCTCCTCGATCGCGTAATCCGAACCGAAGGTCATCTCGGAAGCGGTCTTGCCCATATCGTCGGCCGCCGTCTCCATGTCCTCGCCGCCTTTGACGCGGTTGACCAGCTCCTGCGCCTGCGCGTACGCCAGCTCGCGCGCCGCCGCGGTCTCGGCGTCTTCCGTCTCCGGCTCTGTCTCGGATTCGGTTTCCGCATCGGTCTCCGCCTCTGCAGCCGCCGCTTCCTCTGCGGTCGTTTCTGCTTCCGTCTCCGTCTCCGCTGCAGACTGAGTCTTGTCCGCCTCGTTCTCGGTCAGGACAGCGGTCTCGCCCTCGGTCTCCGCCGCAGGCGCTTCCGTCGTCAGTTCGGTCTCTGCCGAGCGTGCTTCCGTCGTCGCCTCAGTCTCTGCCGCGGACGCTTCCGTCACCGCCTCGGTCTCTGCCGCGGACGCTTCCGTCGCCACCTCGGTTTCCTCTGCGCCCGTCTCATCCTCAGCGGCATCGGCTGCCACGGTCTCCGTTTCAGTCTCCGTCTCCGCTTCCAGCTCGTTCTTCGCGTCGGTCACCGTAAAGATCACATACTGAATCTTACGCTGCGCAGCTTCCTCGTCGGATACCTCCGTATCCACATCCGCCGACATCGCGGGCTCCATGCGGGAACGGATCAAGGACAGCTCCAGATAGCGCTCCACCGTCTCCTGCGTCGCGCCCAGCGTTTTCAGAGTCTCCTCGTCATTGTCTGCCATGAATTTTGCCGCCGCGTCCGAAATCTTCTGCTTGTCCTCGTCCGTAACGGAAACGCCGTAATCCTCCATCTTCTGCTCCGCCAGCATCGCCTGGCTCAGCTCCTGGGTCATCTCGTCCTTCGTCTCCTCGCCCAGTGTCGTGCCGGTACCGAATATATCCTGACTGTACGGATCCGTAATGCCGAGCGACATGTACAGATTCTCCGTCATCACCTGCATATAGCGCACCGCAAAATTGACGACACCTGCCGGCAGCTTGCTGTCGTTCACTGTGATCGCCGTCGCCTCCGCATTAAAATCACTGCCCTTTGAGCAGCCTGCCAGCGTGGTCATCATAAGGCCTGCGCTCAGGCAGACAACTGCTGCCCTTTTCCATCCGTTTTTCATAATTTCCTCCAATCCTCGCGTCTCAAACCGCGCAAACAAACTTTTATTATTATAATCTTTTTTCCTGCATCCCGCAATACCTTTTTCAGCCGGAATCGCTGAGAATCTCCGGCATTGCCGCGCCGTTCTGCGCTTTTTTGTGTTTTTGAAGGGACAGAGGAGATCAAAAGCGGGAATAGTTCTTTTTAAGAAGAAGTGTGCATTGACGGGAAGCTTCGTGAAACAGCCCTGCCTGCCGCATTTCGTGCTTGCAATTTTCAGAAAATTATGCTAGACTGACAGACGCCGGTTTAACCCCCGGCGCAGACTCGCTTGAGCTATGGGCCGACTCTGATCTGATTCTGATCTGGCTCTGATCTGATTCTGATCCGACTCTGATCCGACTTCGATCCGGCTGCGGTACCGGCGCTTCGGCAAATGCAGTGCGTCAGTTCGAGACCTTCCTGACGTAAAACAAAACTAAAGGAGACAACTGAATATGAGAGACAGAAAAGTGTTGTTTGTTGTTCAGGCGGCGTTCATCGCTGCCATCTACGTCGTATTGACGTTCGTTTTCGCGCCGCTTTCGTTCGGTGAAGTGCAGGTGCGGTTCGCCGAGGCGCTGACCGTTCTGCCGTATTTTACCCCGGCGGCGATCCCCGGGCTGTTCGCGGGCTGCCTCATCGGCAATATGGCCGGAGGCGCGATTCCGCTGGACATTGTCTTTGGAAGCGTGGCCACCCTGCTGGGCGCCTGCGGCTCCTATGCCCTGCGCAGGCAAAAATACCTGGTGCCGCTTCCGCCGATTCTCGCCAACACCCTGATCGTGCCGTTCGTGCTGTTCTACGGCTACGGCGTCCCGCTGCCGGTTCCGTTCATGATGCTGACCGTCGGCCTGGGCGAAGCGGTTTCCTGCTACCTGCTGGGAATGATCGTTCTGGCGACGTTGGAAAAGCACAGGAACCTTATCTTTAAAACGGCATAAAAATACGGTTGCTACAACTATCTATAAATGAAAGTCTCAAGATGCAAAAATGTCAGACAGGGCTCATCACAACTGGATTTGTGACGAGCCCGTCGTATTTTACAACCATCCCTTTTATTTCTGAATATTTCACCTTTCTGAATATTTCATCCCGCAGCCTGCTCGGCCAGCGTCTGCACCGCGGCCACCAGCTCCTGCACGGTCTGCATGACATCTTTCTTTTCCTTTTTGCCGGAGCGCGGCTGAATATACAGAAAATATGGTTTTTCATCCACCTGGAAGCGCAGCGCGCCGCGGTAAAACCGGAGCAGGCCGTCGATGCGGGTGGTGTCGATGCGCGCCTTTTCGTACATGGAAATGCGGATTTCTTCGCCCTTCTGCGTCAGCTCCGTGATATAGGCGTCGTGCGCCAGCGCGCGCATGCGCGCGATCATGAGCAGGTTCTGCACGGAGCGCGGCGGCTCGCCGAAGCGGTCCATCAGCTCCTCCAGCATATCGTCGTACTCCTCCTCGCTCTGCACGGCGGCAATCCGTTTATAAATATCCAGCTTCTGTGTCTCATTGCGGATATAGGTGTCGGGGATGAAGGCGTCGATGTCCAGGTCGAGCACCGTCTCGTACTCCTCCTGTGTCCTGGTCTCGCCCTGCAGTTCGCGGACGGATTCGTTCAGCAGCTTGCAGTACAGGTCGTAGCCGACGGCCTCCATGTGGCCGTGCTGCTCGCTGCCGAGCAGATTGCCCGCGCCGCGGATTTCGAGGTCGCGCATCGCGATGCGGAAGCCGCTGCCAAGCTCCGTGAACTCGCGGATCGCCGACAGGCGCTTTTCCGCCACCTCTTTAAGCATCTTGTTGCGGCGGTACATCAAAAACGCGTAGGCGGTGCGGTTGGAACGGCCCACGCGCCCGCGCAGCTGGTAGAGCTGCGAAAGTCCCATATTGTCCGCGTCGTGTATAATAATCGTATTTACGTTGGAAATATCCAGTCCGGTCTCGATGATGGTCGTCGCCACCAGCACGTCGATGTCGCCGTTGATAAAATCAAACATGATTTTCTCGAGCTCGCGCTCCTTCATCTGCCCGTGGGCGAACGCCACCTGCGCCTGCGGCACCAGCGCCGCCACGGCGTTGGTGATCTCGACGATGGTGTTGACGCGGTTGTATACATAATACACCTGGCCGCCGCGCGCCAGCTCCCGGCTGATAGCCTCGCGCACCATCTCGTCGTTGTATTCCATGACGTAGGTCTGAACCGGCACGCGCTCCTCCGGCGCCTCCTCGAGCACGCTCATGTCGCGGATGCCAACCAGGCTCATGTGCAGCGTGCGCGGAATCGGCGTCGCCGTCAGCGTCATCACGTCGACGTCGTGCTTAAGCTGCTTGATCTTTTCCTTGTGCGTGACGCCGAAGCGCTGCTCCTCGTCGATGACCAGCAGACCCAGATTTTTATATGTGACATCTTTGGAGAGCAGGCGGTGGGTGCCGATGACAATGTCCACCATGCCCTTTTTCAAATCTTCGATGGTGCGCTTCTGCTCGGCTGCCGTGCGGAACCGCGACAGCAGATCCACGCGCACCGGAAAATCTTTCATCCGCTGCACAAAGGTGTTGTAATGCTGCTGCGCCAGAATCGTGGTCGGCACCAGGTACGCCACCTGCTTGCCATCCTGCACGGCCTTGAACGCGGCGCGGATCGCAATCTCGGTCTTGCCGTAGCCAACATCCCCGCAGATCAGGCGGTCCATGATCTTGGGGCTCTGCATATCCCGCTTGACCGCCTCGATCGCCAGCAGCTGATCCTCCGTCTCCTCAAACGGAAACATCTCCTCAAACTCCCGCTGCCACACCGTGTCCTCGCTGTAGACAAAGCCCTCCCGGCGCTGGCGGTCCGCGTACAGGCGCACGAGATCCTGCGCAATCTGGCGCACCGCGCCGCGCACCCGTGTCTTGGTGCGGTTCCACTCCTGTGTGCCGAGCTTATTGAGCTTCGGCGTTTTGGCGTCGCTGTCCGCGTACTTCTGGATCACGTCGAGCTGCGTGGCCGGCACGTACAGGCTGCTGCCGCCGGCGTACTCGATTTTCATGTAATCCTTGGTGACGCGGTCCACCTCCACCTTCTCAATGCCCCGGTAGATGCCGAGCCCGTGGTTTTCGTGCACCACAAAATCGCCGACCGACAGCTCCGTAAAGCTGCTGATCTGCTTGCCCTCATAGCGTCTGTGCCGCTTCTTTTTCTTTTTTTCCTGTCCGAAAATGTCACTTTCTGTAATAACCGCAAATTTGATCAGCGGATATTCGTAGCCGCGCTGGGCGTGCCCGTAGGTGACCAGCACCTCGCCCGGATTGACGTCGCGTTCTTCGTCCTCCGTGTAAAAGGCGGTCAGCCCCTGCTCCAGCAAATCCATGGCCAGCCGCTTCCCCCGCGTGCGCGAGGCGCTGAGCAGAATCACGCGGTAGCCGTCGCGCTTCCAGCGCTTCAAATCCTGCACCAGGTAGTCGAAGCTGTTGTTGTAGGAATTGACGGAGCGCACCGTCAGGCTGTATTTCCCGGACACCGTCCAGGGAGCGCGCGCATTTTCCAGCGTGCACAGGCCGACCGCGTTTTTGCGGCACATCTGCGCCGCCGCCTCCTGGCAGGAAAACAGAAGGCCGGTCTGTCCGGAAAGGACATAGCCCTTTTCCAGCCGGTGCTCCATGCTCTCGCGGAACTCCGCCTCCACGGCCTGTCCCGACTCCAGGATGCGGTTCGGTTCGTCGAGAAACAGCAGCGTGCCGGTTTCGTCAAAGTAGTCGAGAAACGTCGTTTTTTCCTTTATAAAATAGTCGATGAAGCCCTCCATCGAAAGCGGCTCCGCCAGCTCCTCAATCTGGTCGCGGCATTCCCGCGCCAGGTCGCGGATCCGCGCCGCTTCCTCCGTTTTCCCGGCCTTGCGGAAGATGCCTTCGGCCCGTCCGGCCTCGGCCTCGATCCGCTCCAACGCCCGCTTTCGCTGTCCCGCGTCCGGAATCAGCTCCGCCGCCGGATAAATGCGCACGGATTCCAGATTTTCAATCGAGCGCTGGCTCTCCACGTCGAAGCTGCGCAGCGAATCAACCTCCTCGCCCCACAGCTCGATGCGGATCGGGTTTTCCTCCGTCAGCGGGAAAATATCCACGATGCCGCCGCGCACCGCAAACTGCCCGGGGCCGTCCACCTGCCCGGTGCGCTCATAGCCGAGCGCGACCAGATCGCGTTTCAGCTCCTCCGTGTCCAGCTCGCAGCCGCTGTCGACGACGATGATGCGATCCTTCCACGATTCAAACGGCACGAGGTGGTTCATGCAAGCCGCGACCGTCGTCACCACCGTGGCCCGCTTTTTCTCGACCAGGGCGCGGAACACGGAAATGCGCTGCTGTTCCAGCAGGTTGCTGTGAATATCGGCCTGAAAAAAAATCAGGTCCTTCGCCGGAAAATAAAGCACGTCCGGATCAAAGAATCTGTAGTTCTCGTAGATTTCCTTCGCCCTGAGGTCATTGTAGGTAATAATAAGAGTCATTTGCGGAAGGCCGCCCGCCGCCCCGCTCTTTCCGGCCCGGGCGGCAATGCGCTTCATCGCCTCCGCGAACTCCCGGCCGGCGCAGGAAATAAAATGCGGCTTCTGCGAATCGATGCAGCCGGTCACCTGGAGCATCCCGCGGTTGCCGACGATTTTTCTGCTGATTTCCTCAAACTCTCCCAGCTGCCGCATGGGCGATAAAAATGCTCTCATGAATCACATTCCTTTTCTCTGTGTATGCGCGTGTTAAATTCGTTCATGACGCGCTCCGTCTCCCCCGACAGCAGTCCCGCCGCCGCCTGCGCCGCGCGGCCGAACGCCTCCTCCATCTGCGGCCATTCCTCCCGCGAAAAATGCCCCAGCACGTAGTCCGCGAGGTCGTAGCCCGGCGGCTTTTCGCCCACGCCGATCTTGACCCGCAGAAATACCTGCGTGCCCAGGTGCTGGATGATACTCTTGATCCCGTTGTGTCCGCCCGCGCTGCCCTTTTTGCGGACGCGAAGCTGCCCCGGCTCCAGGCTTACGTCGTCGTAGAGGACGATCAGCTCCGATTCCGGGTCGATTTTGTAGAAATCACAGGCCGCGCGGATGCTCTCTCCGCTCAGGTTCATATAGGTCTGGGGCTTTAAAAGCAGCGCCTTCTGCCCCTCGATGACGCCCGTGCCGCAGTAAGCGCGGAATTTTCTGGTCTCCAGGTCGATCCGGTACCGGTCCGCCAGCCGCTCCAGCGACTCAAAGCCGGCGTTGTGGCGCGTGTGCGCGTATTTCAGCCCGGGATTTCCCAGGCCAGCTATGATATACATAAAGTCTGTCTCCGTCCGTTTTTTACATTTCTTTCAGCTGTCCGACGAGCCGCTCAAAGTGCATGAAGTGCGAAGCCTTGACCAGAACGGTGTCGTTTTCCTGCAGAAGCTCCGGAAGCCGCCGCAAAAGCGATTCCAGATTGTCCAGGCAGACCACCGCCATTTCCGGGTTGACCGCCAGAATGCCGTCCGCCAGATGCCGGCACAGCGGCCCCACGCAGACGCACAGGTCGATGTCCAGGCCGCCCGCAAACTCGCCGGTCTCCCGGTGCAGCTGCTCCGTCTCCGGCCCCAGCTCGCCCATATCCCCGAGAATCGCCACCCTGCGGCCGATCCCGTCCTGCAACACCTGCAGGGAGGCCCGCATCGAAATCGGGTTGGCGTTGTAGCAGTCGTCGATGAGCGTATAATGCTCCGTGTGAATAATATGTGACCTTCCGTCCACCGGGCGCAGGCTCTCGATACCGGCGCGAATCTGCTCGGTCGTCAGCCCGTACTGCAGGCCGACCGCCGTCCCCGCCAGCGCGTTCTGCACCATGTGGATGCCCGGAATCGGAATCCGCGCCGTAAATTCGCCCTGCTCCGTGTGAATCCGGCAGGAAACCCCGTCCAGTCCGCACGCCTCGATGCAGTCCGCATAGACGGCGTTGTCCCGGCCGATGCCGAAAAAGAGCGGGCGGATGCCTTTGACTTCCCCGACCGCCGCCAGCTTGTCGTCGTCCCCGTTTAATATAATATGCCCGTCCGGGCGCAGAAAATCAAAAATTTCGGATTTGGCGCGCAAAACGCCGTCGCGGTCGCCCAGAAATTCCAGATGGCACTCCCCGATATTGGTGATCACGCAGGTGTCCGGCCTGGCGATCTGCGCCAGCACATGCATCTCCCCGAAATGGTTGATACCCATCTCCAGCACGGCGATCTCGTGCTCCTCGCGCAGGCGGAAGATGGTCAGCGGCAGGCCCAGCTCGTTGTTGAAATTTCCGGCCGTCTTGAGCACGCGGTATTTCTGCGCCAGCACAGCGGCGATCATTTCCTTGGTGCTGGTCTTGCCGACGCTGCCCGTGATGCCGACCACCGGAATCTGCAGCGCCGCAAGGTAATACTCCGCCAGCGCCTTCAGCGCCTCCAGCGTCGATTCCACCTGAATATAATTCCCCTTCGCCTCCGGCAGCTCCCGCTCCGAGAGCGCGCAGAGCGCGCCGGCCGCATGCACCGCCGGGATAAAATCGTGCCCGTCCGCCCGCCCGCCGCGAATCGCCGCAAACAGACAGCCCGGCTCCGCCCTGCGGCTGTCCGTGGTCACCGCCGTGATCTCCTTTTCCAGATCCGCTTCGTTTCCTTTATAAATGCCGCCGCACACCCCGGCGATGCGGCACAGTGTCAGCCCTTTCATAACGCTTCCTCCCTCTGTCGTCCCGCGACGCCCTGACTGGACGCCCGCTGGAAATTTCCCCGCCGGGCCGCCGGCGGTCAGCCGCAGATCACCGCAGCGATACCTCGATCAGATGCTCGCACAGCGCCGGGAAATCCATGCCCAGCGCCGCCGCTTCCTGCGGAAGCAGGCTGGTCGGCGTCATGCCCGGCAGCGTATTGGCCTCCAGGCAGTACAGGCTGCCGTCCTCTCCCATCATGAAATCCATGCGCGCATAGCATTCCAGCTTCAGCGCCCGGTAGGCCAGCTCCGCATAACGCTGCATTTCCTTTGTCTTGTCTTCCGCCAGCTTTGCCGGGCAGGTTTCGATCGTCGAGCCCGCCTGGTATTTATTCTTATAATCGTAGAAACCGGCCAGCGGAGCAATTTCGATCACCGGGTAGGCCGTCCCGTCGACGACGCCCACGGAAAATTCGCGCCCGGCGATGTAGCGCTCGACGATCACCTCCTCCTCGTAGCCGAAAGCGAGGTCCAGCGCCTGCTCGTATTCCTCCTCGGTATGTGCGATGGCCACGCCCACGCTGGAACCGCCGCAGCACGGCTTTACCACGCACGGCAGCCCGACGCCGTTCTCCGACGAGGTCCGGCGCGCGCCGTTCCTCTGCAGCGCGATGCCGGCCGCCGTAGGCACGCCGCTCTCCGCAAACAGCTTGCGCGAAATTTCTTTATCCATGGCCATCGCGCTCCCCAGCGGCCCGGAGCCGGTGTAGCGGATGCCCATCAAATCAAACGCGGCCTGCACCTTGCCGCCCTCGCCGTCCTCGCCGTGCAGCGCCATAAAGACGACCTCCGCCTCCTGACAGAGCCGCAGGACGTTGGGGCCGAAAAACGGCCGCCCCGTCTGTTTCATCGCCCCGATGCCGCCGTCGAAGGAGCGCATATAGGCCGCGGCAGCCTCCACGTCGTAGGTCTCCGGAAACAGCTCCGCCCCCGCGGCCTCCGCCGGAATCCGCCCGTCCCCGCAGTACACGTCGAGCAGCACCGCGCGGTGCCCTTTTTTCCGCAGGGCGGTGCAGACCATCGTGCCCGACACAATGGAAATCTCGCGTTCCGTGCTGATGCCGCCCGCTAAAACTACTATGTTCATGGTGTAAAATCCTCCATTTTATTTTCCGTTTTTTATAAGGATCACTGTCACAGACATCCGGCTGCGCCTCACTGCGACCATTCATCCTGGATCGTGATCGGGAAGTCCGCCTGGCCGGCCCCGGAATACGTGGATTCGTCCGCCCAGTCGCCCAGACCGTCGCCGTCGTACTGCCCCGATGCATCCCCGCTCGTGCCGTCGCCGTAGATGATGATATTTCCGTCACCGGAGACGCCGCCGGTCGTCTGGCCGCCGGATACCTCGCTGTAACCGTAATAGGTCGCGGAGCTGTAGCAGATCACCGGCGTCCCCACCTCTATATTCTGGAAGATGATGGACGCCTGCGCCGTCGGCGTGTTGATGCAGCCGTGCGAACCGCTCCACTGATAAATCTGGCCGCCGTAGGAGCTGCGCCATTCGTCGGCGTCGTGAATCCCGACGCCCTCGTAGAACGGCATCCAGTAGGCCACCGGGCGCTCGTAGCCCTCGCCCTTGAGGATTGCATTTTCCTCCTTGCCGACGATGCAGAAAATCCCCTCCGGGGAAGGCGTGCCCGCGCTCACATTTCCGGTCACCACCGGCGTCTCCACCAGCAGGACGCCATCCTTATAATACCACATCCGCTGGTTTGTGTAATCAATTTCTACGTATGTATTGCCGATATCGTTTTCCCCGCGCGTCTGCGCGCCCTCCAGCCACACCGGGCTGCGCTCAGTGGAACTGCCGGCCATCAAAATCTGATAGAGCGCCTCGGTCTCGGCGCTGCGGTCCATCTGCCAGCCGTAGGTCCGCGCCTCCGGATAGACCGTCTCCCCGTTGGAGGTCACAAACGGCGGGTACGTGCCGATCGTGTCGTAGCGGTCAGCCAGCTGGTTCACCCATGCCGCCACCGCGTCGCGGTCGAAGGAGGGCTGCCCGTTCTCATCGAGCGAAAACCAGCCCGACGTCGTCGCCCGGTCGAGCACCTCGGTCACGCCGCCGCCCATCTGATAGGTGACGGTAACGGACGTGTAACGGTTCATGACCGCCGCCCGCGCCTTGAGCGCTTCGTCCGCGCGTACCTTTGGCTCCTTATAGCAGCCGGTTTCTTCCAGATTTACCGACGTCTGTCCCGTCCTGACCGCCTCGGTCAGCTGCGCGATCACTTTTTTCTTCCGCAGGCGGTTGCCCTCAACCTCGGGCACGACCACGTAGGTGCCGTCCTCCTGCTGCGCCAGATGCGCGTCCACGGGCGCCGTCGTCTGATCCTTCTGCATACAGGAAAGCGCCCCGGCCGCCTGCGACAGCTTCTCCGCATCGAACGTCATCGGCGTCTCCATCGTGTGCTGAACGCCCTGCCCCACATAAGCCGGCAGCCAGGCCAGCCAGTCCTGCTCCTGCAAAAGCGCCTCCACCTCGCTGCCGGCATTGCAGCGGTAATCGATCTGCGCGCCCTCGATCAGCTCCTGCGCGCCCCCGCGCGTCACGACAGCCAGCCGGTAATCCTCGGCCTGCCGCGCAATCAGCTCCTCCGCTTCGGCCGCCGTGAGTCCGGCCACGTCGATCCCGTTGATAAATACATGTTCCAGAAAATGTGTCTGATAGTAAGTCCCAATGGCCGCGTAGGCTCCCGCCGCCGCAAGCAGCGAAAGCACCGCCGCCGCCAAAAGTCCGATCGTTTTTCTCCTCATCCTGACCCCGCTTTCCTTTCTTCCAGGCTGCAGTATGCAGCAAACGGCGTTATTTACCGTCTACTATAAGGCACGCGGCCCGGAAAGAAAAGGAAAGATCCGTTAAGACAATCTTGTTTTTTTCTTAATTGCCGGCGGCCTGCATTTCATCCTCCGCCCGGCGCACGCGGCCCGCGGAAACCACCTCCGGCACATCGCCCTTGGGCACCACCTCGTAGGCCACCGCCAGCAGCACCGCCGCGGAAACCGCCGCCATGCGGATGATCATATCCCCCGAACGCACCGGATAGACGGCCGAATCCTCGGTGTAGCCTTCCGCGTCCGTATAAAATATGCGCTCCATCGCCTGATTGTTCGAGATGCCGGCCGGCCATACCGGAATTTTCAGCTCCTGCTCATGCAGGTTGTTGTTGAATACGACCACCATCTGAGTCTCGCGGGTAAACCGCGCGTAGGCCAGACAGTTGTACGAGCCGTATAAAAATTTCAGCGAGCCGCGTGACAGCACCGGATATCTGCGGTGCATGGCGATCGCCTTTTTGTGGAAATCCAGCATTTCCAGATCCTCGTGCCCCCACGGGTAAGTCCTGCGGTTGTCCGGGTCGGTAAAGCCGCAGACGCCGGCCTCGTCGCCGTAATAAACAGTAGGCGCGCCCGGCCACGTCATCTGCATGACCACCGCCTCGCGCATGACCTCCCGGCGGACGCCCTGATCCGCGGCGTCGCTCCCTTTGGTCGCCACACGCCCGACGACGCCGTTGGTGCGCGTGAGGAACCGGGAATGGTCGTGGTTGGAGAGCTCGTTCATCGCCGTCTGCAGCGACGGGGCCGTAAATTTCGCCATGCTGTACTTCATGCTCTCCATAAACTGATCCGCATTGCCCTGCAGCTCGGGGCGGTACTTGTCGCTGTGCTTTTCCATGCCCGTGAAAAACCAGGTCAGCGGCTCCATGAACGCGTCGTAGTTCATCACCGTATCCCACTCGTCCCCGTGCAGCCACTCGCCCGGATCCCCGTAATGCTCCGCCAGAATCAGCGCGTCCGGGTTGGCCTCCTTGACCACGCGCCGGAATTTGGCCCAGAACCGGTGGTTGTACTCCCTGGTAAAACCGAGATCCGCCGCCACGTCGAGCCGCCAGCCGTCCACATTGTAGGGAGGCGACACCCATTTCCGGGCAATGTCCAGTATGTATTCCTCCAGCTTGGGAGAATTTTCGTAATTCAGCTTCGGCAGCGTGTCGTGGTTCCACCAGCCCTCGTAAAACGGGTTGCGCGGCCACTCGTGTTCGTTGTAAAATTTGAAAAAAGTGCGGTACGGGCTGTCCGCGGCGATGTAGGCGCCGTTTTCATAGCCCTTCTGGTGCTCGTAAATCTGCTCCCGGTCCATCCATTTGTTGAACGAACCGCAGTGGTTGAACACGCCGTCGATGATAATCCGCATCCCGCGCCGGTGCAGCTCCGCCGTCAGCTCCGCAAAAAGCTGATTGCTGGCCTCCAGATTTTCCAGCGCCGTCACGCGGCTGATATAGCGCGTGGCGCTGCGGTTGTCCCGCTGCCATTCGTGCAGCAGTTCTCCCTCGTCCTTCACAATCCGCCCGAAATGCGGGTCGATGTAGTCGTAATCCTGCACGTCGTACTTGTGGTTGGACGGCGAGACGAACAGGGGATTGAAATACAGCACCTCGACGCCGAGCTCCTGCAGGTAGTCCAGCTTGTCCATCACGCCCTGCAGGTCGCCGCCGTAAAACTCGCGCACGCCCATCGTCGCCGGCCGCTTGTCCCACTCGCGCACCCGCACCGCCCGCTCGCCGATATAATAATATTCGCCGCTGAGGACATCGTTCGTGCGGTCGCCGTTGTAAAAGCGGTCCGTGAAAATCTGGTACATGACCGCCCCCTTGGCCCACTCCGGCGTCGAAAAGCCCGGCACGACGCAGAACGCGTTGCTCGGCTGCAGGTCCCGGGACACGCCGCATTTATTATAGAAGCACCGCGCCTGCCCGTTCTGAATCTCGAAATAATAGTGCATCGGCTCATCGCCCATCTCAACCTCGATCACATAATAATCGAAGCGGCCCTCCGAATACTCGCGCTGCATTTCCTCCTTAAACGCCCCGCTGATAAAATAGACGCAGTCCACGTTGTCGCGCTGGGTGCGGAAGCGAATCTTCACCTTTTCCCCCGGCTTTGGCTCCATCGGCGACACATAGTCCTCCGTCTCGTCGCTGAACAGCGCGGTCATATTAAAAACCGGGCGCATCAGGAGAATGTATTTCACTTTCTGTATCAATGATCTTGTCCTTGGATCCATATGGCTCCTCCCCGTGATCCTGTGATGAAAAACAAGTGCGGCTGGCGCTTGCTGGCGCCGTTGGTTTTGCTTCTACGCTGTCTTTATTTCTGTATTGAGCCGTGCTGACCGAGAGAAACCTCCGGTTTCCCTCGGTCGCGGGCTTTCGCCCTATAAAGTCGATGCCCCGTGAAGTCGCCTGCAAGCAGGCGCTTCCCGCGCCATCGGCTTTGCACGGCTCATTGCTTTCGCGGACATTGTACCATACCTTGCGGTATTTCGCAAGAATGGCGCTTCCTACTGTTATCCCCGGCACAAAGCAGTGATGATCGCCTTTTCAGCGGAACATCTGTCCGTTCTTTTTCTTGACATTATCATATGTATGTGATAATCTATAAATAATATAGGAATTTCAATTCTGATTTTTCGGCCGTTCCGGCTGTTCCCACAAAAGAAAAGATTTTTTATATATTACGTAGATTTTTTGTATCCCGGAAATCAACGCATTTTGTAACAGACAAAACGTCAAAAAATATTGAGTGAAAGAAATTGGAGGAATTCGATGGGAAAAGCAAACCTGACGGTAAATCGTCTGCTGGAGCGGAAGGATATCTTCGCAGACTTTATAAACGGCACCCTGTTTTGTGGAGAACAGGTATTAAAGGGGGATGATTTGACCTTGTTGTCCGGGCATTCCGGTATCATTGCGGAACAGGTTCCGGGGAAGAAAGCGGACAGACGTTCAGCTCAAAGCGAGGCAAAACAGGATATAAAAAATCAAACCCATGTATCTGTTGGAAGGCTGAGCGCTTTTGAGCGATACGGTGATATTCGAATGGAAGCAGGCTTCAGTACATATTCGGTGATTTTCGCCCACGAGACGCAACTGCATGTCCACTATGCCATGCCGGTACGCAGCATGGTGTATGAAGCCATGGAATATGTCCGGCAAGTGCAGGAACTGGAAAAACAGCATCTTGCAAAAGGCGAAAAGCTGCGCAGCGATGAATTTTTGTCCGGCCTTACAAAAGATGACCGCTTAAAGCCTGTGGTCTCGGTGGTACTGTATCTCGGCGACGACTGGGACGGCTGCAAAAGCCTGTATGAAATGCTGGAAATTGATGAATCAGATGAGAAAACCGGGCAGATTCTGCCCTATCTTCCGAGAAATCAACTAAAACTGGTTTCTGTAAACGATATCAAACATCCGGAATTTTTCAGAACAAGTTTACAACACATTTTCTCTATGTTAAAGTATAGGCAAGCGAAAGACGAATTGTATGGGTACAGAGGAACCGCGCCGCACTGGAGCGGATGGATCACGTGGAAATCATGGCAGCTTTTATCCTGCTCGGTGAGCAGAAACGAGTGGAGGAGCTGCTCCGGTCAAAAGCAGAAAGAGAGGAAATAGGTATGTGTAAAGCGATTGACGACTTGATCCATGATGGGGAAATGAGGGGTCTGGAGCGCGGCAGGGAGGAAGGTTTACAACAAGGCGAAAGCCGGGTATTCTCTCTGATTACCAAACTTCTTGAAGATGGAAAGCAAAATCTTCTTTCCAGCATCGCAAATGATGAAAAATTAAGAGCGGAACTCTATTTGAAATATCAGCTTTGATTGTGAAGTAAACCGTTATGGTATAACTTACCATAAAGAATACAGTGAAGAACTATGATAAAGGGGCTGTCGGAAAATAGATAGCTCCAAACAGGGGCCAGCGTGACTCGTTTGAGTTACACCGACCCCTGAAATT
>CANRIG010000046.1 GCA_947630595.1 uncultured Lachnospiraceae bacterium | reverse complement strand
TGCTCACCACTTCCTGTGTGAACGACGCGCTCCGCGCTGCATCATTCGCATTCCGCTTTCGCTCCATGCTCATGCTGCTCGCTCGCCAAATCCGCAGCCCCCGGCATGCATGCCGGGCCTGCGCACTTGGCTCACTTCGTTCACACATTGAACCGGAATAGGATTACGTCGCCGTCCTGCACGATGTAGTCTTTGCCTTCCAGGCGCACCAGCCCTTTTTCTCTGGCTACGGCATAGGCGCCGCAGTCGAGCAGGTCACGGTAGTTGACCACTTCCGCCCGAATGAAACCACGCTCAAAATCGGAGTGAATCTTGCCTGCGGCCTGGGGCGCTTTCGTACCCTTTTTGATCGTCCAGGCGCGTGTCTCCGTCTCGCCCGCAGTCAGAAAGCTCAGCAGGCCCAGCAGGGAATAGCTCGCCTTAATCAGTTTCTCCAGACCGGACTCTTTCAATCCAAGATCTTCGAGAAACATTTGCCGTTCTTCTTCGTCGAGCTCCGCGATCTCCTGCTCGATCTGTGCGCAGATAATGAACACCTCGCTGCCGCTGGACGCGGCATATCTGCGAACCTCCGCCACGTAAGCGCTGGATGCGCCGTCGTCGGCCAGATCGTCCTCCGCCACATTGGCCGCAAAAATCACCGGCTTTGCGGTCAGCAGATTGTACTCTGCCATCCATGCCGCTTCATCCTCGTCCTCCGGCTGGTAGGTGATCGCCAGCTTTCCGTCCTCCAGATGCGCTTTCAGCTTCTGCAGCAGCTGGAGCTCCCGCGCCTGCGCCTTATCGTTTCTGGCCGCCCGCGCCGTCTTGGAAATGCGTCGCTCCAGAATCTCCAGATCCGAAAAAATCAGTTCCAGATTGATAGTCTCGATATCGCGCACCGGGTCGACCGAACCGTCGACGTGAATCACGTTGGAATCCTCGAAGCAGCGCACCACGTGAATCACGGCGTCCACCTCGCGGATATTGGCAAGAAACTGGTTGCCAAGGCCTTCTCCTTTGGAGGCTCCCTTCACAAGCCCGGCAATATCCACAAACTCAATCACTGCAGGCGTCGTCTTTGCCGAATGATACATATCGGTCAGAAGCTTCAGCCGCTCGTCAGGAACGGCCACGACGCCCACGTTCGGGTCGATCGTACAAAACGGATAGTTGGCGGACTCCGCTCCTGCCCTCGTCAGCGAATTAAACAGCGTACTTTTGCCTACGTTCGGCAAACCCACAATACCAAGCTTCATAATTTTCTTCTCTCCATTTCTGTCTGCATCATTCTTGCTTCTGTCTTAGCAAGTCACAGTTTAGCACATAAAATGACAAGAAACAATAGCTTTTGCCAGAAAGCGCTCGACACGATTCTCCATTTCGACAGGAAGCGACAGAAAGCGATGCCCGCAGAAAATCCCCTCGGCGAATTTCATGCGGAAAACATACGAAAAGTCACGCCCGGATTCTTCCGCTGTTTCCGAAAAATGTCGAATGAAAAAAGGCCGCAGCACTGTTTCGTGCGGCAGCCCCTGAGATTATCCTATGTAAAAGACCTGCAGTTTCGGACACTTACCTGTCCATCTGTTTTTCAAGCTCGGCAATCCGCCGCTCAAGTTCCCTGATCATGGAATTTTTCTCCTGAAGCTGTACCTTCTGATGATCAATTTCAGCTTTCTGATGCGCAATCTCAGCCTTTTGGCTGTCAAGCTCCGTTTTCTGACTGTTAATCTCTGCTCTCTGGTTGTCGATCTCCGTTTTCTGACTGTCGATCTCCGCTTTCTGATGATCGATCTCAGCTTTCTGGTTGTCGATCTCCGCTTTCTGATGATCAATCTCGGCCTGCATCTCGTCAATCATATACTGTACAGTATTCCGGTCAAGTATACGCAGTTCTTCTGAAAACATCTCCATCACCCTCTCCACATTCTGGCACAGACGGTATACATCCTCGTACATGGGCCTGAATTCCGGATAAGTGTCGATCAGCCGCAGGATAATTTCCGGGTCGTCCTGACTGAGGAACGCAAGCCATGCCTCGGACTCATTGCTTACAGTTCTATTCTGGATGTTCCGTCCGAAAATGTCAAGCGGGATAAACAGATATTTCTGCAACAGGTTCATCTTCAGGCCGGTGTTGGAGCGCTGCTCAAAGCAGTGCAGATAGGTTTCCGGAAATTCCCCGAACTCCCCTGTACTTTTCTCAATAAAAACAATCGTGCAGACTTCCTTGACCTCGACATAGCGGAATTTCTTTTTCCGCTCATCACGGAGGCGCTTATACTGGCGCAGCAGAAGGTCTGCGGAATAACACGCGCTGCGCTGGCCCGGAAAGGCATAGCCGATCTTCTGCGCCTCGACGTTCACGAGGCTGCCGTCGTCGAGCTCTACGATGATGTCCATAATCAGCAGGGAGCCCTCGTCTGCAATGCGCGTAGAATCGCCCGGCAGGACATATTTTATCGTCACATGTGTTCCCAGCAGAGCGGAAAGCAGCCGGTTGAGCCGTTCCGGGGTGTACTCAGGATTCAAAATTTCCTTGAAAAAAGAATCGTTTAAAAGCCTGGCGCCCCGGACGCCGGTGCAAAGATCAAGGAACTCCTTTTTCCTCGAAGTTTCCCAGCTGTCAAACTGCCGTTTAAGGGATGGATTCGCTTCAATCTGCTCCAGCAGAGTTTCTCTTTCGTGAATCATTGGAAAATGCTGTTTCAGAATGCTTGTCATGTTACCTCCTTAAAATCGTTTAAATCTACTTACATATGATATGTGTTATATAGTATCATAGTTTGAGGCAAAATGCAAGCAAACTTAGCTTAAAAATTTCTCAACCTGGAATTTCAACACAAAAAAGAAGCTGAAGCACGATTTCGTACAACAGCCCCATACTGCGCAACATCATTATATATTGTCACAAACATCATCACATTCCATACCGCCACAGACATCATCCTATCACTGTAATACAACCAATCTGAAACGATACTACAGTGGCAAACCTTATAAAACCACCGGTACCTGTCGGCTTTTCACCGCAAGAGAAAAATCCGCTTCATTATCATACCGCCACAGGTATATTGCATCATCGTAATGCAGCCCGCCAGGAACGATGCTGCAGCGGCAAACCCTGTGAAGCCGCCGGTACTTGGCGGATTCCCGCCGCAGGCGGTGAATGCGCTTAGTACCGCTGCGTGCTGAACGGAGCGGGAGCGTGTTTGCCGCGCTGTATCGTTCCGGCGGGCGCATATTCCAGCAAATGTATCGTCCTCAACGGGCATATACCCTGGCAAATGTACGCTACCGCCCTCCCTTAATATTTCCTCCTCCCCCGCAGCTCCTCCGCCATCTGCCGGTAATTCTCATACCGCGACCGCGATATGCCGCCCGCCTCCAGCGCCTCCTTGACAGCGCAGTCCGGCTCGCTCAGGTGCATACAGCCCTGAAACCGGCAGTAGGGCTCATAGGGGGCAAATTCATAAAAATAATTCTTTAACTCTTCATAATCAATATTCCGCAGATACAGGGAACTGAATCCCGGCGTATCCAGAAAATAGGTGTCCTGCCCGAGGACGATCAGCTCCGTGTGCCGCGTCGTGTGGCGGCCCCGGCCGATCTTCCGGCTAACCTCGCCCACCTCCATCTGCACCGCGGGCTGCAGCGCATTCGTCAGAGACGATTTGCCCACACCCGACGGGCCGGCCACGATGGTCGTCCTGCCCGTCAGCAGCTGCCGCAGCTCCTCCACGCCCTGCCGCTGCGCCACGCTGATAAAGCGCACCGCGCTGCCGCATCGCGCGTAATCCGCCGCCAGCTGCCGCTGCATGTCCGGGGTGCCGAGATCGGTCTTGTTGAAGCAGATGATCACCGGTATCCCCTGCTGCCGCATGGCGACTAAAAAGCGGTCAAGCAGGTTGAGATTGGGACTGGGACTGGACACCGCAAACACCACCAGCGCCTGATCCACATTGGCCGCCGCCGGCCGCACCAGCGCATTCCTGCGCGGCAGCAGCGCGTCCACATTCCCGTCCAGCTCCGCCGGATCGAGCACCGACATCTCCACGTTGTCCCCGACCAGCGGCTTGATCCCGTCCTTCCGGAAAATCCCCCTGGCCCGGCACTCGTAGACATGCCCGTCCTCCGCGTGCACGTAATAAAATCCGCCGACTCCTCTGATTATCTTTCCCCGCATCAGTTCACCTGACTAAACGTAATTCCCGGATATTCGATCGTACTCGTCGCTTCCCCTGTGCCCGGGTCCAGCAGGTAAATATAGGCGGTGGCATTGGCTATGCCGGCCGCGCCCGTGGTCTGCAGGCGGTACGGGAACGCCGCAATGCCCTCAAATACGGTCTTTTCCTCCATGCCGTCCTGCACAATCGTAATCCGCACCTCCTGCCCGGTATAACCGGCAGGCTGCTCCAGCGTGGCGTCGCACGCCCATTCGCCGCCGCCCTCGTTCTGCGCCGTATCCGGCGCGCTGCTGGAATGAATCACCAGCGTCACCTCCGTGCCCTTGGCCACCTGCTCGCCGGGCTCCACGCTCTGGCGGACGACAAAGTTCTCCGGCACGCCCGCGTGATTGGATTCGTATTCATATTTCGGTATCAGGCCCTGCAACTCCAGCGCCTCCGTCGCCACCTCTTTCGTGTAATTGAGCAGATCGCGCATGGTCACATACTCCGGCTCCGTCTCCTCCTCCTGATTGACAAACAGCGTCACCGTGTCGCCCGGCTTGAGCAGCGCTCCCGGGGCCGGCTCAGTGGTGATGACATAGCCCGGCTCCACCGTGTCGCTCTGCCTGGTGGTATCGATCACGCATTTCAGGCCGCGGGTCAGCAGAAAGGCCTGCGCCTGGCTCTGCTCCGCGTTTGACAGGTCGGAGAGCTCAAATTCCTCGACCTCCGGCACAACTTCATATGTGATCTCCGCGCCGCGCTCCACCATCTCGCCCGGCTCCGGAGACTGCGTGCAGATTTCGCCCGCCTCGTACTCATCCGACTCCTTCTCGCCGGATTTCCTGCCGGTCAGCGCGTAGCTCTCCAAAAGCTCCTGGGCTTCCGCTTCCGTTCGTCCCAGCAGCGTCGGCACCGAGACAGACTGCACCTCCGCCGTCTCGCTCTCGGATTCGCTCTCCGTCTGCGCCGCCCGCCGGTTTTTCCCGAACTGGAACACGCCGAACGCGTTGGCCAGAAACACCAGGAACAGGCAGCCGAGAATGACGGCCACCGTAATGCCGCCGACCGTGACAATCTTTTCCAGCCGCGGGTTCAGCCCCAGATCGGAATCCTTCTCCCTGCGGTCCGTCCGGGAGGAAAAATCCTCGTCCTCCCCGTACTTGCCCTCGTGAATCGCATAATCGTCCGGGTTGTCGTAGGCGTCGAAATAGGGGTCGTACTCCCGCGTGTCGCCGCCGGCGTCCACGCCCAGATTTTCATCCCAGCGGTCGAGGTCTATCGTCTCTTTCGAACCGGGGGAAACCTCCTGATAGCCGCTCTTCTGATAATAGCTGCCCGGCTGGTACGCGCGGTTGGGCCGCGGTTCCTCCCCGCCGTGCAGTCCCGCCGCCGCGCCCACGTCCAGATTCTCGTCGTAGGCGGGCATCGTCCGCTGCTCGGCGTTGATCTGGCTGACCTCCTCCTTGGAAATGACGCGCGTTTTGGACAGCGAGTCCACCGTGCTGCGGGCCACAAAATCCCCGTCCGGATTGACCAGCGATTCCCGCAGGTCGCGGATCAGCTCCGTCATGTTGGGATAGCGGCGGTCCGGGCTCTTCTGCGTGCAGCGCAGGACGATCTGGTTGGTGCTGTAGGGAATCTCCGGCACCAGCGAGCGCGGCTCCCGGATTTCCTCCTGCAGGTGGCGAAGCGCCACCGCCACCGCCGTGTCGCCGTCAAACGGCACCTCGCCGGTCAGCATCTCATACATGGTAATGCCGAGCGAATAAATATCGCTCTTCTCGTCGCTGTACCCGCCCCGCGACTGCTCCGGGGAGCTGTAGTGCACCGAGCCCATGACGCCGGAATTGACCGTGTTGGTCGTGGCCGCCCGGGCAATGCCGAAATCCGCCACCTCCACCTTGCCGTCTGTCGATATGATGATATTCTGCGGCTTTACGTCGCGGTGAATAATGCCGTTGTTGTGCGCGGCCTCAAGGCCTGCGGAAATCTGCAGCGCAATGCTGGTCGCCTCCCGCACCGGCAGGCGCCCCTTGTTTTTGATGTACTCCTTCAGGGTAATACCGTCCACAAGCTCCATCACGATATAGTAAGTCCCGGCTTCCTCGCCGACGTCGTAGACGTTGACGATATTGGCGTGAGCCAGTCCTGCGGCGGACTGCGCCTCCGCCCGGAACTTGGAAATGAATACCTTATCGTCGCGGAATTCCTGCTTCAGCACCTTCACCGCCACAAAGCGGTTCAGCTTGTGGTCCTTCGCCTTGTAGACGTCGGCCATCCCGCCGGAACCGATCCGCGATATAATCTCATACCTGTTTTGTATAAACATTCCAGCTTTTAGCATACGCTTACCCCTATTGCTCAGAATTCAGCAAGAACCACTGAAATATTGTCTTTGCCTCCGTTTTTGTTGGCTTCGCCAACCAGCCGCCGCGCCGCTTCCTCCAGCGAGCCGCTCTTTCTCACAATATGCAGAATATCCTCGTCCTCCACCATATTGGTGAGCCCGTCTGAGCAGAGAAGGATTTTGTCGCCCGTCTCCATCTTGACGTCAAAAAAATCAATTTTAACCGGAGTCCCCACGCCGACCGCCCTGGTGATAATGTTGCGGTCCGGATGGCTCCGGGCATCTTTCCTCTGAATCTCACCCACGCGGATCATCTTCTCCACCAGAGAGTGATCGCGGGTGATCTGTTCGATTTCCTGGTCGATCAGGTACAGACGGCTGTCCCCGACATTGGCCACGTAAAGGTAGCCGGCCTGTATCGTGGCCGCCACCACCGTCGTGCCCATGCCCTCCAGCGCCTTGTCCGCGCTCGCCTTCTCCATCACCAGGTCATTGGCGTGGTGAATCGCCGCGCTCAGCAGCGGGATCGGCCGCTTTTCCTCCGCTTTCCCTATGTAGTCGATCATAGCCTCCACCGTATAGCGCGACGCAAGATCGCCGGCGTTGTGCCCGCCCATTCCGTCCGCCACGATCAGCATATTGGGCAGATGTCCGACCGGCTGGTCGGAAGCGTAGACAAAATCCTGATTGTTCTTTCGCCTCCTGCCAATATCTGTGATGCCATACGTCTTCATACCTGTTCTTCCCTTTCTCGTACCTCGATATAACTCCTGCGGAGCTGCCCGCACGCGCCGTTGATATCCCGGCCCATTTCTCTTCTAATAGTAACATTTATCCCGTATTTTTCAAGCCTGTTTTTGAAGGCCCGGATGACCTCCCGGTCCGACTGCACGTAGTCGCGCTCCCGGATCGGATTGACCGGAATCAGGTTGACGTGGCAGTTGAATCCGGCCAGCATCCGCCCCAGCCCCGCCGCGTCCTCCGGCGTGTCGTTCACGCCGCCGACCAGGCTATACTCAAACGTAATGCGCCGCCCGGTCTGCGCGAAATAATAGCGGCAGGCCTCCAGCACGTCGTCCAGCTCATAGCGGAAAGCCACCGGCATCAGCTGCTTCCGCTTTTCCTGGCTGGAAGCGTGCAGGGAGAGCGCCAGCGTGATCTGCAGCTTCTCGCCGGCCAGCGCGCGCATCTTCTCCACGATGCCGTAAGTGGAGACCGTGACGTTGCGCTGGCTGATGTGCAGCCCGTGCTCCCCGGTCAGAATCCGCAGAAAGCGCAGCAGATTGTCGTAATTGTCCAGCGGCTCCCCGGTACCCATCACGACCACGTGCGTCACCCGCTCGCCGGAAATCTTCTGGATGCGGTACACCTGATCCAGCATCTCCGAGGGCCGCAGGCTGCGCTTCAGCCCGCCCAGCGTGGAGGCGCAGAACCGGCAGCCCATGCGGCAGCCCGCCTGCGAGGAAATGCAGACCGAATTGCCGTGGTGGTAGCGCATCAGAACGCTCTCGATCACGTTGCCGTCCGACAGCCGGAACAGGTATTTTTCCGTCCCGTCGGCCGCGGATATCCTGCGGTCCACCGCCTCCAGGCAGACGTATTCACAGCGCTCTTCCAGCTTCCGGCGCAGGTTCTTGGAAAGGCTGGTCATATCCGCAAAGCCGTCCGACAGCTTTTCATGCATCCACTGGTAAATCTGCCCGGCGCGGAAGGATTTTTCGCCGAGCTCCGCCATGTCACATTTTAATTCTTCCAAAGTCAGCGATTTGATGTCGCGCTTCTCCATATCCGTCACCGCCGTGTTTTCCCGCTCCCGCTTCGCCCGAAAAGGGCTGCCCCGCGCGGCTGTTTTACCGTGTGTCCCCGTCCTGCGCTTCCTCAGATGCCTCCGCATCCTCCGGCTCCTCCAGCCGGCGCAGCCGGGCGATAAAGAATCCGTCTGATTTATGTATGCCCGGCAGGAGCTGAATATACCCGCCGGCCGTCGTCCGGCTTTTCAGTTCGTCGCAAAGGTATGGATCGATCGTCTCCAGCCGGAACGGATAATTTTCCAGAAACCACTTGACATTGTACTGATTCTCGTCGGCGCCGATCGTGCAGGTGCTGAACACCAGCACGCCGCCCGGCTTGACGTACGCCTGCACGACGGAGAGAATCCGCCGCTGCAGCCGGATGATGTCCGCCTGCTGCTTCTCGGACATTTTGTACTTGATGTCCTGCTTTTTCCCGATCACGCCCAGCCCGGAGCACGGCAGGTCGGCGAGCACAATGTCGGCCTTGCCGACGGAGCCGCGGTCCAGTACCGTCGCGTCCTGCAAGACGGCGCGGATGTTGATCGCGTTCACGCGGTCGATGTTTTCCTGCATGAGCCGCACCTTGGTCTCGGAGACGTCGCGCGCCTCGACCGAGCCGCTGCCCATCAGCTTATCCGCGATGTGCAGGCTCTTGCCGCCGGGCGCCGCGCAGACGTCGATGCAGGTGTCTCCCCAGTTGGGCGCCGCGATCTCCGCCACCAGCATGGAGCTGATGTCCTGCACCTGAATCCAGCCCTTTTTGAACGCGGAAACCGCCTTGATGTAGTTGTAGTCCGAGATTTCCAGCGCATAGTCCAGATACGGATGCTGCCGCACCGTGATGCCCTGGCCCTCGAGCTCCGCTATGATTTCCTCCTTGGAAGCGCGCGTTAAATTGCAGCGCACGACCGTGGCCTTTTCCATGTGCGTGTCGCGGCAGATTTTCTCCGTGACCTCGTATCCGAACTGCATCACCCACTTGTTCAGCATCCAGATTGGAAACGAATAGCGCACCGACAGATAGTGCAGCGGCTCCGTCCTCGGATCCGGATAGTCGATCTGGCTGAGCCGGCGCGCCATGTTGCGCAGCACGCCGTTGACGAAGCCCTTCAGATTATAAAAGCCCTTGCGCTGGGCCAGCTTGACGGCCTCGTTGCAGACGGCGCTGTCGGGAACGCTGTCCATGTATTTCAGCTGGTAAACCGACATCCGCAGCAGATTGCGGATCATCGGCTTCATGTTGTATACCGGAGCGTTGGAAAACTGCTCGATGATATAATCCATCTGGATCATATGCTCCAGCGTGCCTTCCACCGTCCGCGAAATGAACGCGCGGTCGCGCTTTTCCAGATACTGGTATTTTTCCAGCGTCTGACGGAGCACGACGTGGCTGTACGCCTCCTCCTCCGTGATCTCCATCAGCGCGCCCAGCGCAATCTCGCGCAGATTGATCTGATTAGTCATTGTCCCTTCCTCTCGCCAGAATGATCAGCCGCAGAAGCTGCAGCACCGACGCCGCAAGGCTGGCCACATAGGTCAGCGCCGCCGCGCCCAGCACCTTCTTCCCGGCCGCCAGCTCCGTATCGCCCAGAATGCGGCCGTCCTCCAGAATCCGCAGCGCCCGCGAGGAAGCGTTGAACTCCACCGGCAGCGTCACCAGCTGGAAGATCACCGCCAGCGAAAACAACAGGATTCCTGCCGTCAGCAGCGGGCGCATGGAAAAAATCAGCCCCATCAGGAAAATCGGCCATGCCAGCGAGGAGCCGATGTTGGCCGCCGGCACCAGCGTGCTGCGCAGGACCAGCGGGCCGTAGCCCTTCTGGTGCTGCACCGCGTGCCCGCACTCGTGGGCCGCCACGCAGACCGCCGCCACCGAATTGGAGCCATAGGTGCTGTCGGACAGGCGCAGCGTTTTGGAACGCGGGTCATAATGGTCGGTCAGGCTGCCTGAGATGCGCTCGATCCGCACGTCGTAAATCCCGGCCAGCTGCAGCACCCGCTGCGCCGCCTGGGCCCCGGTGAGCCCGCACATGCTGCGCATCTGCGAATACCGGGCAAACGTCCCCCTGACGTTCGCCGAGGCGATCACCGACAGCAGCAGCCCGCCGATCACCAGCAGATAAGTCCAGTCAAAATAGCGGAAACCGTATCCCCCGTATCCGCCGTACCCGTAAAATGAATTTACACCCGAAGCCAGCAGTCCCATACAATCAACTCCTTTTTTGCATTATCCCGGATCCATCCGGAAAAAGATACCTTTGTCATTCTTTATGCGCCGAACCGTTCGCCCGGCTCCACCGGATAGCCGCGCAGAAACGCGTCGACCGTCATCCGCTTTTTCCCCTCCGGCTGCAGCTCCAGCACCGAGAGCCGTCCGCCGCCGGTCTGAATCTCCAGGGACGACTTCGTCACCCGCACCGCCGTGCCTGGCTCCGCGGCCTGCGCCGTCTCCTGCTCTTCCTCCTGCCGCACAGCCGCCTGCGCTTCCTCCGCCTTCGCCGCCCACAGCTTCAGCGTCCGTCCGCGGTACGTTGTGTAGGCGCTCGGCCAGGGGTTGAGGCCCCGGATCAGGCGCTCGATCTGCTGCGCGTTTTTCGTCCAGTCCACCTCGCCGTCTTTTTTGGAGAACATGCCCGCGTAGGGCGTCGGGCTCTCCGGCGGCTGCGGCCGGTAGGCCGCCGTGCCGTCGTTGATGGCGTCCAGCGTCTTCAAAAGCAGCGACGCGCCGGCGGCGCTCAGCCGGCCGAACAGGCTGCCGCCCGTCTCATCCTCTGCCAGCCTTACCGTCTCCTGCAGAATCATGTCGCCCGTGTCCAGGCCCTCGTTCATGCGCATCGTGGTCACGCCGGACTCGGCGTCCCCGTTGATGACGGCCCACTGAATCGGGGCCGCCCCGCGGTACTTCGGCAGCAGCGAGGCGTGGACGTTGATGCAGCCGTACGGCGGCAGCTCCAGCACCTCCCGCGGCAGCAGCTGGCCGTACGCCGCCACCACGATCGCATCCGGCTGCAGATCGCGCAGCGTCTCCAGCCACTGCGGGTCGCGCAGCCGCTGCGGCTGGTACACGGGAATCCCGGCCTCCGCCGCCGTCTCCTTGACCGGAGGCATCTGCATCGCCTTCCCGCGCCCCCGCGGTTTATCCGGCTGGCAGAACACGGCCTGCACACGGTACCGCTTCGCGCCGATCAGCGCCTGCAGCGTGCCGACTGCGAAATCGGGCGTGCCCATAAATACTATTTTTTCAATCATACTGTTTCCTCCATCGGGCCGGTCAAAATCCGGCGGCCCGTCCCGCGGTCACGATTCTTCCTGCTTCTCCTCATCCTCGTCGGCCGTCACCTCAAAGAGCTCGCCCTCGACGTGCCGCACGTACATGATGCCGTCCAGATGATCGCACTCATGGCAGATCGCCCGCGCCAGCAGCTCCGTGCCCTCCAGCTCAAATTCTTCCATGTCCTCGTTGAGCGCCTTGATTTTGACGTAATTCGGCCGCGTCACAATGCCGGCCTGCCCCGGCAGGCTCAGGCATCCCTCCTGCCCGGTCTGCTCCCCGGACGACTCGAGGATCACCGGATTGATCAGGACAAGCGGCCCGTCTCCTATATCAATTACCACAATCCGTCTTAATATACCTACCTGGGGCGCCGCCAGCCCCACGCCGTTCGCGTCGTACAGGGTGTCCAGCATATCCCGGATCAGCTCTTTCGTCCGCGGCGTCATCTCCGTCACCGGCCGGCACACCTTTTCCAGCTTTTCGTCTCCCATGATTCTGATCTGTCTCAATGCCATTTTCATCTTCCTCCGGTCTGCAAAAATTTTAAGTATCTGCTTCTATTTCCGTTCAAAGTGGATCCGGATTTCCCGGAATCCGCTGTTCATTTCAATGTACTGCTCCGTCATGTTCTTGACGGCGGTCAGCGCGCGCGGCTGCGGATGCTTGACATAAAGCGCCATCCGGTACACGTCGCTGATGCGCGCCACCGCCTCGTCGGCCGGGCCGATCACCGCCGCCTCATACCGCTGCGCCAGCCGCCGCACAAAGGCGGCCAGATAATGCGCGGCCACCGCCAGCTTTTCCCGGTCCTCGCAGGAACAGTGCAGCGCCAGCATGCCGCCGGCGGGCGGATAGCCCGAAAGCCTCCGGTATTCCATCTCCTGCCGGTAAAACGACGCGTAATCCTGCCGCGCCGCGCAGCGGATCGCGTAGTGGTCGGGATCGTAGGTCTGAATCACGACCTCCCCCGCCGCATCGCCCCGCCCGGCCCGGCCCGCGGCCTGGGTCAGCAGCTGGAACGTGCGCTCCGCCGCCCGGTAGTCGCTGAGGTTCAGCGAAAGGTCGGCGGCCAGAATCCCCACCAGCGTCACCCGCGGGAAATCGTGGCCCTTTACGATCATCTGCGTGCCCACCAGAAGGTCGGCCTCCCCGGCGCCGAACGCCCGCAGAATCTCGGCGTGGCCGTCCTGCCCCCGGGTGGTGTCCGCGTCCATCCGCAGAACCCGCACCCCCGGGAACGCCGCCGCCGCGAGCTCCTCAATCTGCTGCGTCCCCGCCTTGAAGCCGCCGATGTACGGCGAACCGCAGGAGGGGCACTTCCGCGCCGCCGGTTCCTCGTAGCCGCAGTAGTGGCAGACCAGCCGAGCGTCCCGGTGCAGCGACAGCGACACGTCGCAGTGCGGGCATTTTATGACGTGGCCGCAGGAGCGGCAGGACACGAAGCCCGCATAGCCGCGGCGGTTCAGAAACAGCATCGTCTGCTGCCCCCGCTCCAGCCGCTGCGCGATTTTCTCGTGGAGGGAGCGGCTCAGAATCGAGCGGTTGCCCGCCGCCAGCTCTCCTCGCATATCCACCGTGGTCACCGACGGCAGCACGCCGCCGGTCGCGCGCCGCCGGATCTCAAACAGCCGGCTCTTTCCCTGCTCCGCCTCGTAATAGGCTTCCAGGGACGGGGTCGCCGAGCCCAGCACCAGCGCGGCTCCCTCCAGCTCCGCCCGCTTGCGCGCGGTCTCCCTGGCGTCATAGCAGGGCACCGTCTCGCTCCGGTAGGAGGTCTCATGCTCCTCGTCAATGATGATGATGCCCAGATTCGGGAACGGCGTAAACAGCGCCGAGCGCGGGCCGATCATCACGTCGATGTCGCCCGTGCGCGCCCGCTCAAACTGATCGTAGCGCTCCGCCTGCGACAGCCGCGAGTGGAGAATGGAAATCCGGTCCCCGAAGCGGCGGTAAAAGCGGATCACGTTCTGGTACGTCAGCGAAATCTCCGGAATCAGCAGGATCGCCTGCTGCCCGCGCGCCAAAGCGGCGGCGATCAGCTCGAGGTACACGGCGGTCTTGCCGCTGCCGGTCACTCCGTGAATCAGATAGCATCTGGCCCCCGGCCGCTGCCATTCCGCGGCGACCGTATCCACGATGTATTGCTGCTCCGCGTTCAGGCGCAGCCCGCCGGATTCCTGATGCCCCGCCTCCGGCCGCCGTCCCGCCCGGTCTTCCCGTTCCGTCTCCAGCTGCCGCAGCAGCGCAGGCGTGCGGTAAACCTGCTCCGTCTCCTGCCGCACGATCCCCTGCTCCTCCAGCGCCCGCAGCACCGGGGCCGTGATTTTCAGGCTGCCGCTGACAATCTCCTGCGGCAGCGAGGGCTCGTCGAGCAGGGCCTCCAGCAGCCGGGCCCGGGCGGTCTGATTCTTCGCCCGAAACTGCGCCAGCCGCGCCTGCCCCTCCTCCCGGGAAAGGCACAGCACCACGCGCTTTTTCTGCTTCTGCGGCGCCTTCTGGCGAAACGGCAGCGCCGTCCGCAGCGCCTGCACCGTCGTGGAGCCGTAGTAATCGCGCATCCACAGCGCCAGCGCCGTGAGCTTCGACTCCGCGCCCACCAGGCCGGTCTCCAGCCGCCGGATGTCCTTGAGCTTCTCCGGCGGGCAGGCGCTGTGCTCCGTAATCCGCAGCACATAGCCCTTCCTCGGCCGGTCGCCGCGGCCGAACGGCACCTCTACGACGTTGCCCGGCTCCAGCGTCTCCCGCAGCTTTGGAGGCACGCGGTACTGGAACGTCTGGTCCAGCCTGCTGTGTGAGATATCAATGATGATATCCGCAAATAATTCCATAGAATGTTCTATCTTCCTTCCAGTATCTCCTGAATCAGCACGCGCTCATCCATCGGGTAATGCCTGCCCTCGATCTCCTGGTAGTCCTCGTGGCCCTTGCCGGCGAGGACGATGATATCGCCCGGCTCCCCGTGGTGGATGGCGTAGGCGATCGCCTCCTTGCGGTCGGTGATCTTTACATATTCGCCGTCCGTGCGCCCGATGCCGACGATGATGTCGGCGATGATATCCTCCGGCTTCTCGTAGCGCGGGTTGTCGGAGGTGATGATGCTCAGGTCGGCATGGCGGCCCGACACCTCGCCCATCTCGTAGCGCCGCAGCTTCGAGCGGTTGCCCCCGCAGCCGAACAGGCACACCAGACGGTGCGGCCGGTAGGCCCGCAGCGTCGTCAGCAGGCTCTCCAGCGCCATCGCGTTGTGCGCATAGTCGATCATCAGCGTAAACTGATCCGACACCTTGATCATCTCCACGCGCCCCTTGACTCTGACCGCCCGGAGCGCTTTTTTGATGTCTTCCACGGCCACCGCGAAATGCAGGCAGACGGCGATGGCGGTCAGCGAATTGTACACGCTGAACTTGCCCGGAATATCGACCTCGACGTCAAAACCCTCCGCCGGGACAGCCGCCGCGTGACGGCCGCCGCACTGCACATGGTAGGCGATGCCCAGATAGCCCGGCCGCGTCACAAGCTGCAGGTCCTGCGCCCGGATCCCGGCGTCCTCCGAAAAGCCGAAGCGCTCAACCTCGCAGGTATGCCCCCGCAGCACCCGCTCCAGATGCTGGTCGTCGGCATTGACGATGCCGTAGCGGCATTGCCTAAACAGCCGGCTCTTGCACTCGATATAATCCTCAAAATCCGCGTGCTCCGCGGGCCCGATGTGATCCGGCTCGATGTTGGTAAAGATGCCGATCTCAAAGGGAATCCCTGCCGTCCGGTGCAGCATCAGGCCCTGGGAGGACACCTCCATCACCACCACCTGGCAGCCGGCGTCGGCCATGCGGCGGAAATACTCCTGAATCGTGTAGGATTCCGGCGTCGTGTTGTGCGCCGGTATCGTCTCGTCGCCGATGATCACCTCGATCGTGCCGATCAGGCCCACCTTGTAGCCCGCGGACTCCAGAATCGACTTCACCATATAGGTGGTCGTGGTCTTGCCCTTGGTGCCCGTGATGCCGATGATCCGCATCTCATTGGCCGGGTAGCCGAAATACGCCGCCGAAATCAGCGCCATCGCGTAGCGCGTGTCCCCGACCCGGATCACCGTCACCTCCGGCGGAGCCTCCACCGGGTCCTGCACCACCAGCACCCGGGCCCCCTTTTCCACCACATCCGGCACGTACCGGTGCCCGTCCGTGACCGCGCCCTTAATGCAGAAAAACAGCGAGCCGTCCTCCACCTGGCGCGAGTCGTTGGCCAGGCGGCTGACTTCCACGTCCGTGGAGCCCTGCACGCATTCATAGGATACCTGTTCTAAAAGTTTCTCTAATTTCATTCGGAATATCCCTCCGCTTCACACTGTGCCTTCAGGCGGCACAATAATCCAGTATCAGTTTACCATGTTTGCAGCCGCTCCACAAGTAAAAAATAGCAGGGCAGTCTCCCCGCCCTGCCGTAAACGGCGCAAATGGCCGTCCTGCTCAGCCGATCTTGCTGATGATGAAGCTGTCCAGCATCTGATAGGTAGCCGGCTCGTAATGTATGCCGTCCCTCGTCTCAAACCCGTTTTTCTTCATATAGGAGAAAGAGGCCACAAACGTCGGCTTTTTGAACGCCGCCTTGAGCTTCTTGTTGAACGAGAGAATCAGGCGGTTTGTAATCCAGCCGCCGTACTCCTTCTGCTTCTCCTCATCCACCGGATTCGCCGACAGCACGTAAAACTTCGTCTGCGGATAGGCCGCCATCAGTTCCCTATAGTACGCGATGTAGTCGTCGATGTAGTCGGGGTCGTTGACGCCGAAGGCCAGCACCACTTTGACGTTCGGCTTTTTCTTCAGATAGCGCTGCAGCAGCGGCCCGGCCGTGCTCTTCAGCCACGGATAGCCCGTGTTGACGCCGCCGATGTAGGCCGCGTCCGCGCGCGGCGCGTATTCTTTCAGCTCCACGGTCCGCGAATCGCCGACAAAGATATAATTGCCGTCAAACGCCAGAATCTCCGGGTCCGTCTCTTCCGTCTCCTCCGGCTCCCCGGGCGTGTCCGTATCGGTCACGCGGACGCCGTCCGGCCCCACATAGTATTTGCCGACCTGGCGGTTCGCCGCCATCTTGCCGCTCTTCAGGAAATAGTAGTATTTCCCGCCAATCTTTACCCACTTGCTCCTTGCATAGTTCGCGTCGGACTGGAAGTAGTACTTGTGGCTTTTGTAGGTCAGCCACCGCTTTACGTAGAGCTTCCCATTCGTGCCGGCGTAGTATTTCGTGCCGCCGACCGAAAACCAGCCGCTCATGCGCAGCCCTTGGGAATTGATGCGGTAGACGCTGCCGCCGACGTTCAGCCAGACGCTCCTGGCGTAGCTGCCGTCCGCATACCGGTACTTCTTTCCGGAGCCGCTTTTCACCCACGTGCCGCCGGAAACCGTCTTCGCCGCCGTGACCACGTTTTTCGCCGCGGAAGCGCTCAGCGCGCTGCCAAAGCAGAGCGCACAGATCAGTCCGAGCAGCGCCAGCCGTTTTTTCACTCTCTTTCTGATAGAACTCACCTCATCTTTTACAGGGGGACCGCGCGGACGACGCGCCGGTCCTCGTTAACAGGTTCTTCCATCATACCTTACAATATAGATTTTGTCAAACAGAGAGTGAATACACTTATTGAAAATGCCTCTTACTTTAATGATTTCAGCCGTCCAAACGCCGCCTGAACCAAATACAGAATCACCGCGAACAGCATCGAGAGCAGGAATACCGCCGGCGCCACCAGCGGATAGTAAAAGATGCGCCGCTCCACCTCCGGCACCAGCAGATTGAAGCAGTTGTCGTAAATGATGATGTCAGAAATCCAGGAGATCAGATAGAGGCCGAGCGAAATGCCGGAGACAAACGCCAGCGTCCGCTTCACCGCCCGCGGCCAGCCCCCGGTGCGGACGCCGAGCAGGAGCATGAACAGGAGAGAGGCCGTGATCAGGTTTTCCCCGCCCCAGGTATTGTTGCTGCCCCAGATGAAATTCACCCCGAAGCTGCGGTAATAATTGTAACAGCCAAACGCCAGCACCGACAGAATCCACAGAAGCAGGCTGAGGCGCCGGCCAAGGGGCGCGCCGAACTCGCGCAGATAAGCGCCGATAAAATAATATGTGATGGGATACATGGCCGTGAAGAAAGCCGGCACCAGCGGGTCGTAGCTCTCGAGCTGAGACGGCGCCGCCCACCAGCCGGGCGTCGTGAAGTTGAAATTGTTGAGTATCTTGGGCAGCAGCGTGAGCGCCATCATCGTCAGCACCAGTATCTGCTTCTGCCGTTTGTCCTTCAGGCCGTGATAGGCCAGATTGAGGAACGGGATCATCAGGAAAAGGCCGATGTACATTTCGATGTACCACGCATAATTGGCCGCGTCAAAGTCCAGAATCCCCAGAATCGCCGACGCCCAGGTGACATGGTAGCCGAGCGCAAATTTTTTGAACAGGAGGCAGGCGATGCTGGCCAGCACATAAATTTCCAGCGTTTTGCATATGCCGCGGTAATAGCGGCGGCTCAGCGTCTTCTGCCACATCAGATAGCCGGTCAGGATCATGAACAGCGGCACGCAGACCATGAAGAAAGAACGGAAGATGCACTGGAACAGCATCACTCCGCCCTCCACCGGCACGCCGTAAAAGCCCGTATTTTTCAGAAAATGCACGGATACCACACTGAACACCGCCACGCAGCGGATCAGGTCCGCGTTCACATTCCGTTCCTTTGTCTCCATCACGACACCTCCGCTCTCCGCCCGGCCGTGCCTTCCCCGAAAGGGCGCACGGTCCGCCGGCTTTTGTCTTTTTTCCAGGGCGCGCCTCAGTCCACGATTCTCGCCTTGGGATATATCTTTGCCATCCGCTCGTCGGGGAAATGCTCGTCAAGGAGGACGGCGAGGCTGCTTTTCGCTTCCACCCCGTGCTGCCGCTGCGCGTAGCGCCCCAGCGCCAGAGAGGAAATGCCGACGTTGAGCGTCATCGCGATCACCAGGATCCAGGTCAGCGCCGGCCCGATTCTGCGCGGGATGCGCTCGATCAGATGCGACAGCAGCGGATAAATGCCCTTGAGCCAGAGCACGGCCACAATCCCCCAGAAAAAACAGTACAGCAGGTTGACGCGGCCGCCGAGGTTGAACGGCAGTTTGCTGTAATTCCAGAACACCGTGCCGAACACCATCTCCGTAAACACGCTGCATATGTATTCATACGTGCCGCCGACCACCGTGCCGTACAGGAAGATAAAGCGGTCCGAGCGGTTGCGGTAACGGTACAGAAACGCCGTCAGCAGCGCGCACGCCAGGCCCCAGACAATGCTGAACGGCCCGTAGACCACGCTGCTACGGCTCATCCACGAGCCCAGCGCGAAGCGGCAGAATACCGTCTCCGTCAGATCCCCGATCAGGGAGCCGATCAGAAACAGCCATACCAGCTTGTAAAAGCAGTTTCCCTCGGCGAATCTGGTCCGCTCCGCCGGCGTTTCGCCGGCCCTGGCCCGCAGGATTTTCGCCGTCTCGATGTTCGGGTAGGAGCGCTCCAGCCTGCGGCGGACCAGGGCGGTGATCGCATTGCCGAAGGAATCCGAAACCTTCTGCAGATTGTCCCGCACCCCGGCCATGCGGTTGACATAGCGCCGCCAGCGCCAGACCACCGCCAGCGCCCCCAGCAGGTCAAGCGCCGACATACCGAGCAGGGCAAACAGCAGGATGCGGCCGACGCCGAGCGGAATCAGGTGAATCAGGCGTACCAGCAGCGGATTGCCGAGCCACAGCACGCCGACGGCGGCGGCTCCGAACAGCATCAGAAGCGGCGCCGTCAGGTAGCCCTTGAAGCCGACCCGGAACCGGCTGTAATCCCACCATTTCTGGTGGAAAATGCGCTCCAGGAAAACCCCCGTCATCACCGTCAGGCCGGCGCTGATCACCATGCCGCCGAGAAACAGAAACAGCGGCCGCGTTTTCAGCTCCTCCAGAAACACGCTGTAGGCGACGGCGGAAACGCCGTACACCGGGCACAGCGGCAGATTCAAAACGCCGGTATTGACAAATTTTCTGCGGTGGACAGCCGCCACCGCCACCCCTATGCACCAGCCGCCCAGAGAATAAATCAGGAAAAACCAGGCCAGTTCATAGCAGGTATACTGTAATGTATGCATTTCTTTTTTCCCTTTATCGCAGTACCTGTTCTTAATTCTATATCCTAGTAAATTACTCCCGTTTTGTCAAGCAGGCTGTGTCTCCGTTCCGCTCACGATCCGGTAATAGGCGCGCGAGGTCGCGGAGTACATCAGCGCGTAAAACAGGGCGAACACCAGGAAACAGGCCGCCATGATCATCAGCAGCAGTTTCCCGTTCAAAAGGCCGAACAGCACCAGCAGGCGGCGCACCATCGAAAACGCAAACGCCGTGTGCAGGCCGGAAACCAGCAGCGGCGCCAGAAAAATGGTAAGCATCTGCGAGTGAACGCTCCTGCGGATGTCCCGGCGCGACATCCCGACCTTGCGCATGATGTCAAAGCGCGCGCTGTCCTCATAGCCCTCCGATACCTGCTTGTAATACATAATCAGCACCGTGGCCACCAGAAATACCATGCCCAGCAGAATCCCCAGCACAAACAGGCCGCCGTCCATCGCGTAAAACGAGGCCCGCTGCTGCGCGCGGCAGTATACTCTGACCGCCGACGCGACCGCGCCGGACTCGCGCAGGGCGTCCTTCTGCCGCCCGATTTCCTCCGCGACGCGCATCTGCACCGTTTCGTCCGCGTCCAGGTCAAACCCGTAATACCAGATCACAGGGGAGGCGTTCTCGCCGTAGAGCTCGCGGTTGAGGCGTCCGGCCGCCTGCAGCGCCGACAGATCCGGTACAACCACAAACAGAGACTTCATCACCATCGAGGAATCCCTGCCGCTGCGCGGAAACTCGTTCAGCTCCTGTTTCACCTTCCAGTCCCCGCAGCCCTCGATGTGCAGCGCTTCGCATTCGTACTGCCCGCGCGACAGATACACCAGCGCCTCGCCGTCCGCCAGCTCGGCGTCCTCATCCGCCATGCGGCGGTAATCCTCCAGCGGCACGAGGTAGACCTGCACCATGTCCGCCGCATTCTGAATGGAAAAATTCTCCTGCAGGTCAGCATTCGTCAATATGTGATCTTCCCGCATCACGCCGCTGATGGCAATGTAACGGTAGCTCAGGCGGTTTTTCTGCTCCGCTCCGGCGGCGCCGGCCGCCTCGTCCGCCGTTTTCTGCAGCAGCGCCGTGTCCTCCTGCATCCGTTCCATACCGTTTAAAGCGTACAGGTCCATCTCCACCTGACGCGGATAGCGGGTGTGCAGGCTGTCCTCCTTGCCGGCATACAGGCAGGTCACAGAGGAAAGCATGACCAGCACCATCGTCGAGAGCACGCAGATGGAAGCCAGTCCCGCGCCGTTGCGCTTCATCCGGTACATCATCGAGGACACGGAAATGAAATGGCTGGCTTTGTAATAGTAGCTTTTCCTGCGCTGCAGCATCCGGCAGAGGACGACGGAGGCCGTGATAAACAGCAGGTAGGTCGCCACGATCACCATCGCCACCGCCACAAAGAACGTCAGGAACGCGTTCAGCGGGTCCTCGATGGTCACGGCCAGGTAATAGGCGCCCGCCAGCAGCGCCAGGCCGGCCAGCGCCAGGAAGCGGTTGCCCTTAGGCGGTTTTTCTCCGACCGCCGTGCTGTGCAGAAGGTCGATCGGCTTCGATTTTCCCACTACAAACAGCGACTGCAGCAGAATCAGGACGAAAATAAGCGCAAACAGGAGCGCCGCCTGCAAAGCCGCGCCCGGATCCGCCTCAAACGCCATCTCGGGCCCGCTCTGGAGCACGCGCGCGATCCACAGCTCCGCCAGCTTGGAAAACAGAAGCCCGCAGACCAGGCCCGCTCCCAGGGAAACCGCCGCGGCCAGCGCATTTTCCCAGATCAGCACCCGCGCCAGATGCCGTTTGCCCATGCCGAGCATGTTGTAGAGTCCGAATTCGCGCTTGCGGTTGCGGATTAAGAAGGAATTGGTATAAAACAGGAAAATTACCGCGAACACGGAAAACACGGAGCTGCCCATCGACAGCATCAGCTGCAGGCTTTCGCCGCCGTGCATCGCCAGCACGTGGCGGCTCCGGCTCAGAAACAGCAGGATGTAGTAAATCATCACCATACCGATGCAGGTCAGCAGGTACGGGATATAGATTCTGCCGTTTTTCCAGATGCCCGTGAAGGCCAGCCGCAGATACAGGCTGCCGCCCCTGCCCTTCTGGTTGCGTATGTCTCTTTTTGATACCGATGTCGTACTCATGCTCTGTCACCGCCCGTCGCCAGCATGGTAAGCGTATCGGAGATTTTCTGATACAGCTGCTCGTCGCTGCTTACCCCGCGGTAAATCTGATGGAACACCTCTCCGTCCTTGATGAAGAGCACGCGTCCCGCATGGCTGGCCGCCTTGACCGAGTGCGTCACCATGAGCACGGTCTGCCCGTCCCGGTTGATCGCCTCAAACAGGCGCAGCAGCTCGTCGGTCGCCCGCGAATCGAGAGCCCCGGTCGGCTCGTCGGCCAGAATCAGGCGCGGCTTCGTGATCAGCGCCCGCGCCACGGCCACGCGCTGCTTCTGCCCGCCGGAGATCTCATACGGATATTTTTTCAGCAGGTCGCCGATGCCCAGCTTGCGCGCGATCGGCTGCAGCCGCTCCTCCATCTCCGGGTACGGCGTCCCCGCCAGCACCAGCGGCAGAAAAATGTTGTCCTGCACCGAAAACGTGTCCAGCAGGTTGAATTCCTGAAACACGAAGCCCAGGTGGTCGCGCCGGAACTGCGCCCGCTCCGACTCCCGGAGCCTGGACAGGTCTCTGCCGTCGAGCAGCACCGCCCCTCCGGTCGGCACGTCGAGCGCCGCCAGAATGTTCAGCAGCGTCGTCTTGCCGGAGCCGGATTCGCCCATGATGGCCACGTATTCGCCCTCCTCCACCTTGAACGAGACGTTGCTCAGCGCCTGCACCTGGCTGCCGCCGAAGCGCGTCGTGTACACTTTTTTGAGATTGTTGACTGCAAGAATTTCCATTGCCTGTACTTCCCTCCTCGTGAAATTTTCCCGGGCCGGCTCTGCGCCTTCGGCGTTTCGCGCGTCCGTGAGGTGTCCGTCCGTCTCGCCGGATTCGCCTGCGGCGCAGTCAGCCGCCTTCCCAGGCGCGTCCGTGAGGTTTCCGTCCGCGTTCGCCTGACTGGCTTTGCGTGTGCGGCGTTGGCCGCCCGGTACGAGGTCATTGTAGTCCGGAAAAAGTTCCGCCGCCATCGAAGCGGCTTACGCCTGCCTTACATTTCTGTAAGGCGGCCGTCCCGCAGGGCCTTTCTTTATTCAAATTCCAGCTCCGCGTTTTTCAGGTCCAGGCGCACCGCCGTCCCCTCCCCGGGACTGGATGCCACCGAAATCCCATGCCCCAGATTGTTGCAGATGCGGCGGCAGAGGTACATGCCGATGCCGCTGGCGCGTTTGTCCTCACGCCCGTTGAGTCCGGTGTAGCCCTTCTCAAAAATGCGCGGCAGGTCCTCGGGCGCGATGCCGATGCCGGTATCGCGGATGCACAGCGTCTTCGGGGACTCCAGCGTGATCGAGATGCCGCCCGAGACCGTATATTTCAGGGCGTTGGACAGAATCTGGTCGATCACAAACAGCAGCCATTTCTCGTCGGTCACCACCCGCGCCCCGAGCGGCTCATAGGTAAGGCGCAGCTTCCGGCGGATGAAGGCCGGCGCATGCCTGCGCACCGCCTGCCGCACGATGCCGTCCAGATCGTATTCGCGGATCACATAGTCCGTCGTATCCGCATCCAGCCGCAGGTAGCACAGCACCATCTCCACGTACTGCTCGATCCGCTGCAGCTCCTCCCGCAGCTCGTCTGCGCTGCCGTTTCCGCCGCTGTGCACAGTATCCATGTCGTCCGCCAGCATCAGCCGCATGGCGGTGATCGGCGTCTTGATCTGGTGCGCCCACGTCGTATAGTAGTCCACCAGCTCCCGGAAATGTTCCTCCATCTGCTCGCGCAGCGCCCGGTGCTGGTCGCACAGCGTCCGCAAAAGCTCCTGATAATCCGCCTCCATCGGATAATGCGCCTCCGGCAGCCGTTCCAGCAGCGCCGTTCCCTCCTGCCCGGAGCGCAGGCCGTGCAGCAGACGCTCCAGCTCCCGCCTTCTTTGGCAAAACCGCCCGTAATGCAGCGCCAGATAAATCGTTCCCAGAAATCCGCAGATCAGAACCGTGTAGCCCACCGCCGCCGTCGGCAGCCGGTACAATTCAAAAATAACCGCCGCGACGCCGGCAAACAAAGCGGACATCAGGATGGCGGTTCGGTACGTTTTGAGATAAAGCCTGATCATAGGTATTCCTTTCCTTTTCTTTTTGTTCTTCTTTTTGTTTTCCTTTTTGTCTTTCTTTTCGTCTTTCTTTCCGTCTTTCTTTTTGTCTTCCTTTTTCTTCTCTCTTTTTCTTCTTTCTTTTTCTTCTATTTTCTTTCCACAGCCGGCAGGCCGGACAGTCTGATGCTCAGGACACCAGATAGCCCATCCCTTTCTTTGTAAGGATAAAGTCCGTCAGCCCGATGTCCGCCAGCTTTTTCCGCAGCCGGGTCACATTGACCGTCAGCGTGTTCTCGTCGATGAAGCTGTCCGTCTCCCACAGCCGCCGCATCAGCGCGTCGCGGCTCACAATGCGGCCCCGGCTCTCCATCAGCGCCTGCAGAATCCGGTATTCGTTCCTGGTCAGCTCGACCCGCTGTTCCCGGTAGGCAAACGTGGCGTCCGCCAGATTGAGGACGGCACCCCGGTGCTCCAGCGTCTCCGGTGCCGCGCCGAAATCGTAGGCGCGCCGCAGCAGCGCCTGCAGCTTGGCCATCAGCACATTGAGGTCAAACGGCTTGGCGATAAAATCGTCGCCGCCCATGTTCATCGCCATAACGATATTCATGTTGTCCGAAACCGAGGAAATAAACACGATCGGCACTCTGGATGTTTTGCGGATTTCACTGCACCAGTGATACCCGCCGAAAAACGGCAGCATGATATCCAGCAGCACCAGATGCGGGTCAAATGCGCGAAACTCCGCCATGATATCCTGGAAATTCCGCGCGCACCGCGCCTCCAGGCCCCACAGCGAAATCTGCCGCTGCATCGCCCGCGCGATCGCCATATCATCCTCCACAATCAGAATCCGGTACATGTGCGCGCCCCTCCTTGCCGTTTTGAAAAGTGCGTTTCCAAAACGCCTGTCATCCAATTAAGTATAGCATATCAGAAACCGGGCGTCATCTTACATTTCCCTTACATTCCGCCGTCTTATTCTTATAGCAGACGTCAAATATATTTTCCGTTTGCTGCAGTCCCTCCGGGGGATGCGCACGAAATACAATACACGAAAAATCGTCAGCCTCTGTTATGACCTGCAGCCCGCTGCTGGAGACGCGGAGGAGCGGTAAAATAAAGGAAATGATAAAACGCCCCAGGTCGGCATGGACCCGGAGCGTCAGGAACTCTATGAAGCCTGTCAGCGGCCAGGCGCCGGCGGCCGCCCGCAGTAGCGGTCACGCATCCGTTCCAGCCGGTCGATGCTCTTGTTGTCCAGGGCCGCCCCTTTTCTCCCATGGTTCAGATAGTCCGCGTACTGAATGATCATGTCCACGTTTTCAGACATTAAATCGGTCACCTGATACTCCTCAAAGGTGCCGCGCACGACGGACAATACCCACTTCCGGTGCGTCAGGCTCTGCATGACAAGCCATCGCACGCCGGAAGAACCGGCAGATGTCTCCTGTGTCATCTCTCTGCCTCCTTCTCGCCGCGCCATGCTGTTTCCCCGGCATGACGCAACGTTTTGTTGCATTTATTTTAGCAGACAGAGAAAAGAAATGTAAGCGGATTTTGCAAAATCCCGGCCGTCAAATCGCGTCCGCGATCAAAATTCCTTGTTGGCGTATATGCGGCAGCTCAGGAAAAAAGTCAGCGCATAGCAGGCGATGGCTGCGGCGGCTGCCGCCCAGCCCAGCCATTTTGCCGACAGCACATACTGCAGGCCTCCATACACATCGATCGTGGAAAACCGCTGCAAAAGGCGTACTCCCAAAAATACAACCGCAATCGGTATGAAGACTACCGCACTTGCCTTTTCCGTTCCGAATTTAAAAAGCGACACCAGCAGCACGCCCTGCAAAAGCATGCACATCAGCAGATTTACCGCAACGGTAACACACAGTTCCGCCAGGCCTGTCCCCAGATACCATGCCAGCGCAACCGGAAGCAGCAGCAAAACAGCCAGCGAGGCAAAGCAAAAGAGATATTTTGCGAGCACGACCTCCACCCGGTTCAGCGGCATGGTCAGCACATATTTGTCCCAGCCGCAGCGCTCGTCATAGCTGCAGAGACTGATCGGAACCAGAACGGAGAGTACGGCAACCATGCTGAACGAAAACTGCATGTTGTTCTGCATCACGCTTATAAATGCATACAGAGCTATAATCAGAAGCCATGATTTTCTCTGCTGTTTCAAATTGATCAGATCCTTATACAACATTCCTTTCATCTCAGACGCCCCTTTCCGTTCCGATTCCGTGTCTTTCGGATTTTATATGGTAAAGCATGATATCCTCAAGGCTGGCCGGTTCCTGCACCAGTCCGGCCGGCGCCAGCTCACGGCGCGCCAGCGCCTCCACGCCGAAGCTGTTTTCCCGAACGCCCACAACCGCCCGCGGGTCCAGGCCCTGCAGCTGCGCCGCCCCGCCTTTCAGAATGACATAGCGCTCCAACAGTTCATTTTTTTCTTCGCTGAAAACCAGCCTGCCCCGGTGCAGGAGCGCAATATAATCGCAGATTTTTTCAAGATCACTTATGATATGCGAGGACAGGAAAATGCTGTGGTTTTCATCCTGAATAAAATCGAGAAAGATATCCAGAATCTCATCCCGCACCACCGGGTCCAGGCCGCTGGTCGGCTCGTCGAGAATCAGCAGGCGGCTGTCATGCGAAAGCGCCGCCGCGATGGAAAGCTTCATTTTCATGCCCCGCGAAAACTCTTTGACCATTTTCTCCTGCGGAAGATCAAACTCCCGCTGATACCGGGCAAATTTTCCCGCATCCCAGGTGCGGTAACATTTCTGCATCATTTTTCCGATGTTGCGCAGCGTCATCATCTCCGGAAAATTGCACTCGTCCATCACAACCCCGATGCGCTCCCGCAGCTCTTTGCCGCCCTCGCTCAGGGTGCTGCCGAGCACGGAGATCTCCCCGCCGTCCTTTTTCAGCAATCCGAGAATCAGCTTGATCGTCGTGCTTTTCCCGGCGCCGTTTTCCCCGATGAAGCCCATGACGCAGCCGGACGGCAGCGTCAGGCTGAGACGGTCCAGCGTAAAGCCGGAAAAATGCTTCGTCAGCTCTTTTATTTCCAGTGCGTTGCTCATAATATCCTCCATTCCGGCAGGATCCGCCCTGCCATGCGTCGTCCTCCAGACGCGTGATGTCTGCCCTCCAGACACGCGATGTCTGCCCTTCGGAGCCGTCCTTTTTCGCCCCATTCAGCAGTTTTTGCCGGCAGTTTTCCGCTGGCGGCTCACTCGCCTTCATAAATCAGCGCCAGCATATCCTGCAGTTCCTGCAGCGTGAGGCTGCAGCCGGCCGACAGCTCCACAATCTCCTGCATGTGCTCCTCAATGCGACGGAGATGCTCCTCGCGCACAAACTCCAGATTTTTGCCCGCCACATAGCTGCCCTTTCCCGGCACGGAGACGATAAACCCGTCCCGCTCCAGTTCTTCATACGCGCGCTTGGTCGTGATCACGCTGATGCGCAGTTCCTTCGCCAGAAAGCGCATGGAAGGCAGCGCGTCTCCCTCCTGCAGCTCCCCGGCCAGAATCTTTGATTTGATCTGGGAGCTGATCTGATCGTAGATCGGCTGGCCGCTTGCATTGCTGATGATAATGTCCAATATTGGAACCCCTTTCTCTGGTACGTACCTGTATTCATTTTGTTCTATTGTATATATTCATTATATACAATATTCCCAGTTTGTCAACAGGAATTTAAAAAATTTTCAGGGCTTTCCTGCCATACAAAAAAAGCCGGCCCGCGGTTGCTTTACCGTGAGCTGGCTTTTCCTGTGTTTCTTCTGAGTCTATTTTGTGTTTATTCTATATTTTGTATCCATCCTGTATTTCTTCTGATATTATTCTGATATTATTCTGATATTATTCTGATTTTCTTCTGTTTTGCTTTTGCGGGCGGCTGTTTTATCCCCTCCCGGCCTTTAATTTAGAAATGATTCTCTGCACCACAGAGAGATCCTCCTCCAGCGCGTCGGCAATCTCCTCCGCGCTTTTCCCTCTGGCCAGCTTTTTCTCCACCAGAGAATACAGTTTTTTCTCTTCACCTTCTATTTCTCCATTCCTTTTTCCATCCTCATATCCGTCCCGATAAATCTGACGGTCGCGGTCCTCCATCTTCATATACTCCGCCTCCAATTCCGCCCTGCCTTTCAGCCGGGCTATCTTCCCGCCCAGGCGCCG
>CANRIG010000045.1 GCA_947630595.1 uncultured Lachnospiraceae bacterium | reverse complement strand
TCTTACACTCAAAAGCGGCAGTTCCTGGCGCTTCTTTCGTTATGCTTCTGGTCCTACTTTACGTCTTCACACTAATCTCCTGTCAGTCAGATCGGCCCATACGGAGGCCGTTTGTTTGCGGCTCAGCGCGCGATTCCCAGCTTCCGCAGGAAGCGTATCAGGACATGTCCCTTCGGGAACTGCGCCAGCTCCTCGATCGTGATGCCGTGGAACGTCACCAGCCCGACGCAGTAGACCGCCACGCCGGCGATAATCGCGAAGACGGTGGACACCGTGTTGCCCGCGAACGCGTGGAACAGGGAGTACACGATGTACACGGCCGCGGCCATGATGATCGAGGAAATGCCGGGAACGATAAAGGTCTTATACCATTCCTGGCGGTAGCTCATGTAGCGCCGGATCGAGAGCGCGTTCAGCACGCTCACGGCGAGCGCAAAGAAAATGTTGGCATATACCACGGCGTAGATGTTGAGGTTGCCGGCGGTCAGCAGCACGTACAGCAGGATGAAATGCAGAACCAGCGCGATGCTGCAGTTGACCAGCGGGGTCTTCAGCCGGCCGATGCCCTGCAGAATACCGGTCGTGAGCGTGGACAGGCCGTAGAAAATAATCATCAGCGCGCCCGCCTGCATGATGCCGACCGAAAGCGGCACGCCGCGCTCCTGCGTAAAGAGCATGGTGATGATCGGCTTCGCCAGCGCCGCCATGCCAGCCGCGCACGGAATCGTCAAAAGCATCGTAAAGCGGATGGCGATGTTGATCTTGCGCCGGGCCTCGCTGCGGTTGCGCGAGGCGATCGCCGCGGTCAGGCTGGGCACCACCGAGGGCTGCATGCTGGACGCCAGCGCCAGCGGAACGTTCATCAGCACCCGGAACTGCCCGGAATAAATGCCCCAGATCGAACCGTACTGCGCGTCCGTATAGCCCTGGCTCCCCAGCACGCGGTTGAACACGCCCTGGTCGGCCACATTGCTGATGTTGTAAATCACGGAGCTCAGAATCACGGGCAGAATGGTCAGGATCACCTGGCGGTAAATCTCGCTGGCCGGCTCCGGCGCCGAGTCGCGGTCGCGCCGGATGTTGTGCATCAGCGTCTTTTTCTGCGCCGTGTAGACGAACATCATGAAAAGCAGCGCGATCGTGAGGCTGGCGACGGTGCCGAAGGTGCCGCCGGCCGCGCCCCACGCTGGCCCCAGGGAATCGTTGCCTTCCTTCGCGGCCAGCGAAGCGCCGTAGCTGAACATGATGTTCGCGCACACCAGGGTCACCACCGCGTTTACGATCTGCTCGATCACCTGCGAGACGGCGGTGGGCACCATCGTCGAGTAGCCCTGGAAATATCCGCGGAACGTGCCGATCACGGCGGAAATGAAAATCGCGGGGGCCAGCACGCGCAGGCCGTAAACGGCCAGCTCAAACGACATCAGGTTCTTGGTGATGACCCCCGCAAATATGTAGGTGAGCAGCGCGAGCGCGCCGCCAGAAAGCAGCGCAAAACGCACCGCACACAGGAAAACCCTGTGCGCGTTGCGGTATTCGCCTCTGTGCACCCGCTCCGAGACCAGCTTGGAGATGGCCAGGGGCAGGTTGAAACAGGAAATCATGAGAATGATTGCATAAATCTCATTGGACATCGAGTAATAACTGACGCCCTCGTTGCCAAGTATATTCAGCAGAGGAATGCGGTAGACTAACCCGATGATCTTGGCGATGATCGCCGCCGCCGCCAGAATGGTTCCCTGCACTAAAAAATTGTTTCCGCTTTTTTTATTTCTGCTCACGTCGGACCTCTTCAAAAACAGATTTTGTCACTATTCGCCGCTGTTGAACGCGTCCATATCCGGGCTGATGCGGACGTTGCCGCTCTCCGTATCAAGCACGATGCAGACCCAGGTCTTGCCCTGATTCAGGGTGATCTCGTTGCCGTCCGCGTCATAGTAGCGCGTGGGGCTGAAATTGCCCTCCGCAAACGGGTCCTCTCTGGTCGCGCCCTCCTTGCGCCAGGTCACGTCGATCGCTTTGCCGTTGGTGATGTATTTTCCGGAACCGCCGGTGAGCACATCGATATCCAGATAGGTGTCCGAGTCCACCTGCGGGCCCCAGGAACAGTACTGGATCAGGATATTGTCGTAGGTCAGCGCGCTGCCGGTCAGCTTGTCAATCTGCACGTCGCCGAACTGATAGCGCGTGTATTTCCCGGTCGCAGCGTCATATACAAAGTAAGCGTCGTTGTAGTCGTAGCCCGGGCTGACCACGCCCGCGTCCTGGCCGTTGTCGAGCGTCACCCGCGCGCCGTCCTCCGCAAAGCGGTAATGTCCCTGATAGGAATCCGAGTAGTCGGTCGAATAGCCGCGGAACTCGATGCCGTCCTGAATCATCTCATAGTTGGTGAACACATTGTGCGGCGCCGGGAAATCGTCACTGCGGTAATAGACGAGATCGCCCTCTCCGAAGCCGGCATCCTCGAGGCCGCTCAGATTCAGCGTGTCGTCGCGCCACAGCAGCTCCAGCGCATACCAGGCCTGTCCGAAGTGCAGGTAAAAGGCGTCGAATTCACGCGCAAAATATACGTAATATTCGCGGCTGCTGCGCACCGAGCCGATGCGCTCGACATCCTGGTAGTCCTCGAAAATGCCCATCAGGCGGGTGATTCCGCCCTCCACCGGGGCCTCGTAGACCACCGCCGCGTTGGTGATACCGGACTGCGGGAGCGCGTCGTAGATGTTGTTAAGCATCACGGCGATCGGCCGCTTGCGCCCGATGCTCTCAGGCACCTGCTTTCCGGTCAGATAGCTGGTTACAAATCCGTTCTCGGCGGCGGATGCCGTCATCCCTCCCGCCAGGCAGCCGGCAAGCATCAGGGCTGCACTGATTCCTGCAAGTAGTCTCTTTACCCTTTTGTACCTCATTCTTTGTCCTCCCGTTATCTCAGAATATTTAACTCCCTCAGAATCTCTTCCTGGAGGCGCTCCATTTCCGCCGCCTCCTCCTGCGTCATATGGTCGAAGCCCATCAGATGCAGCATGCTGTGCGCGATCAGAAACGCGTATTCGCGCCTGACGCTGTGGCCGTAGGCCTCCGCCTGCGCGAGCACGTGCTCCGCGGAAATGACGATGTCCCCCAGCATCAGCTCCCCTGACTCCGGCTCAAAGCAGTCCAGTAGCTCCTCATCCTCAAACTGCGAAAAATCCCCCGCCGTCCCGTACTCCGCCGACGGAAAGGACAGCACGTCCGTGGAGCGGTCGATCTGCCGGTACCGGCGGTTGAGCGCATGAATCCGCGCGTCGTCCGTGATCAGCAGGCTGACCTGCGCCTCATACGGGCACTTCATATAGTCCAGCGCGCAGGAAACGACCTGCTCTGCCGTCTCATACAGCTCCGGAAACAGCGTGATCCCGCTCTCGTCCGCAAAATCTATCGTCATACGGTTCCCTCCGTCGCTCAGCGCTTCTTCGGCGGCTTCCGCCGCTCGCGCTTCTCGTACTCCTCATAGGCGTTGACAATCTTCTGCACCAGCGGATGCCGGACGACGTCCTTGCTGGTCATGGCGCAGAAGCTGATCTCCTCCACATTCGCCAGCACGCGGATCGCCGTATCCAGTCCGGACTGCGCGCCGCTCGGCAGGTCCTTCTGCGTCAGGTCGCCGGTCACCACCACCTTGGAGCCGAAGCCGATGCGCGTCAGGAACATCTTCATCTGGGCCGGCGAGGTGTTCTGCGCCTCGTCCAGGATGATAAACGCGTTGTCAAGCGTCCGGCCGCGCATGTAGGCGAGCGGGGCCACCTCGATCAGCCCCTTCTCCATGTTTTTCAGAAAGCTGTCCGGCCCCATGATCTGGTACAGGGCGTCGTACAGAGGACGCAAATACGGGTCGACCTTGCTCTGCAGGTCGCCCGGAAGAAATCCCAGCTTTTCGCCGGCCTCGATCGCCGGCCTCGTGAGAATGATCCGTCCCACCTCGTCGTTTTTGAACGCCGTGATCGCCATCGCCATCGCCAGATAGGTCTTGCCGGTGCCGGCCGGCCCCGTGCCGAAGACGATCATCTTCTGGCGGATCGCGTCCACATAGGCCTTCTGGCCCAGCGTCTTGGGCTTGATCGGCTTGCCGTTCACCGTGTGGCAGATGCAGTCGCTGTCAATCTCCACCAGAGAGGACTCCTTGTCCTCCCAGGAGAGCGCGATCGCGTAGTCCACATTCTGCTCCGTAATCGCGTTGCCCCGCATGGAAAGCTGCCCCAGGCTCTCAAAAATCTGCTTTGCCCGGACCGTGTTCGCCGGACTCCCCAGAATCTTGATCGTGCCGTCACGGTTCAGCACCGTCACCTGGAGCGCCCGTTCGACCTTTTTTACATACTGATCGAACTGCCCGAAAATGTTCTGCACATGTTCTGCAGGAATGTTCAGCGACATCTCAACCATACTCATTACTCGGCAATTCCTCCTCGCTGCGCGCAACCGCCGTCCTGCGGAGGGCGGTCTCTCCGGTCGTCAGTGTCCCGGATGCGATGGCAGACTTCTCATTCCATTTTATTTTAACATTATTTTCAAATATTTGAACCCCTTTTTCCGCTAATTTTTTTAAAAAATACTGGAAATTTGCCTCCAGCTCCCGCTGCGCCTCCTCCCGCGTGCGGGTGCTTTCTGTGGTTTCGTATTCCCGCGCCGTATATTTCCGCAGATAGACCGGGAGATAAAAATTTTTCAGCGGCTGCAGCTGCACCGTCTCCGTCAGCAGGTCGTACTGCGCGAGCGCATGAAACGGCGACGGCAGCGCCAGCTTAAGGCCGCCGACCTGCAGCAGGCGGGCTGTCCGCTCGCGCCCCGTAAACTGCTTTCGCTCCATTTTCATGGAAACGCTGTCCCGGTACCGGCGCGTGCTGCGGATCACTACGTCCGCATCCGCCGCCACGTGCCGCCAGCTTTTGACCGCGCCGCTGTCGTCATAGATCGGAAGCGCGCCCGAGACCAGCACCTGCCCCTTTTCCACCGCATCGCCGGCCTGCACCAGCGGCCTCCCGCTCCTGGTATAGATCGACGCCACGGTGCCGGAGCAGGACGCCGCCAGGCTCGAGGGCTCCTCCTCCGCCAGTTTCTCCCGGTTTTCCTCTTCCGTGAGCACGCCCTCTCTGACGTGAATCAGCAGCCGCGTGCCCCGCAGCTCCGCTGCCACCCACGCGAACTGCGTGAAATAATTGCGCAGCTGCGCCGCCAGCTCTTTGCAGTCGACGCCGTTTTTGCGCATCCCGCAGCGGACGCCCGTCCCCTGCAGATACTCAAAGATCACATCCTCCGTCTGTGAGACATTTCCGTCGACACTGATGTACCAGACGTGCGCGGACAGCCAGAACAGAAACGCGAAAGCGGCCGCGATCCCGGCCAGATACCATTTGCGCCGGCGGTAGCGGTGCATAAAAAAAGGAAGCCCGTGGCGTTCCGTGACGGCGACGCCGGTATGGCTTTTCCTGACAATCGTTCTCAGTTTTTTAAAATCGCGGATGCTCACAAACGCCTCATAAGATTCCCCGGACGGCGACAGCTCCCACAGCCGGATTCCGTGAAAGGCGCAGAGGTTCAAAAACCGGTCGTAGGAGTTTCCGGTGATCCGGATGCGCACGTACCCCCGCAACAGGTCAAGCAGCTGCAGTTCCATTCTATTCCTCCATCCATCCCGCAAAATATTGCCGTCCGCGACGGCCTGCCTCAGCCAGGGCACAGACAGCCCGGCTACAAAAACTCAAGCTTCCGGATGCTGCCGGAAATTTCAATCTCCTCCCGGGTATAGCTCTCGATCCGGAGATTGCTCCCGCTGATGCAGATCTTCTTTTTTCTGGTCAGAAGCCGGATTTCCTGCAGGGTGTAGGAGGAAATTCCCTTGAAATTTTCGATCACCAGCCGCTCCTGCCCCTCCAGCGAGACGAGGACATTGCCCTTCGTGAAGTCCTCCGGAATCCGGGCCAGCCGCGCGACCGACGCGACGGAAAGTTTCCCCTGCCGCTCTCTCATAAATCCACACCGCCCCGACGCTGATTCTGTTACGCTAAAGCATATGCCGGGGCGCGGGATTTTATGCGCTTCCTTTATTTATGGTACGGCTCGCCCTTCATAATCCGGAAGCTGCGGTAAAGCTGCTCCAGCAGAATCACGCGCATCAGCTGGTGCGGAAACGTCATCCGCGAAAAGCTGAGGCGGTAATCCGCCCTGCGCAGCACCGCGTCGGAGAGCCCGAGCGAGCCGCCGATGACAAAGACCAGGCTGCTCTCCCCCTGCACGCCGAGCGACTCCAGCTTCGCGGACAGCTCCACCGAGTCCGGCATCCGGCCGTCGATCGCCAGCGCGATCACGTAGTCGGTCTCGCGGATCATGCGGAGCAGCCGTTCGCCCTCCGTCCGCCGGATCTGCTCCTCCACAGCCTCCGGGGCCCCGTCCGGCGTCCGCTCATCCGCCACCTCGAGCATCTCGAGGCGGCAGTAGCGGCCAAGGCGCTTCGCATATTCCGCGATCCCGTCGCGCAGATATTTTTCCTTGATCTTGCCGACCGCAAGCAGGGTAATCTTCATATTCGCTCCTGTTCCTGTCCGTTGTGTCCGTTATTCGCGAATCCAGACGCGCATCTGGTTCCGGCCCCGGTTGCCCCACAGATAATAGGGGATCGCCTTCAGCTCCGTCTCCTCACAGGCCGGCGGCTCCGCGCTGTAAAGGGATGCGCTGTCCGCCTCCCGCAGGCCGTTCATCCGCAGGGAAACGCAGCCGCTTAACACGCCGTCCGTCTCCCGCTGCTCCGTGACCGCCGCGCCGCGCGGAAGCCGCAGGGCCTGCAGGTATGGGCCGTTGTCCGCGCCCTCAAAGCAGTACACTACCGGGCCCCGCATCAGGGCCGTCTGTCCCGCCGTGTCGCGCACGCGCACCGTGCCGTACAGCCGGCGCACCTGCAGCGGGAATTCCAGGCTGACCGTGTCGCCGTCCTTCCAGCTGCGGTTCAGATAGAGATAACCGTCGCAGAGGACGGCAGCCGCATCCGCGCGGTCCGCGCTGACGCCGGACGCCTTCTGCGCAATCTGTACCGGCAGCGCGGCGCCATTGCATTTCACGGTAAGCTCACCGGGCGCGACATACCCCGGAATGTGCACGGCAAAGCAAAACTCCTTTTTCTCCTTCGGGGAAACCGTGTAGGTCACGGCCCCGTCCCACGGATAACCGCTCTCCACCCGGATTTTCGCGAGCGCCAGGTCCGCCTCCTGCCCGATCATCAGATGGGAATACACCGTGTCCGCATTCTCGCTCCAGCAGGACTGCCCGAGGGAGAGAATCATGCGCGCAAGGTTCGGCGGGCAGCAGGCGCAGGCGTACCAGCCCGGCCGCTCCGGCAGCACGTGGCGCATGCCGAAGACCTCCCCGCTGAGCCCCGGATTAACCTCCAGCGGATTGACATAGAAGAAATGCCTGCCGTCCATCTGCATGCCGCTGATCGTGGAATTGTACAGGCAAAGCTCCATCACATCCGCATACTCGCCCTTCGCCTCGATGTTCAGCATCGCCCTCGCCCAGAACACCAGGCCCACCTGCGCGCAGGTCTCCGCGTAGGCGCGGTCCGGCGGCAGATCATAGTCCACGGAAAAGGATTCCAGCTCGCCGCAGGCACCGATCGCCCCGGTCACGTACATCTTTCGGTCCACAATATCCCGCCAGAGCGTCCGGCACGCCCGGTACAGGCTCTCGTCCCCGTCCGCCGCGGCCACTTCCGCCATCGCCCGGTAGAGGTACACGGCGCGCACCGCATGTCCTCTGGCGGATTTCTGTTCGCGCACCGGCGCAAACGACTGGTTGTAGTCCAGATTCTCCGGATCCATGCCGAACACTTCAAAATCCCTGTTTTTACGCTCGTCCGCGAAAAATTCCGGGCGCGTCCCGCGCGCGTCGATGAAATACGACGCCATCTCCAGATATTTTTTCTCGCCGGTCGCCTGATACAGGCGCATCAGGCCGATCTCGACCTCCTCGTGCCCCGGAATGCCGTAACGCCTGTCCGGGCCGAACACCGACTGAATGTGATCCGCCATGCGTCTGGCCACATCCAGCAGCGTCTCCTTCCCGGTCGCCTCGTAGTGCGCGGCCGCCGCCTCCATCATATGGCCCATGCAGTAGAGCTCGTGCCCCTCGAGCAGGTCCATCCAGCGGTGTTCCGGCTCCTTGATCGTAAAATAGGTATCGAGGTAGCCGTCCGGCTGCTGCGCCTTCGCGACCAGCGCGATCACCTCGTCCACCCGCTGCTCCAGCTGCGGGTCCGGGTGCACCGTGAGCGAATACGACGCCGCCTCCAGCCATTTCGCCACATCGCTGTCCTGAAACACCATCCCATAAAACGCGCCATCCTCCGCGCCGGCCGCAATGCGGAAATTTGCCAGCGCATGGCTCTTCTCCGCGTTCGGAATCTCATCGTTCAGAATCTTTTCCTGATACGGGAGCACCACCTCGGTCACCAGCTTCTGATAGGGCGTCCAGAAAGCATCCTTCAGCACGGTTTTCCCCGGCGCCACGGAATTTGCCAGTCTCATCTTTATCCTCCTAACCTCCTGTGCGGTATGATAGTAACCTTTCACTCAGACCACTTTTCTGCAAAACAAAGTTCTCTCACAGATAAACGACCGCCCGCTCATCCTCCTGCTCGATGCGGGCCGCCGCTTTGCCTGCCATGCGGCAGCTCCAGCGCCCGCCGCCCGTCACGGTGACGGTGATCGTCCCGCCGTTTCGCACCGCCTCGGCATACATCGCCTTTCGTCCCTTCGTATCCGGGATAAAGGTCCGCGCGCACGCCCCGTCCGCAAACTCCGTGAGCAGAAGCGTCACTCCTTCCGTATAATCGTATTCCGGCTGCGCAGAGCAGGCGCCGATCGGGAGAATGGTATCTGGCGTGGCCAGCAGCGGCATCGTGTGATAGTCAAACTTCCCTTTCTGCCAGCCGGGGCCGGTCAGCGTCTCGCCGGTCAGCAGATTGCACCAGCTTCCCGCTGGCAGGTAGTATTCCGCCTCGCCGCTCTCCTCAAAGACCGGGGCGACGAGCAGGCTGTCTCCCAGCATGTACTGCATGTCCAGCGGCAGGCAGCTTCTGTCCTCCGGAAATTCCATGAACATCGGGCGCAGCACCGGCAGCCCCTTTTCGTGCGCCTCCACCGCCAGCCGGTACAGATACGGCATCAGGCGGCATTTGAGCTCGACCATCTCTTTGAGCACGACGCACGCCTCCTCGTCAAACAGCCACGGCACGCGGTAGGAGGACGAGCCGTGCAGCCGGCTGTGCGAGCTGAGCAGGCCGAACTGGCACCAGCGCTTGTAGATGTCCGCGGTCGCCGTCTGCTCGAAGCCGCTGATGTCGTGGCTCCAGAAGCCGAAACCACAGCACGCCAGGGAAAGCCCGCCGCGCAGTGTCTCCGCCATGGAAGCGTAGGTAGCCGAGCAGTCGCCGCCCCAGTGGACCGGGAAGCGCTGTCCGCCGGCCACGGCCGAGCGTGCAAAGACGACGGCCTCTCCCGGCCCCCGCTCCTGCTCCAGCAGCTCAAACACCGTGCGGTTGTACAGATACGTATAATAATTGTGCATGTCCTCCGCGTCGGAGCCGTCGTGCCAGCGAATCCCGCGCACCGGAATCCGCTCGCCGAAGTCCGTCTTGAAGCAGTCGACGCCCATGTCCAGCAGGGATTTCAGTTTTCCCCGATACCACGCCGCGGCGTCCGGGTTGGTGAAGTCGACCAGCGCCATCCCCGGCTGCCACAGGTCCGTCTGCCAGAGGGAGCCGTCCTCTTTTTTCACCAGATAGCCGGCCTCCTTTCCCTCCGCAAACAAGCGGGAACGCTGGGCGATATACGGGTTGATCCACACGCAGAGCTTCAGCCCGCGCTCCTTATAGCGCCGCAGCATCCCCCGCGGGTCCGGAAACGTCTGCGGGTCCCAGAGAAAATCGCACCAGTGGTAGGCCTGCATCCAGTAGCAGTCAAAATGAAAGACGTGCAGCGGAATCCCGCGGTCCGCCATCCCCTGGATAAAGCTGCCCGTCGTCTCCTCGTCATAATTCGTCGTGAAGGAGGTCGTCAGCCACAGGCCGAACGACCACGCCGGCGGCAGCGCCGGCCGCCCGGCCAGCCCCGTATAGCGCTCGAGCGTTCCCTTCGGGGTGCCCCCGGCGATCAGATAGTAACCGATGCGCTCTCCCTCCATGGAAAACTGCACCTGCTCCACCTTCTCGCTCGCAATTTCAAACGCAACGTCCCCCATCGAATCGACGAGGACGCCGTAACCGCGGTTGGTGAGGTAGAACGGCACGTTCTTGTACGTCTGTTCGCTGGCGGTCCCGCCGTCCTCATTCCAGATTTCCACGCTCTGCCCGTTTTTCACAAACGGCGTAAAGCGCTCGCCCAGGCCGTAGACGTACTCGCCGGGCGACAGGGAGAGCTGTTCCACCATATAGCGCTTTCCGTTCTCCCGGTTCGACATGCAGGCCATATTGCGGTAGCCGGTGCGCGTGAGGAAACGGTCGCCGTCGTAGTAGGCGATCTCCCAGCGGTTCGGCTCCTTGCAGATCACCGCCCGGAGGCTGCCGGTCTGAAAGACAAGCTGCCGCTCGTCCTCGTGCAGCGCAATGTCCGGCGCCAGGTCCGCCGCGTCCGCATAAAGCCGCCGCGCGCATCCTCCTTCAAAATGACTCACCGTGACATGAATTATCTGTTTTGCGGGACTATACAGACGAACCGTCAGCATGCCCACATTCAGGCAGTCGCCGCGCCCCTCGATATGTTTGCCCACGGCATAGACCGTGAGCTCCCTGCCTCTCATCTCATGTCCGGCGTACTCCACCGCGTAGAGCGGGGTGATTTCTTTTTTCATAAGCCAGAATCCGTTTGTAAATTTCATGGAAGTCTCCGTTCCTCCGGCATGTGCTGGTCCAGCACCGGATCAATAATATAGGAAGCCAGCAGGGCGTACAGCCCCGGTACGATCACAACGGTCAGCAGATTGACCAGGAGCAGCAGATACGTGCCAATAAACAGCACGATCAGCAGCAGCGTCCGCGGCAGGTGCCGGAACGTCAGATAGCAGGATAATTTTAGCACCCAGCCGGCCGGCATGTCAAACCTGGACAGCGCCGCAAACGCATAGTTTGCAGCCGCAATCAGTATCAGAGCGGCAAACAGGTAGAACATCTGCAGAAACAGACCCAAAAGTCCTCCGAACCGCTCGCGCGCAATCCCGTAGTTCAGCAGCAGCAGAAAGATCAGCCCCGCGAACGCCAGCCACAGCGGCAGGGAATCGCGGAGATTGCGCCGGAAGGATTTCCAGAACTTTCTGCTCACCGTGTCGATGTCCTGCCGGACCGACTGCGATACCGCACAGTAAAGCGCGGCAAAGGAGGCCCCCGCCGTGACAACCGGAATGCACCCGAGCAGGCAGAAGATACTGACGGCCAGCAGATCGCAGACTTTCCCCATATAATGGTAAAATCCCGTGCCCGTCTCGTAAATCCCGCGCTGTCCGCCGGACGATATCCGTCTCTTCATGGCAGAGACCTCCTGTCTTTTTGTTTTTCTTTTGTGCCGCTGACATACCCATAGCGGGTTGCCCGCTCAGGGACAGCCCGCTATGAAACCGCCGGCAGCGTAAATGAATCCGCGGGTCCTCATGCCTGCACCGGCAGCACATACCCGTTTCTCGTGAACACCGGAATCTGCGCGAGCGGCGCGTCCGCGTCGATCCACTGGCCGCCCTCGAACTGCTCCTTCGTCCACGCGTTCGTCCAGACGCTTCCCTGCGGAAGGTACAGCCGCACCTGGCGCGCGCCGGCATCCGTCACCGGCTTCACCAGCACGTCCGGGCCGAACATGTACTGTGTCTCCGTCTCCCAGCAGGTCTCATCCTCCGGGAAATCGTAGAACATCGGCCGCATCACCGGCGTGCCCTTCTCGTGCGCCTCCCGCATGCGCTCCGTCACGTAGGGCCGCATCGCTTCCCTGAGACGCAGATAAGAGGAAAGAATCTCGTAAACCTCGTCCGTGTAGCTCCATACCTCGTTCGGCGCGCCGGAGACGCAGGTAGCCCCGCCGGTCGTGCCGTACTGCGGCTGCAGCGGCCAGCGATAGCCGTGCAAACGCATCACCGGGCAGAAGCAGCCGTATTCAAACCAGCGGACGAGCAGCTCATGGAACGCCGGGTCAGCAATATTCGCGCCGAAGAAGCCGCCGATGTCCGTCGTCCACCACGGAATGCCCGCAATCGCCATGTTCAGGCCGGCCGCCACCTGGTTCTTCATGCTCGGGAACGAGGACTTGATGTCCCCGGACCACACCAGCGCGCCGTATCGCTGGGAACCGGCCCATGCGCAGCGCAGGAGGTTGATGATGTTCTCCTGCCCCTCCGCCTTCATGCCGTCGAAGAACGTCTTCGCGTACATGAACGGATAAATGTTTCCGACCTGCACATCCGGGCCCAGATAATAGCGGTAATTTTCAAAATCATACACCGTGTACTCCGGCTCCGCCTCATCGAGCCAGAACACCCGGATTCCTTTGTCATAATAATTCTGTTTCGCCTTCTGCCAGACATACGCGCGGGCCTCCGGGTTTGTCGCGTCATAATGCAGCGTATTTCCCTGGAAGTCCATCGAGATCGGGTAGCCCATCTCCGTGCGGATCAACAGGCCTTTGCTCTTCATCTCCTCGAAATTCTCGCTGCGGTAATCCACGGTCGGCCAGATGGAAACCATCAGCTCGATGCCCATCTCCTTGAGCTCCGCGATCATCGCGTCCGGGTCCGGCCAGTAGACCGGGTCGAATTTCCACTCGCCCTGGCACGGCCAGTGGAAGAAGTCCACCACGATCACCGAGATCGGCAGATTCCGCCGCTTGTACTCGCGCGCCACCTCCAGGAGCTCCTCCTGCGTCTGGTAGCGCAGCTTGCACTGCCAGAAACCCATCGCGTAGTCCGGCATCATCGGCACCTTGCCGGTCGCGTTCGCGTACGCCTCCTCAATCTCGGCCGGCGTGTCGCCCGCCGTGATCCAGTAATCCAGCTTTTTCGTGGAATACGCCTCCCAGGTCGTGATGTTCTTGCCGAAGCTCACGCGTCCGACCGCCGGGTTGTTCCAGAAAAACCCGTACCCGAGGCTGGAGAGCACAAACGGAATGCTGGCCTGGGAATTGCGGTGCGCCAGCTCCAGGTCCGCCCCTTTCACATCGAGGTACGGCTGCTGGTACTGTCCCATGCCGTACAGCTTCTCCTTCGGCTCCGAGACAAAGCGCATCGACAGCCGGTAGTCGCCGCCGATGATCGGCTTGAACTCCCTCGCCTCCACATCCAGCGAGCTGCAGGTGCTGCCGAACATATCCCTGCGGTTGCGCACGTACTCCTCCAGCAGAACCTCGCCTTTTTCATTGTAAAAGGTCAGCTTGCCGATCAGATTGATCTCCGCGCGGATTTTTCCGTTGGTGATCGAGCCGCCGTCCGCGCGCGTCTCAATCTCCGGCGCCGGATGCTCCTGCGGCGGCAGAAGCGCCCAGTCCTCCGGGTCCATCTGCGCCAGCTTCGTCGCGCGCACGCGCAGGCTGTTCTTCCCCCAGGGCTCGATCACGAGCCGCTCCGCCTCGTAGCGGTAGCACAGCGCGTCGCCCTTTCTCTCAAAATAGCCGAACACATCTCTCACTTCGTCCTGATTTGCCATTTCCGTCCTCCTCCTTGATGATCAGTCCTTCACCGCGCCTGCGACCAGTCCGCCCACGATATACTTCTGCAGGAAGACGAACAGCAGGATAACCGGCAGCACCAGAATCGTCCCGTACGCCATGATGCAGTTCCACTTGGTGCCGTACGCGTTCTGGAATTTGTAGATATTCGCGGTCAGCGGGCGCATCGTCTCGCCGACATTGAAGGTCATGGAATAGACCAGGTCGTTCCAGCCGTTCAGGAACGAGATGACGACGATGGTGACGATACCGGTCTTGACCGCCGGAAGCATGACCGACAGAAACGCGCGGAACGAGCCGCAGCCGTCCAGCCGGGCCGCCTCGTCGAGCGCAATCGGAATGCTCTTGAAATACGGGCGCAGCGTGATAATCGCGAACGGGATCGCGGCGGCCGCAATCGCCACCGGAGCCGTGAAATGCGTCCCCAGGAAATGTATCTTATTGAAAATCAGGTACATCGGCGTCAGGGTCAGCGATGCGGGAAGCATCTGGGACACCAGAAACGCCAGCAGAAACACGCTGCTGCCCCGCACGCGGTAGCGCCCCATGCCGTATGCCGCCGGAACGCCCAGAAGCAGCGTGATGCCCATGGTCAGGAATCCATTGATAAAGCTGTTCCGCAGAGAGAGCAGGAACGTCTTGTCCTGGAGGTTGACGAGCCATGGCTCAAACGTAAATTCCCGCGGATAGTAGCTCAAAATCTTTCCGAAGGTCTCCGCGTCGGACTTGAATGAAATCTGGATCATCCAGTAGACGGGGAACAGGAAAAGGACCGCAAGCACCACCGCGATCACGCATTTGACGCGGTTTCTCGTCGCCTCTTTTTTACCGGTCGTCTTTTTCATATCAATCCTCCTCCTCTTTTACAAGCAGTCTCAGATAGAACAGGCCGACGACGAACAGGCAGGCGAAAAGCACCATCGCCACCGCCGAGCCCATCGAGAATTTGTACTGTGTGAAGGACAGCATGTAGGAGTACGTGCCGAGCACGTCCGTCGAATTCAGCGGTCCGCCCGCGGTCATGATATACATCAGGTCGAACGCGCGGAACGTATAGATGAAGCCGAGCATGAGCACGGACAGCATGGACCCCTTCATCAGCGGGACGGTAATGTGCGCGAACCGCTGAATCCAGTTGGCCCCGTCGATCGATGCGCTCTCGTAGACGTCCGGCGAAATATTCGTCAATCCGGAGATCAGCAGCAGCATGTTGAACGGGATACCGACCCAGCAGTTCATAATGATGACCGCAATCATTGCCGTCGATGTATTGACAAGCCACTCAGGCCCGATAATGCCGATTTTACTGAGCAGGTTGTTGACAAGACCCGCGTTGGAAAAAATATTCTTGCCGAGAAGTCCCGTCACGGACATCGGAATCATATAGCTGACCAGCAGCAGGCCGCGGACAGGCCCCGACAGGGAAAACTTCTGATAAAAGAACAGCGCCAGCGCGAAGCCGATCGTAAACTGGAACACCAGGCAGGCAATCGTAAAGACGAACGTGTTCTTCAGCACGAGCCGGAAGGTCGCGTTGCCGAACAGGTCCGCGTAGTTTTTCAGACCGATGAAAACGTCTCCGCCCTTCGTGAGATTCTTGACGTCCACGTCTCTCAGGCTGAGATATACATTATACAGCAGCGGATATCCCAGGACAAACAGGATATACACAAATGCCGGCAGGATAAAACAGTACGCCTCGCGCGTTTTTCTCGCCGACATGGACAAGGATTTTTTCATGAAGCTGCCACCCCTTCCCTTGGTTTTCTCTTCCTCTGAATTTCTTTTACCGGTTCACATATTGAAAACGGGCTGCCGCATGCTTTACGGCAGCCCGTCGGATCAACAAAAGTTACGGAAGCGGCGTCTCCTCAACAATCGGAGTGATCTTCTCCATAGCGGCCGCAAGAGCGTCAGCCGGAGCGGTACCGTCTACAAATACAGACTGTGCGGCGGTGTAGATCGCTTCAGAAATGGACGGCCACTCAGCGTGCGGTCCGCGCGCCTGCGCGTAATTCATCTCCTCGACGAATACGTCGAAGCCGTCGGTCTCGTAGGTGTACTCAGCCTCGGAGTCCTGGCGGGTCGGGATCTTGCCGGCCACGACAGCCCACTCAGCCTCTTTTTCCTTGGAGCACATCCACTCCAGGAAGTCCACGCATGCGTCAACATCCGCCGCGCCGGAGCATACGCCGAAGTTCTCGCCGCCGATCGTGGATGTGGAGGTACCCTCGTCACCGGTCGGAAGCAGGCAGAAGTCATAATTGAAAGCGCCGTTGATCGCGTCCGTCATTGCCAGATGCCAGGTGCCAACCTCTGCAAATGCAGCCTTGCCTGCAGCAAACTGGTTGAACGCGTCGGACTGCGTCCAGTTCACGCACTCTTTGCTCATGTAGCCGTTGGAAACGAAGTCGCCGAGCACCGTGAGGCCGTTCACTGCGGATTCCGCGGTCAGGTTGTCAACGTTGACGCCCTCGCCGCCCGATGCGGAGCGAAGCCACGGAAGAAGCTGGAACGTGCCCTCCTCGGTGGAGATGCAGCACATTGCGAAGCCGTACACGCCGTCGTCCGGGTTCGTGGTAGCGGCTACCATTTCCTTGAACTCGTCCAGGCTCGCCGGCATATGATCGTATCCGGCCGCCTCGAGCAGGTCCATGTTGCATGCCAGCGCCAGGCAGTTGGTGTTCTGCGGAAGTCCGTAGATTCTGCCGTCCGGATCCTTACAGGAAGTGAGCGGTCCCGGATAGAACTGGTCGAGCTCGCCCCACTCCTCCAGCTGGTCGGTGATGTCCTCGAATACGCCCAGGGAAATATAGGAGGCCATATCCGGGGAGTCCACCATGCCGATGTCCGGAAGCTCTCCGGAAAGCGCGCCTACCGTGTACTGGTTCATCAGCTCAGTCCTGGATACATAGGTGCTGGTGATATGGATGTCGTCCTGAATGGAGTTGTACTCATCCACCCACTCCACGATCGCCTCTTTATCCGCGGAAGCGTCAAAGTAATGCCAGAGGGTAACCTCGGTCGGCTCTGCGTTCGCCGTCATGGAAGCGGCCATCATCGCCATCACGGCAGCGCCGGCAACTAACAATCTTTTTTTCATCTCATTTCCTCCTTTTTTCACGTACGCCGGACATTTCTTGCATTTTTGCACAATAAATGCCCGCGTCTCTGCTTTTGATATGTATATATTACCATCATTTCAAGGAGGATGCAACCCATTTTATTGTGGAAATCACGAATTTTATGGGGTAAAATTTTAAGATTTGGGTAATCATTTAAGATTTAGATATTTTTTTCACAATCCTGCAGGTACTCCGACGGCGTTTTGCCGGTCACTTCGCGAAAGACCTTATTGTAATATTTCGCATCCGAAAAGCCGACCGCGTAGGGCACGCGCCTGCGGTCGCAGCTTCCGCTCCCGTACAGGGCGCACGCCCGCTCGATCCGGTAATCGCGCAGAAAGGCAGAAAACGTCACGCCGATGTTTTTGTTGAACAGATAACTGAAATACTCCGGGCTCAGGCCCAGCTCCCCCGCCAGCTCCTTCTGGCTGATTTTTCCCGCATAGCCCGCCTCGATGATATCGAGCGAGCGCAGAATCAGAGGATGCGCGTCCGGATACTTTTCGCGCAGGCTCCTGTGCTCGCCGACCGGATAAAACCGGCGGTTCTGAAGCCTTGCGGACACCTTCCGCAATACGCGCTCCACCTCCTCCCTGGCCGCCGGTTTCAGAAGATACCCGGCCACTTCCAGGGAAATGGATTCCTGCGCAAACTGGAAATCCGCATAGGCGCTGACCACGACAAATTCCGCCGGCACCCGGCGGGCGCGCACCGCGCGGATCAGGGAAAGGCCGTCCAGAAACGGCATCTTGACGTCAACAAACACCAGATCAGGCCGTTTCTCCAGAATCAGCTCCAGCGCAGCCTGCCCGTTGGCCGCGGTCGCCACCACTTCATAGTCGCCGTCTATGCCGGCGATCAGTTTTTCCAGCCCCTGACGGGCGCGCTGTTCATCCTCCGCGATCAGTATCCGCATGATATCCTCCTATCCGTCTGCACTCAGAGCCGGAGCATTCCCTGCTCAGGCAAAATCCTCATCCGGCCGCTGCACCAGCGGCAGCCAGAACGTAAAACAGGTTCCCTTTCCCGGCGCGGTCTCCAGCCGGATCGCGAGCTCCGCCCCGTAATACATGCGAAGCCGCGTCACCGCGTTCTGTATCCCGATTCCAAAGCCGTCCAGCTCCAGAATGTGCGGCTCCGCCAGCACACGCTGAATCACGCGGTCCGCTTCCTCATCCATGCCGCAGCCATTGTCGCGGATGCTCAGGCAAAAGCGCCCTCCGTCCGGACGGCCGGCAATCTCGATCAGCCCGCCCCGCTCGCGGCCCTCGAAGCCGTGCAGAATCGAATTCTCCACAAAGGGCTGCAGGAACAGTTTGCAGGTCGGCCACTCCCCGTATTCCTCCGGGAAATCGATCCGGTAGTCAAACACCTCCATCAGGCGGAATTTCTGCAGATAGAGGTATTCCTCCACCCACTGGATTTCCTGCCCGAGCGTGATCGGCCCGGTCCTGCGCGAAAACGAATAGGACAGCATGTGCGACAGCTTTTTCAACAGCGAGGCCACCTCCTGATTGCCGGCCTCCAGCGCATTGTAATTGATCGCCGTCAGCGTATTGCACAGAAAGTGCGCGTTGATCTGCGATTCCAGCGCCTCCCGCTCCGCCCGGTTCTTCTGCTTGATCGAGAGCGTGTTCTCGCGGTGCTGGCGCTCGACCTCCTCCTGCTGGTCGTGCAGCGCGTCGATCATGGCGTTGTAGTCCTGCGCCAGCTGCCAGATCTCGTGTTTCCCGTCTATCTCGATCTTCTTTCTCTGACGGCCGAGCCGGATGTCCTCCATCGCCCCGCGAATCGCCCCGACCGGCCGGAGCACCCTGCGGATCACAAGCTGCCAGATCGCCCCGCAGACAAACAGAAGCAGCAGGTAAACCAGGATACTGCTTCGATACAGCTGGTTCACGCGCTCGTACATCCGCTCGATGTCGACCAGCGCGTGCGCCTTCCAGCCAAAATATTTCAGCGGACAGCAGATGTCCTCCTCCTGCAGGAGCTGTTCACGGTAGGAAGCCGCGTCCATTCCCGCGAATTTCCGGTCCGCGTGGTAAATAATCCGGTCGTCCCGGCCGGTCAAATAGCCGTTTAACATATCGCCGTCCACAAACGCATCCATGCGGAAGGAAATGACTACCACGGTACTGACGCTGTTCCAGTTTGAGCTCTCCCCCACCAGCGGATACGCCAGATGGAACAGCCCCACGTTCGGCAGGCTCGGATGGTCCATGGGCTGTTCGGCCACGCAGTAGCGAATGCCGCTTTTCTGTTTCAGAAGCTCCATCACCTGCGCGTACAGGTCCGTCAGAATCTCCTGCCGGTCACCGGTCCAGAGATTCTCATAGCCGCCCCAGATCCAATATCTGCCGTATTCCTGCAAAAGCCCGTCCTCCGTCACCAGGGCCATGGCCGCAATGCTGTTGGAATACTGCGCCATCATCCGCATGGCGTCCCACAAAATCAGGCTTCTCCCCGCGCCTTCCGACGCCGTGTCCACCCGCTCCCGGAATTCGCCGTCCACCGCAATCCGGCAGCCCGTCTCCACGAGGCTCTGCAGCGTGGTGTTGATGTTCGCCGCGACCGCTTCCAGGACCGCGCTCTCTCTGCGGTCCGCCTCCTCCACCAGATAGTCAAAATACTGGTTTTTCACGTAGGACTGCAGAATCAGTATCACGGCCAGAAGCAGGCCCAGGACGGAAAGCGTCACGGAGACCCCGATATGCGTCGCCGCGTACGTTTTCAGTTTTTCATATAGTTTCCTTACATACCGCATGGCATTTCGTCCCGTTATATAAAAAAGTGTGCTTCGCACACTCTCGCGCTTCTCATAAAATATCAGGAAGCACACTTTTTCCGCGCCGGACGCATTTTGCGAAGCAAAAAAACTCCTTCTGCGTCCGTGCGCATCTGTGCGCGAAGCGCTTTTGTCTTATAGGAAAGGCACTTTCACACTTTAGTGTGACAAGGTCTTTCCTATAAGACAAAAAGGACGGAAGCGCCAGGCCTCCGTCCGGAATGATTTTATTTTGCGCTCAGGAATTCGTGGATTCCTTTCGCCGCCGCCTTGCCTGCGCCCATGGCCAGGATGACCGTGGCCGCGCCGGTCACCGCGTCGCCGCCCGCAAACACGCCGTTCTTGGAGGTCTGTCCGGTCTCCTCGTCGGCAATGATGCATTTTCTGCGGTTGGTGTCCAGCCCGATGGTGGTCGAAGAGATCAGCGGGTTCGGCGAGGTGCCGAGCGACATGATCACCGTGTCCACCGCGATGTCGAACTCGGAACCCGGAATCTCCACCGGACGCCTTCTGCCGGAAGCATCCGGCTCGCCCAGCTCCATGCGGATGCAGCGGATGCCGGCCACGTTGTCGTTCTCATCCACCAGAATCTCCTTCGGGTTGGTCAGGAGGTCAAAGATGATGCCCTCCTCCTTCGCGTGGTGCACTTCCTCGGCACGCGCCGGAAGCTCCGCCTCGCTGCGGCGGTAAACGATATGTACCTCCGCGCCCAGGCGCAGCGCGGTCCTGGCTGCATCCATGGCCACGTTGCCGCCGCCCACCACGGCTACCTTCTTGCCGTGCACGATCGGCGTATCGTAATCGTCGCGGAACGCCTTCATGAGGTTGTTTCTGGTCAGGTACTCGTTCGCCGAGAACACGCCCTTCGCGGTCTCGCCCGGGATGCCCATAAACATCGGCAGGCCTGCGCCGGAACCGATGAACACCGCCTCGAAGCCCTCCTCGTCCATCAGCTCGTCGATGGTCACGGACTTGCCGATGATGACGTTGGTCTCGATCTTCACGCCGAGGGACTTGACATTCTCCACTTCTTTCGCCACTACGTCGAGCTTCGGCAGACGGAACTCCGGAATGCCGTATACCAGCACGCCGCCCGGCTCGTGCAGCGCCTCAAAGATCGTCACATCGTAACCGTACTTCGCGAGATCGCCCGCGCAGGTCAGTCCGGACGGGCCGGAGCCGATCACCGCTACCTTGCGGCCGTTTCTGGTCTCCGGAGCCGGCGGCTTGATGCCGTTCTCACGCGCCCAGTCCGCCGTGAAGCGCTCCAGCTTGCCGATGGAAACCGGCTCGCCCTTGATGCCGCGGATGCACTTGCCCTCGCACTGGCTCTCCTGCGGACATACGCGGCCGCAGATTGCCGGCAGGGCGCTCGACTGGGAAATCACCTTGTAGGCTTCCTCGATTTTGCCCTCTTTCAGCTCGGCGATGAATTCCGGGATATTGATATTGACCGGGCAGCCCTGCACGCACTTTGCATTCTTGCAGTGCAGGCAGCGCGTTGCCTCCTCAATCGCCTCTTCCTTATTGTAACCGAGACATACCTCGTCAAAATTCGTTGCTCTTACCTTTGGATCCTGCTCTCTGACCGGAACCTTCTTCAAAACATCTGCCATTATTTGTCACCTCCGCAATTACCGCATCCACCGTGGTGCGTCCTGCCCTCACGCAGCTCGAGGAGCTTTCTGCCCTCCTCTGTCTTGTACATCGCCTGACGACGCATCGCCGCGTCGAAATCGATCAGATGGCCGTCAAATTCCGGGCCGTCCACGCAGGCGAACTTCACTTCGTCACCCACCATCACACGGCAGGCGCCGCACATGCCCGTGCCGTCCACCATGATCGGGTTCATGCTGACGATCGTCTTGAGGTTGTATTTCTTTGTGGTCAGGCAGCAGAACTTCATCATGATCATCGGGCCGATGGCGACGCAGTGATCATAGCTCTTGCCCTCGTTGGTCAGCAGATCGTCGATCACCTTCGTGACCATGCCGCTTCTGCCGTAGGAACCGTCGTCCGTGGTTATGTAGAGATTGCCGCTGACGGCTTTGAATTTGTCCTCCAGGATCACGAGATCCTTCGTCTTTGCGCCGACGATGACGTCCGCCGCCACGCCGTGCTCATGCAGCCATTTTACCTGCGGGTACACCGGAGCGGTGCCGACGCCGCCGGCCACAAACAAAATTTTCTTTTTCTTCGTCTCCTCCAGCTCGCTCTCCAGGCACAGATCCGACGGCTGTCCCAGCGGTCCCACGAAATCGCGGAACGCGTCGCCCGTCCTGAGCTGCGTGAACTTCTCCGTGGAAGCGCCCACCGGCTGGAATACAATCGTAATCGTCCCGGCTTCCCTGTCGTAATCGCAGATCGTCAGCGGGATACGCTCTCCGACCTCATCCATTTTGACAATGACGAACTGGCCCGGCAGACAGCGTTTGGCAACGCGCGGAGCTTCCACAACCATCTCATAGATATTGCCGGCAAGCTGCCCTGCTTTCAAAATCCTGTACATACTATAACCTCCATTTTATTACGGCAGGTTGCCCCGCCCTTTCTGCCGCCTGCGTTTTCGCCGCAGACTGATACCATGACAAGTATAAAACAATGATCGTAAAAATTCAACGGTAAAATCCGTCAGCTTTCCTCATTTTTTCAAAATATCGCGGGAAAGCGTTCAGTTCTGCTCCAGATAGTTTTCAAACTGCTCTGCCGACATCAGAATCTTGCGCGGTTTGGTGCCTTCCTCCGGCCCCACGACCCCGGCCTCGGCGAGCTGGTCCATGATGCGCGCCGCGCGGTTGAAGCCGATCTTGAACACACGCTGCAGCATGCCGATCGAAGCCTTGTCCTTCTCGATGATGAATTTCCCGGCATCCGCAAACAGCGCGTCGCTGTCCTCGCCGCTGCGGGCCGCCGCCACCGCCTGCTGTACCTTCGCGATCTGCTCCTCCATCACAGCGTCATAGGCGACCGCCGTGTTTTTGTTTTTCAGGAAATCGACCACATCGGCGACCTCCTCATCCGAGACGAAGGCGCCCTGCACGCGCGCCGGCTTCTGATAGCCCTGCGGGTAAAACAGCATATCGCCTTTGCCCAGCAGCTTCTCCGCGCCGTTCATGTCGATGATCGTGCGCGAGTCCACGCCGGAAGATACCGAAAACGCAATCCGCGACGGCATGTTCGCCTTGATCAGGCCGGTGATGACGTTGACCGACGGACGCTGCGTGGCGATGATCAGGTGGATGCCAGCCGCACGCGCCAGCTGCGCCAGGCGGCAGATCGAATCCTCGACCTCCCCCGGGGCCACCATCATCAGATCGGCGAGCTCGTCCACGATGATCACGATCTGCGGCAGCTTCTGCGGCTTGTTTTCATCCTCCACGTCCTTCAGCGCCTCCACCTTCTGGTTGTAGCCCTTCAGATCACGCACGCCGACCTCCGCGAAGCGGTCGTAGCGGGACATCATTTCCGCCACGCCCCAGTTCAGCGCGCCCGCCGCTTTCTTGGGGTCCGTGACCACCGGGATAAACAGGTGCGGAATGCCGTTGTATACGCTCAGCTCCACGACCTTGGGATCGATCATGATCAGCTTGACCTCCTCCGGCTTCGCCTTGTAGAGAATGCTCATGATCAGAGTGTTGATGCAGACGGACTTGCCGGAGCCGGTCGCGCCCGCAATCAGCAGGTGCGGCATCTTCGCGATGTCGGAGACGACCACCTTGCCGCCGATATCCTTGCCGGTCGCAAACGCAAGCTTGGACGGATGCTTCTGAAACTCCTCCGACTCGATCAGGTCGCGCAGGGCCACGGCGCTGTTTTCCCCGTTCGGCACCTCAATGCCCACCGCCGCCTTGCCCGGAATCGGCGCTTCGATGCGGATGTCCGCCGCCGCCAGGTTGAGCTTGATGTCGTCGGCGAGCCCGACGATGCGGCTGACCTTCACGCCCTGCTCCGGGAGCAGCTCGTAGCGGGTGACGCTCGGGCCGCAGCTGACGTTGGTCACCGTCACATGGACGCCGAAGCTGTTGAGCGTCTGCTGCAGCTTGGCCGCCGTCTTGCGGATCTCAGACTCCTGGTTGGAGGAGGAACTGTTCCGTCCCCGTTTCAGAAGATCCAGCGGCGGATAGACGTACTCCGGCAGCACAACCTCCGCGGTCTTTGCCATCTCCTCCTCCACGGAGGCGATGCCGTCCTCGATCTCCTTCTGAGAGGAACGCGGATTCTTCTTTGCCGGGCCGTGCGCCGGTGCGTCCGTCTCCGCCGGTGCATCTGCGTCGGACCGCACATTCTTCTCTGTCCGCACATCGGTACCCGTATGTGCTCCTGTCAGGGCATCTGCGTCGAATCGTGTATTTCTCTCTGCCCGCGCGCCGATACCCATTTCCGCGCCCGCCATGGTATCTGCATCAAATCGTGTATTTCTCTCCGTCTGGACACCTGTGCCGGCCTGCATGGCCGCGTGTCCCGCCCATGCTTCCCCGGATGTCCGGAACATTCCATCCTGCGCATCCTCATCCGTTTCCGCGGCATCCGCGGACAGCGTCTCCGCATCCTCCGCCCGCAGGTCAGCGGACAAATCGTCCCGCAGCGGCGGGGCCGTCAAATCCACGTCCCCGGACTGCGCGCCGCCAATCCCCTCAATATGGAGCGGCATGTCCGCATGGTACAGCTCCAGGCCGGAGTCCTCCGGCTGCGGCTTTTGCCCATGCTCCGCCTCGCTCAGGTCGATGTAGGCGTCCTCGCGCTCCGGCGCGGCGTCCGCTCTGTGCTTCCGGCCCGCCGTTTTCTCCTTTTCCGGGCGTTCCATGCCGTTTCCGGGGCGCGGCGTAATCTCGTGAATCTCCGCTCCCACATGGGCCGGGCTGCCCTCGATCTTCGTATCCATGGTGACGCCGGTCACCCTGCGGTTCGCGCGCGGCTCCCGCGCCTGCACCGGAAACATCACCGGCACCTCGATCTCCGTGCGCGCCTTCGGAGCGGCCGCCGGCGCATTGCCGGAAGCGGAGCGCGCCCTGCGTCCCGCCTTGCCCGCCGCTGGCTTCTCCGGCTGCGCCCAGGAAACCTGCTCCGGCTTTTCCTCATGCAGCTCCAGCTGCTGCAGGTTCCACTCCTCTTCCCTTCTGGCCCGCGCCTCTTTTCTGCGCGCGGAGGACTCGCGGGCGGAATGATACATCCTGCTGCTCTGCTTCTGCATGCCCCGCATCAGCGACTTCTGGGTGATCAGCACCAGAAAGACGATCGCCAGGATCAAAAGCACGACGCCGGCCCCGATATCGCCGAGCGCCGGACGCAGAAAGCCGCCGATCAAGCCGCCGACCACACCGCCGCCGCTTCTGCCGGCCGCGCTGCCGTCGTAAAGGCTCATGACGTCCGCCGTCGTCTCCGGATTCATCAGAAGGTCCGCAAAGCTGCACACGCACAGATAAAGCCCCAGTGAGGACACAAATTTCAGTCCCGCCACCCGGACTCCCCGGTTTGAAATCAGAAACGCCGCCGCCATAAACAGCAGGAACGGAAACAGATAGGCGGTAATGCCGAAGATGCCGAAGCTGACGTCGGAAATCACACCCCCGAAATATCCGCCAATGCCAAAATAACTGATAAAAATGAAAATGCAGACGGCCATGATCAGCCACAGAACCGCTTCCCGCATGATCAGCGGATTGGCGGTCTCCTTCGCCGCCGGTTCCGCCGCCGGGATTTCCCGCGCCGTCCTGGCGCGGGAGGACGCAGCGCCCGCAGAGCGGCCTCCTGTGCCGCTCTTCTTCCCGCTGCCGGACGCGCTCTTGCCCTTCGGCGCGGCCGTGCTCTTCTTCTTTGTACTTGCTGCCAATTCGATTTCCCCTCTTTTTCTCAATATTCCCCTGTTTTTCTCACACAATCAGGAACTGCCCGACGATGGCGACCGCTCCCACTGCAAAGCAGTAATATGCAAAATATTTGAATTTCTTGCTGCGCACCACGACCAGCATGGTCTTGATGCAGATATAGCCCACCGCCGCCGCGAACGCCATGCCCACCGCATAGACGGCGACCTGCGCGGGCGCGATCGGCTCCGCGATCACGTCCTTGACCTCCAGCACCGCGGCTCCCAGAATCGCGGGGATGGAGAGGATAAACGAATACTTCACGGCAAACTTGCGGTCCAGGCCACACAGCAGGCAGGCCGCGATCGTGGTGCCCGACCGGGAAAGCCCCGGCAGCGTGGCCAGGCCCTGGGCCGCGCCGATGATCAGGCCGCGCGTGTAGCTGACGTCCCTGGGCTTCCGGTCGCCCTCCGGCGTCAGGTCCGCGATCAGCAGCAGCACGCCCGTGATCAGCAGGCAGATGCCCGGAATCAGCAGCGTGCGGCTGGCATCGCTGATCAGGTCCTTGCCGAGCACGCCGATGATGCCGGTGGGCACGGTCGACACCAGAATCAGCACCACGAACTTGCGGTAGCTGTTGTTCACAACCGGACGGTACCGGAGCGCCGTTTTATGTATTTTGTTGAGGATCCAGGTCCTCAGGTTGAGGCATATGTCGCGGGCCATGAAAACGGCCTCCCGGATCATATGCCAGATGTCCCTGTGAAACACGACGAACACCGCCGCCAGCGTGCCGACGTGCAGCATAATGTCAAACAGCATGCTGCCGTCCGTCTCCACATGAAAAATGTTCTGCAGGATCGCCAGATGGCCGGAACTGCTGACCGGCAAAAATTCGGTGATGCCCTGCACGATTCCCAGCAGGATGGATTGAATAATTGTCATAAACGCCTCCGCACAATACAAAAATAGATAACCGGTCTCCGAAATCCCGCGGCTTCGGAAACCCTCCCGCACATTATAGCAGACAATTTTCGCCGGCACAAGTTTTTTCCGAGCGGCAGGCTCAGCCCGCCCCGATCAGCTCATGCAGCTTCCGCAGGGCTTCGCTGATGCCGCCGATGGAGTCGATCAGCCCCTCGCGCACCGCGTCCTCGCCCACCAGGATCGTCCCCAGGTCCTTGGTCAGGATGCCGGTGTCGAGCATCAGCTCCTCCAGCCGTTCGCGGGATGCGCGCGAGTGCTCGGAGATAAAGCCCAGAATCCGGTCCTGCATCTGACGGAAATAATCGTAGGTCTGCGGGGCCCCGATCACCGTCCCGTTCATCCGCACCGGGTGGATTACCATGGTGCCGGTGCGGACAATAAACGAATAATCCGTGGAAACCGCGATCGGCACGCCGATCGAATGGCTGCCGCCGAGCACCAGGGAGACCGTCGGCTTGCTCAGCGAGGCAATCATCTCCGCGATCGCCAGCCCGGCCTCCACGTCGCCTCCCACCGTATTCAGCAGAATCAGCAGTCCCTGGATGTCGTGGCTGTCCTCGATCGCCGCCAGCCGCGGCAGCACGTGCTCATACTTGGTGGTCTTGGAATTGGCCGACAGGCACTCATGCCCCTCGATTTCCCCGATCACGCTGAGCAGGTGGATGCTGTGCTCCAGCGCGATTTCGCCGCTCTCGCGGATCGCCTCGCGCTGCTCTTGGTCCTCCCGCATATCCTCCGGCCTGTTCTGCTCTTTGTTCCCGTCCGCGTCCTTTCGCCTCTGCTTTTCCAGTCTCATGATTTCCTCCTTCTATACATATGATAAGGTCTTAATCAGTATTTCCTGAAAATACAAAAGAATACTCCAAAGGCGCAAAATGCAGGACAACCTGCGAAGATTCCGGACACGCAAAATGAGGCTGCCGCAGCGCACGCGGACAGCGGAGCTGCAAACCTCCCGTCCGTATCCTCTGCGGCAACCTCACCTTCGATCCGGTTCAGTGATAAAAATACCGATCCCGGAGCGTATGTACCATATCCTCATAGCGCTCCCTGCATTCCTCCAGCCGGTTCCCCTCGATCAGGCCGATGCACGGGGAGAGATAGGAATCATAGATGGAGCGGTAAATCTCATGCGCATCGCTGCGCTGGCCGATGTGCTTGACAATCGCCGGAGCCACGTCGTAATACTCCCGGATCAGCTCCTCCCCGTCCGGCAGGGACGCCAGATAGGTGTCGCGGTAATTGCGCAGCAGCGTCAGCTCATAGCAGTCGTCGGGCTTGCCGAACGACTCGCAGACCGCGGTCGTGATATAGCAGAATTTCTTGTGGAAGCCCTGCTCGATGTAGTTGTAGTCCGCCGCCTGAATGTTGGTCTTCGGGAATTCGCGCTTCCAGGCCGCCTCCAGCTTGTCCGCCAGCGGCCGCGAGGAATTGCCCTGGTACCGCAGGATAATGGGAAACACAAACACGACCATCGCCATGTTCATGTTCATCATCGTATGCTCCCGGGCGCTCTTTTTGCTGCAGCCGTTGACCGTCTCCACCACGTGCTCCACCAGCGCCTCCGCCATATTGGTGATAAACTGCTCCTGGTCGATCACGGAATTGTAGCCTTTTTCGATGGCGTCCAGCGTCTCAAAATTCTGCTGGTAAAACTCCTGGAACGCCGCCGGGTACAGATTCCGCTTGAAATTCTTCAGCGGATCGCCGATGGAATCGATCAGCTTCGGCATTCCCTCAATTCCCGTCAGATAGTAATTCATGGTTATATCCATTCCTTTCGCTTCGCTCAGGCACAAAACGTTATGAAAATGGTTTCCCTGAGCCTTTTTTTTC
>CANRIG010000044.1 GCA_947630595.1 uncultured Lachnospiraceae bacterium | reverse complement strand
CGGAAACTGACAAAGCACAAAAAGATTTCCAACAATACCCTGATCGAGATCGACAACTGTTCCCCGCTTGAGATCCTGAAGCTGCAGAGGAACCTGATGCGGATCGCACAAGGGGAAGGGATCGACTTTGTTTTCGGGAAGGGGAAACATAAGCCGGAGATCCAGAAACTCTATGAGGAGCTGGAAGCATGCGGCAGCCGCCTGATGGGGTATAAGGAATGCTTTGAGATCATGGGGAAGGAGCGCAACAGTTATTCCAAAACGGACCTGGAAGCCACGTTTATGCGGATGAAGGAAGACCATATGTTAAACGGACAGTTAAAACCGGCTTACAACGTCCAGATCGCAGTGGAGAATTACTTTATCGTCCACGGTTACGTGAGCAATGACCGGACCGATTACAATACCCTGGTCCCGGTTTTGAAAAAGCACCGGAGCGTGTTCGGGGATACACTGGAGGCGGTGACAGCCGACAGCGGCTACTGCAGTGAAAGGAATCTGCTGTATCTGAAAGGGAACGGGATCCGGAGCTTCATCAAGCTTCAGGACCATGAGAAACGGAAGAGGCGCGCTTTTAAAGAAGACATCGGGAAGTATTACAACATGGCATACGCAGCCTTTGAGGATGAGCATTATTACATCTGCCATGACGGGAGGGAGCTGCACCATATCCGGACGGAAAGCAAAGAGCAGGACGGCTACACCCAGACGGTGGAAGTATACGGCTGTGCGGACTGCAGTGGCTGCGGGCATAAATCAAAATGCCTTTATAAGTACGATGCCCGGAAGAACCCGGACCGGAATAAGGTGATGAAGATCAATGAACGCTGGGAGGAACTGAAGGAAGAAAGCAACCGAAATATCCAGAGTGAGGAAGGGATCCAAAAGAGGCAGATCCGGTCGATCCAGACCGAAGGGCACTTTGGGGATATCAAAGAGAATGAAAACTTCCGTCGTTTCAACTACCGTTCAAAAGAGAAAGTATATAAAGAATTCATGCTGTATGCCATAGGCCGGAACATCATGAAATATCATCGGTTTTTACATCATGAGATCGAAGAATATGAAGGGAAAAAGGAGCAGGAAGCGGTTTAGTCAAAGGAGCGCTCCGTAAAATCCAGAAAAGGGGGTTTTGCGCCCAAAAATAGACTCCATAAAAAAGATGAGACGCCTCCGCGGAGAAATCAAGCTTAAAAAAGCCTGAATCTTGGCGGAGTTGTCTCATCTTCGTTTGTCAGGGGAAAAATCGGTATTAACCGACAGCCCCTTTTGTATAGATGTTTTGTATAGATGTTTTGTATAGATGTTTTGTATAGATGTTTTATATAGATGTTTTATATTATTATAAAATGTAGTTTTCTTATATTCGTAGATTTGTAATAAATATCTTATATCTATCCTGCATGTTACTGTTTCTCGTATTCAGGATTCTCGTATTTTAACCATCCAGAAACAATGAAATAATTTATTTTCAATTTCTCGCCTTGACATTATTCGATATATGTGATACTTTATAAATAATATAGGAATTTCAATTCTGATTTTCCGGCTGACTCAGCCTATTCTCACAAAAGAAAAGAAACTTGATATGCAGTGTAGTTTTTTGTTTTTTGACCTTGTGTTCTTGTATGGAATCTTGCAGGCTATTCTTGTATGGAATTCTGCAAAGCTGTATGTTTTTGTGTTGGGGGTATTGAATGGGAAAAGCAAATTTGGCTGTCAATCAGCTGCTGGAGCGAAAGGACATTTTCGCTGATTTTATAAACGGTACTCTGTTCTGTGGAGAACAGATATTAAAGGAAGATGATTTGACCTTGTTGTCCGGGCATTCCGGTATCATTGCGGGGCAGGTTCCGGGGAAGAAAACGGACAGGCGTTCTGAGCCAAACGAAATAGGACAGGATAAAATGAACCAGTCCAAAGCAGATACAGGAAAGACAGGTTGGGATGGGCCTGAGCCTGGACGCAAAAGAACGTGCGACAGAACATTCACCGGAAAACTGGGCGCTTTTGAATGGTACGGTGATATTCGGATGGAAGCTGAATTCAGTACATATTCGGTGATTTTCGCTCACGAGACGCAGCAGCATGTCCACTATGCCATGCCGGTGCGCAGCATGATGTATGAAGCCCTGGAGTATGTCCGGCAGGTGCAGGAATTAGAGAAACAGCATCTTGCAAAAGGCGAAAAGCTGCGCAGCGATGAATTTTTGTCCGGCCTTACAAAAGATGACCGTTTAAAGCCTGTGGTCTCGGTGGTGCTGTATCTCGGCGACGACTGGGACGGCTGCAAAAGTTTGTATGAAATGCTGGAAATTGATGAATCGGATGAGAAAACCGGGCAGATTCTGCCCTACCTGCCGCGGAATCAGTTAAAACTGATTTCTGTAAACGATATCAAACACCCGGAATTTTTCAGAACAAGTTTACAACACATTTTCTCTATGTTAAAGTATAGGCAAACGAAAGACAAATTATACGAATACATTCAGAGGAACCGCGCCGCACTGGAGCGGATGGATCACGTGGAAATTATGGCAGCTTTTATCCTGCTTGGTGAGCAGAAGCGGGTGGAGGAGCTGCTCCGGTCAAAAGCAGAAAGTGAGGATATTGGTATGTGTAAAGCGATTGACGACCTGATCCATGATGGAGAAATGAGGGGCGAAACACGAGGCTGGGAGCGCGGCAGGGAAGAAGGTTTACGACAAGGCAGGCAAGAAGGCAAACAAGAAGGCAAACAAGAAGGTATACAACAGGGTCGCCAGACAGGCATACTTCAAGGACGACAGGAAGGTATCCTGCAGGGCGAAAATCGGGTACTCTCTCTGATTACCAAACTTCTTGAAGACGGTAAGCAAAACCTGCTTTCCCACATTGCGAATGATGAAACATTAAGGGCAGAGCTCTATTTGAAATACCAAATTTAAAAGTGTCATTTTAAAATATCAGAAATGTTATATCAAAAATATTGGATTGAAAATATCAAATTCGATCCGGAAATGAACTCCATGAAAGAACTATCTGCAAGAACGGCCCCCTGCAATCAACAGGGGGCCGTTCTGTGTAGATTCCTTATTTACTGTAGACTCTTTATAAAGTGTAGATTTTTTATTTAATATAAAATTCCTATACGATGCAGATTCCTTATACTGTGTAGTTTTCTTATATAACGTAGATTTGCAATAAACACCTCTGCGAGCTGTGCCGGGGATGCCCTGAGGCATCCTGACACAACATGAAACTCATTAGACTGCACACTGCTCAACAGTCTTATTCTTATAAATCCATTCTTACAAATTTTGTTCTTACAAATCCATCCTCACAAATCCGTTACTCTGCATCCTTCCTTTTCCTGCGCTTAAACCCGATGATCAGCAGAGCTGCCGCTGCCACCACAAATGCGATTGCAAACGGGATGATCGGGGTCTCGTCTCCGGTCTTGACGGAGGTGGTTGTCGTCTCCGACTGCTCCTCGGCGGTGCTTTCTTTATTGGTGATGGTCACCAATGCCGTAACGGTATCTTCGTCCATCGTCACGGTCGCGCCCTCCACGGTCACGTCGTAGCGGAACGATGCCGCGTTCTCCACCGGGATGCCGTTCGCGTCCACCTCGGTCACGTACAGGGTCTGCACGTCGCCCGGCATGATCGCCACTTTCACCAGGGCGCTCACGCTTGACTGGCCGCCCAGCGCCAGCGGTACGATGTTCTGCGATACCTGGTCGGACAGGGTCGTGTGGTTCGCGTCCGCGAAGATGCCTGCGTAGAAAGTCTCGCTGCTGTTCTTCGGGCTGCCGTCCACGCCGAGCAGACGCTTGGTGATCGTCAGCTCGCCCTCGCGGTAATATTTCTCCTCATCCTCGATGTTGGTGATCGCCACCGTCGCCGCTGTGTTTGCCTCGTCCAGGGTTACCGTGCCGTTCTCCACGCTGACCGCGTAGCGGAACAGTACCGCGCCGTCCACCGGCTTGCCGTTTTCATCCGTCTCGGTCACGTACAGGGTCTGCGGCGCATCCGGTGCGATCGCTACCTGCACCGTGTTGCCGGCGCCGGACTTGCCGTTCATCTTCAGCGGGATGACGTTCTGCGATACCTGGTCGGACAGGGTTGTAAATTCTGCATCCGCGAAGATACCTGCATAGAAAGTCTCATCGCTGTCCTTCGCCGCGCCGTCCGAACCGAGCAGGCTCTTGGTCACGGTCAGCTCGCCCTCGCGGTAGTAGTCTTCCGGGATAGTCATAAACTCATTGCGGAAGAATACCGTCCTTGTGCCTTCGCCTTCCACGATGGTCGCTTCGTTGCCGTTCATGAAGTTCACCGTGAAGATGTCCTCACCGGAAGTCACGCCGCCTGCATTGTTGAGCACGTTGCCCGCCGCATCGACCTCGGCCACGTAGTAGGTCTGGCCGTTCGTGAGGCCGGTGAAGGTCACCGAGGATGCGCTTGCATTGCGGAACTCAATCGCCTGGATATCCGATACCCGGTTGGTCAACGCCGCGTCGCTGTACAGCGCTACATAGAACGTTGCGTTCTCCGCCGCCCACAGCTCGCCGTTGTTGGTAAGTTCCTTGGTCACTACCAGCTGGCCCTCCTGCGGCTCCGGCTGGTTGGTCACGGTCAGGCTTACGTTGACGCCAACGGTCGCGCTGGTGTTCGCCGGGCTGATCGTAAATTCATATCTTGCATTCGGGTCTGCGGTAAAGCCTGCCGGCGCCTGCGTCTCGACGAAGTAGTAATTGTTCGCCGGGAGGTTCGGCACGGTCACGACGCCGTTGATGTCCGTCGTGTAAGTACCGGTCGGATTGGTTCCGGTGTAAACGCCCCAGCTGCCGTCCGCATTCTGCGCGTAGAGCTGGAATACCGCACCCGGAAGCTGCGTGCCGTCCGTGCTGACTTTGTTCAGGGTCACGGAGCCTGCGAAGGTGTTGATGAAGGTAACCACATCGTCTTCCTCAAGCGGTTCTCCGTTATACTCGCGCGTATAATCTACTTTCAATGTGCCGTCGCCGTTGTCGCTGATGTCCGTCACCCGGATCGTGTATACCCTGGTATCCGTCGTAATGCCTGCCGCATCCGTCGCCGACTCAGCTACTTCATAAGTATAAGTTTTGCCGACGTCCTCCGTGGTATACCGAATCGGTTCAAACGTGACGCTTCCGTCCGCGCCGTTGCTCACCGTCTGCAGCACTTCGCCGGTATCGCTGTCTCTCAGCGTGAATGTAAACTGTCCTGCCGTGAGCTCTGCCCCATTCAGCACCTTGCGGACTGCGCCAACCGGCAGTTCTCCGGTCGCCGTGTAAGTGTTGATGAAGTTACAGCCGTCCACGGTATGCGGAGTAATCGCATATATGCTGCTGCCCTCGCTGTCTGTGCCCTCCGCTTCTGTTGCGCCGTCTACCGTATAGGTGAAACCGCCTTTGCCGTCGTCCGTCACCGTTACTGTCACTGTGTACGTCTCATCGCTGTAGGCAATGCTGCTTTCCGCACCCTTCTGCTCTGTGACAGTATAGGTATAAGTGCCCTCTTTTTCGTACTTGACCGGCTCAAAGGTAATGTTTCCATCCGCATCATTGACCGCTTCGACATGAGTTTCGTCGTCGCCTGTCAGCACAAACGTAAATTCGCCAGCCTCCAGCGTCCTCCCTTCCAGCTGCTTCGTCGCCGTGAACCGAAGCTGCCCGGACGCCGCGTAGGTATTCTCAAATTCTACGTCAGCCTCAGAAACTGCCGTCTCTTCTCCGTCTTCCACCTTATAATACGTCACTGTCGGCGTCAGCGTACCATCGCCGTTGCCTTCCACCACTACGGTTACCTTATACACGGCCTCGCTGTAGATGTAACCCGGCGCGCCATCACTTTCCTCGGTAATGTAGTAGGTATAGGTCTTCCTGCCATCGTCCGTCTGTGAGTATTCAATCTCATCGAAAGTCACTGTTCCATCGCTGTCATTCGTCTTTCTCTGGAGCACTGTGCCGTCCGTTTCCCCTTCATGCAGAATGAAAGTGAACTGACCGCCCTCCAATGGACGCCCTTTCAGGATCTTCTTTGCCTTAAGCGTCACGCCTCCTTCCGCCGTATACGTGTTATTGATGTTGATGGTCACAGACAGCCCTACAGGATCAACAACTACACCCTTGCTGTCTGTTACCGTCAGCTTCAGGCTGCCGTCATGCGCCTCGCTGTCGTCTACCTTTACCTTGAAGGTATGTTCCGTGTCATCTACCGTATAACCATCCATATCGGTCACGCCGGACTTCCGGACTTCTTCGATCTTATATTCATATTCCTTTCCGATATCCGCCTGTGTGAACGAAATGTTGTTAAAACTAAAAGTTCCATTATCCTGCAAGGACGCATTTGGCCCTGCCTGATTATATGTTCCTAATGATGTTCCTGATGCATTTCTCTTTAAAATCCGGAACTCTACCTTCTCTTGCAGGCTTGCAATCTGGTCTAGCGTCGGAGTCTCGCCGTTCACCGTCTTCTCGCCGCCTGCCGACAAACTGCCGAGAGCCGTATAGGTATTGGTGACAGTAATTTCTGCTTCTTCGCCTGTTTCAACAGTAACGTCCCCTTGCCCTGTTACCGTATATGGGAAACCTGGAGATTTTTCGCTTACAGGATTTCCCTCCTCAGTTACCTCCTGCACGGTGTAGCGGCCTATCGGCAAATCAGGAATTGTCACGGAATTATCCACGGAGCTATCTTCTGACCAGTTAATACTCCAAACTTCTTTGCCATCTTTTGGCTTAACTACCTTGCCCTCGCTGTCAGTCACCTTGAAGTAGAATGTCGGCAAATGAGATGTATCCGTATAGCCTATAACATTCTTGGTAATTTTCAGACTGCCGTTTTCCAGGTATGTGTTTGTAATCTCTACCTCACCCTCAATCACAGCTTCGTCGGACGTATCCTTAAACTCTACCTGTCCGTCTGCGGATTCCGTCCCATTCACCTTATAAGTCGCCGTATAACCGATTCCTGAAGCTTCAGCGACCGTATACACGCCAAGCGGGAGATTGTTGATCACTACCGAACTTCCAGCTTTAACCTGGAAAGCCGCAGTATTCCCTGTGCACGTTACCTCTGTGTCTTCCGGCAATCCGGAAAACTGACCAGCGTTAAAGGTCATACCCTCCGGTCCTGTAACAGTCACAGGATACGTTTTACCCGTCGGCGCGCTCGTACCCGTCACTGTCTTCGTAATCGTCAGCTTGCCTGTTTTTTGCGGATCTTTGATGGTAATTCCTTCCGTCGGGTTAACGGACTGAACGGATATATCCGCTGCCATGAGTCTATTATACTCCGCCCGTACTTCTTCTCTTAGACTGCCAACATTGGTTCCTTCGACAACAAAGTAAATATCCGGCGCTTTTTGGTACCCGGAAGGCGCGGTCTTTTCCTCAAGACGATAAAGCTCATTCCTTGCAAATCCCTGTCCGTTCCAGATGCCGCTATCCTTTGTGGTAAAGTATTGAGCGCCCTGCCATGACCACGTATCTTCCTCATCATCTTCCTTTTTCTCATCCTGCATGTACCTGGACAGCAAAAATTCCGCATTATCCAACCCCAGATTCGAGTTCTTATCCGATACTTTCTTAATCTGGATAGTAGCGTCGCCGTTCATACCGCCCGATATGTCTAAAGTCGCAACCCAGTCTTTGTCTTTTTTTTCTACGACCTTCTCTCCATTCACCTGCACTTCCACGTTGTTCTGTACATGGACAACGCCGGTACCGGTAAGCTCCGTATCGTAAGTAAAACGGATCGGCAAACCCTGATCGTGATAAGTAATAGTCAGAACACTTTCAGTTATTGTTATCTGAACACTATCTCGTAGATTTAAATCCCTCAAGTTCTTCCACTTGTTATCGTGGAAGACCTCCACTATCACATCATCCGGCTTACTCGCAAAACGCAGGCCGTCTTCCAGGGTATCCACGACCTTTACCTCGGCATTTTCATTTTCTCTTCCTAGAAGTTTTGAGAGATCCGTTCCCTGCTCGTTTACCGTTACGGTGTACTTCAATTTCTTGTCATCTTTATTGTATTCCCCGTGATTCTTATCAAGGAATTTCTGGTTAAAACTCTGCGTTGTTGTGGCTTGGCTTAACTCTGCTCCACCATACGAAAGAGACGCTGTATTCCACAGTGTGTGGGATCCGCTGCCGCCGCTTTCTCCTCCAAGCAAAATGTCTTTGTCTATCTTCGTCACGACATAGATAGCTATACTGTCTTCTGGTTCAAAAAGTTTAAGGTTCCCCTCCTGTTTCTCTTGCAGATAGTCTGTGACGTCGATCTCAATTACCCGGCCATCTCTATCTAAGTTCTCAATATACTCTTCTTTCACAAGAAACTTATTCCACTCTTTTTCGTCGTTGATATCAAATTGTAGCGAACTGTGCCGATAAGGAACCACAAACGCCTTATAAAATGTCTGGTCTTCGGGCATTGTATCCGTAACCTTGTACCTTCTCGAGCTATCAAACCCAAACTCCAGTTTATCATTTATATTCAGGTGTAAGAGCCATGTCGCAAATCCGCGTTTTAAGTCAACTGCCATCGGCCACTTCATAAGGTAATCTTGTGCTGTGTACGTCAGCGAAGCCGTATCCGACATCATACTGCCTGTGGGAGGCGTGAATCGGCTCTCATTTGTATAATCAGCCGTTTCCACTTTCCACAGATGCTTACCATGCGAAGTATATTTCACCGTCACCGGAGCCGGAACATTTTTCGTAAAATTAATTAAAAATCCATGACAGTCCTTACCCTGTTCCGTATAGGTCGTGTCATACCCCCTCACCTGTGTTATCTCATAGCCTGACGTAATTTGAGTTTCTCCGTTCCACAGCGTAATGCCATCAATATCATCCTGCGTAAAATAATGGTTCACTCCCTCTGAGCAGGTCAGCACATCCAGGAAGGTACTGTCGCTTGCGATCACCGGGTTACCTGTAGTGGCTGCTGTATCGGATGAGGCATTCTTTGCACTGCCGATGACTGTCTCCCACCTGAGCTCGGTCTCTTGCCCGGAATAAGCCGCTCTTGCCACATCCTCCGCCTTACTCAGACTCCTTTTGTCGAGTGAATAGTATGAGGTCTCAATCCCGACATCTTTCGGGCCGGTGCCCCTAATCGTCATACTAATATTATTTCGCAATTTATCCTTTTCCGGGTCAGCCCCTTCTTCGTAGAGAACGTCGTACCAGATCAGGATGTAATCGCCAGGATCTACTGACGCGTCGCCGATACTATCTCCTATCTTATAGCTCCACTTTCCGTCACTGCTGACTGGAGTTGTCGTACTCCCTTCGGGAGTTTTGCCATTTTTTGCATACAGATCGATATGAATCTTTCCGTCATTGTAGTCGTATGTTCCATCCCCTCCGGACATAGCATCCGCGAGTTCCCAATTTCTCAGAGACTCCGATACCGTCTGATACACATAAATTTCATAGTGGATATACGGCTTATTATTGATCATCTTTACCGTACCCTTTTTATTGAGCCACTCTTTCTGTATCGACCAGTCGTATTTAGCCTCCTGTGTTGTTCCCTCCCCATTACTGACGGTAATGGTATTTCGGGCCGAGTAGGCGCCAGACAGTTCCACCGCCGCACCATTTGATGCCCCTCCGCTTTTAATTTTCAGCCAAAAGTCAGGATCAACATCCACAGGATACTTGATGAGAATCTCATCGCCCGGCCGCAGACCTTTAGGCTCCTCCTCGGATTCACCAGGCAAACTCCGCGTCGATAAGTCAACTTCAAAGCTCACTTTGTTCGTGTCGTCATCTTTGATATTTTCGACTGGCCAGTCCACGACAGCAGTGTATTCTCCTTTTCTCTTAAGTAGAACTTTAGCCTCTTCAGCCCTGATATGGAAGTACCGACTCAGATCGCCTTCTCCGCCGCCTTCCAATCCCTGCATCTCATCGTCAATTATCAGTTTTGTCAAATTATCTGTATTCTCTTCATTCGCTGTCACGCTAACTAAATACCAGATTGTCTTAATCAGACCATCTTCGTCGTATTCAACTGCATCCTCGAAGGCGTTGGCACCCCAATCTACACTGTCAACATTGAATAATCCCTTCCCGACTGTGAATCCAAGCGAATTGCTGGAAGAGCCTTCGCTAACTGTTACATTGCGGGTTCCAAGCCCTGGAAAATGCAGTGGAACATTGGCCCCTGTTTCTTTTTCTTGAAAATTCAGATTACCTGAAAATTCGAAATACCCGCTAAAATGCCCTAACTTTGCTGCCTCATTCGGGAATTTGGCTGTTATCTTGACAAGGCCGTTTTCCATAACCTCTCCCTTACCTATAACGGTCTCGCCATCATCAGCTATTGCATCGAACGTCTTTCCTACGCCCAACGTGATCTCTGGCGGAAATTTGTACTCAAATACTGTACCGCTTTTTACCGGAGAATATGCCTCCGGCACAGCCCACCGAATCTTTCCCCCCGTCGCGCAGCCGTTTTTCACTTCAAACTCCGGATATTCTACCGTCTCGTCTTCTCCTGACTCTCCGACAGACAAAAATTGCTTAAATTCACCTTCACTGTTTACTATACTTATATAAGAACCTTCCAGAATCCAATCACGACAATCTGGTGAGTCCAAATCATATGTTGGGGGTTCCTCAGTGTCTCCTCCATTTATAATAATAGCAACTTCACCCGCCAGCGCCGTGAACGCCTGGCTGCTGAACACCATCGACACTGCCAGCAGAAGCGCGAGCAATCTTCTCCATCCAAATTTCTTTTCCATAACAATCTCCTTTCTCATTGTTACCGTTCTGCCATCCATTCTTCCCCGGCGGCCGCCCTCCGTCTGCTCCCTTCCAGGCAGCCCGGCCTGAAATTCTTTTACGGAGGGTCTGCGCCCCGCCTGATCAGAATATAACGTCTACAGAACTGATATCCCCGCTTTCTGCCGGTGTAATGTCCTTCGCCACCTTGCCGTTTTCCGTATCCTCGATGTGGAGCACGCTCTGGCTCATGCCCGGGGCTGCCTGCAGGTTCTTGAGCTGCAGCTGGACGGCTACCGTTCCGTCCTCCGGTTCATATTCCATGCCGTCTACCAAAAAAGTCACATCATAGAATATATAGACGGCATTCTCGCCCGCGTTTGTCGCTGCCTGCGCCGCCGCTTTCGCTTCCTCGTACTCCGGGGTACCTTCCGCGAGTTTCACTACGCTGAGCTGCGCACCCTCCGGGAGCGCCCCTTCCTTCAGCGCGGTTGCTGTGACGATGACCTCCGGATCGTCGTACACGACATCCGGCTCTCTGACTTCCTCTGTCTCTGATTCGGATTCCAGTTCGCTCTCCGTCTCGCTCTCAGACTCCAGCTCCGACTCTGATTCAATCTCAGTCTCTATTTCGGATTCCAGCTCGGATTCGATCTCGGTCTCTATTTCGGATTCCAGCTCTGTTTCGGATTCCAGCTCTGTTTCAGATTCCAGTTCGCTCTCCAGCTCTGTTTCGGTTTCCGTCTCACCCTCAGTCTCTATTTCTCCGATCTCGGTTTCCGGCTCCAGCTCTTCTGTCTCGGTTTCCGGCGTCTCGGTTATCGTCTCCTCCGTTTCCGATCCTGCTTCTTCGGTCTCCGGCTTCGCTTCCGTCTCCGACGTCTCCGTCGACAGCTCTTCGTTTTCGTCTTCCGTCGTGCCATCCGTGACAATCACGTGGAAGGTTTCCATTTTATTCATGCCGTCCAGCATATAGGTATGCGCCAGGAAGACTTCGCCGACTGCGTTTGCCCTGATCTGCGCCAGCGCGCCGTCCTGTTCGACGATGCTGATCACATTCTCGTTCAGCACCTGCCAGGAATGGCCTTCGCCCTCGGCGCCGGTCACCCAGGCGTCGTCGCCGCCGAGCGGGAGGGTCACCTGCTGGAACATGAATTTAAACTCGGTCTCGGCCTCCGGACTCTGTGCGCCGTCGCTTTCCTGCGCTGTTCCAGTGTTGCCTTCCGTCGTTTCGCCCTGTTCGGTGTCCTCCGCTTCCGTATCAGTCTCCGGGAGCTTTTCATATTCTACTTTGATCTCGACGTCCCTGACCACCGGCTCGATCTCATATTCGTTTTCATTCGTCGTCTTGGGAACGTCCTTGTCCTCGATTTTTACGCTCTTGATCTTATAGCCCTTGTCCGGCTGTACGGTGAAGATAAACTCGCCGTTCGGCGCGACTTCCTTCTCGTATTTCTCAAGGTCTTCTTTTTTGATCTCCTGGTTTTCCACGCGGATGATGCCGTGCTCCTCGGAGTTCTTTTCAAAGGTAACGTGGTAGGTGACCGGTGCGATCTTTGTGCCGGGCAAAGCGTTGATCTCCGCCGCTTTGTCCCCGGCCGCCTCGCTCTCCGCTGCCGCTTTGGATTCCGCTTCGCTCTGCTCTGCCGCCAGCCTTGCCGCTTCGCTTTCCGCTGCAGCTCTGGATTCCGCTTCGCTCTGCTCCGCCGCTAATCTTGCCGCTTCGCTTTCCGCTGCTGCTCTGGATTCCGCTTCGCTCTGTACCGCCGCTTCGCTTTCCGCTTTGGCTTTTGCTTCGCTCTCCGCCGCTGCCTTCGCCGCCGCTTCGCTTTCCGCTTTGGCTTTTGCTTCGCTCTCCGCCGCTGCTTTCGCTGCTGCCTCGCTCTCCGCCGCAGCTTTGGATTCCGCTTCGCTTTCCGCTGCCAGCCTTGCCGCTTCACTCTCCGCTGCCGCTTTGGATTCCGCCTCGCTCTGCTCCGCCGCGATCCGCGCCGCTTCGCTCTCTGCTGCGATTCTCGCCGCCTCGCTCTGCGCTTCACTTTCCGCCGCTAATCTTGCCGCTTCGCTCTGCGCTTCACTCTCCGCTGCCGCTTTGGATTCCGCTTCGCTCTGTTCCGCTGCGATCCGCGCCGCTTCGCTCTCCGCGGCCTCGTCTGCTCCGGCTGTGACTGCGCCCTGCAAAAACATCGCCGACGTCAGCAGCACTGCCAGTACACGTCTCCAGTTTGCATTTCTCTTCTTCATACTTTATTCCTCCTTGCAAGATATCTCAATTCTTTCCCTTGTTTTTGGTCGTCAAAATTGTGTCAAAGTGAGAAAATATTTTTATTAATTTGCACACAATTTTTTCTTTCTCTCTGGCTTTCGTCATATTTTCTCTGAAAAGTCATCAGGTTTTGGCCATTTTGGGTGTCGAGTCACCAAATGTGGATTTATAAGTCTCACGTTTGCTTAATATTAAGAAGAAAGCCTTTCACCTTTTCCCTCTTTTACTGGAATTTCAGGCCCTTTCTTATACACAAATATGATATTTTTTTCATCCCTGCTCTTTCGCGCTTATCCGCCGCCGATGCTATGATACTGCCGCTGGCTCCTGCGCCGGTATCCTGGGCTCCCGCCGGTGCCATACCGCCTGGGAACATCTCTCGCTCCTGTTTTGATGGAATATCGTTTCATTATAAATCCCCCGCTTTTTCCAAAAACAAAACGCACTGCTCTATAGATTCCCGTATTTATATGCATTTCCCGCTGCTTCACAGTTGCATATACGCAGACAATCAATGCATTATTATAATTTCATTACCTCCATTGTACGCACCCATGGTCACATTATTGTCATAAAAATACATTTCGAAAATATTTTTATGACCAAATATCCAAGGCCCTCCGGCAGCTCTTTCAGTCCTGCTTTTATATATGTAGAAACCGGATTGCCTGATCAAAAACGCTAAAAGGCGCTAATATATCGACTACAATTATACCTCAAATTTATAATTTTTAAAGTACTTTTTTCAATACCAAAGCAACTTTATACATTCTTATTACATTTATTTCTCTTTTCCTTTATCAAGTATAAATATTCTTTACGTTTTCTTTATATACTCATAAGTTTGCATATTTAAATTCTATTTATTTTTGAGAAAGCCAATAAAATCATCTCGTGAATTGCATTTTTTCTCCGTTATTTTGTCTCATCGCCGGATTAAAACATGTCTTCTTAAATACAAAGAAATACAAAAAACCGCTTCGCCTTTTATCGGGAAACGGTTTCCTGTATCATAAACTTTTGATCTGATCTTTTATTTTTTGCCTGATATTTTTCTGCGGGCCCTTTCAGGACTTTTCCGCAGGTTTTTCTACAGACTTTTTTGCAGACCCTTTCAGGCCTTTTCTGCAGACTTTTTTACAGACCCTTTCAGGCCTTTTCTACAGATCTTTTCCGCGGTTTTTTCTACAGATTTTTCCGCAGGCTTTTTCTATAGCTTTTTATGCGTTCGACACCAGCCGGTCTACATAGCGCTTGATGTTGGAGGCGTTGACGTATTTATCGACCTCGCCGTTGTGCAATACGATCAGGGTCGGCGCCTGCATGACGCCGAACTGGCTGACCAGCTCCTGGTTTTCCTCCGCATCGACAACCTCGTACGGCTCGCCTTTCAGCATCTCTTTGGCAATCCGGCAGTTCGGGCAGGTCTTTGTCGTAAACAGATAGCGAACCTCCTGCATGTTCGTCTCGGCCTGCACTGCGTCCAGTTCCGTCTCCAATTCCGATTTCAGAGAAACGCTCGCAACCCTGTCAACGGATTCCGGCCTGTCGGAAATCCCTGCAGTCATCTTTTCCGGTTCCGATGCGCCGGAAAGTCCGGCAACTGTCTTTTCTGTTTCGGATGCGCCGGAGAACCCTGCAGCCGTCTTTTCCGATTCCAATTCGCCGAAACGCTCTGCGTCCTCCGTCCCGGACACGGTCACATTCACGCCGGCGCGGTACATCGCCGCCCCGCGCTTCAGCGTGGAGTGCTCGATGTCATACAGCCTGCGCTCCTTAAATTCCTGCGTCTTGCCGTCGTTCCAGTTCTGCACCGGGCGGTAATAGCCGGTGATGCGGCTGTAAACCTCGGTCCGCTCGCCGCAGATCGGGCACACCGCCTGCTCGCCGTCCAGATAGCCGTGCGCCTGGCAGATGGAATAGGTCGGGGACATCGTGTAATACGGCAGCTTGTAGTTTTCTGCAATCTTGCGCACCAGGGAAGCCGCCGACTTCCAGTCGGGAAGCCGCTCGCCCAGGAACGCATGGAACACGGTGCCGGAGGTATAAAGCGTCTGCAGCTCATCCTGAATATCCAGCGCGTCGAAGATATCCGACGTATAATCCACCGGCAGGTGGGAGCTGTTGGTGTAATACGGAGCAGCGTCCTCGCCGCCCTTGCCGGCGGTGATGATCTCCGGCCAGCGCGCCTTGTCGTGCTTCGCCAGACGGTAGGTCGTGGACTCCGCCGGAGTCGCCTCCAGATTGTAGAGATCGCCGTACTCCTCCTGGTACTGCACCAGACGCTCTCTCATGTGATTGAGAACATCCTTCGCAAACTGCTGCGTCTCCGGATGCGTGAGATCCTTTCGCAGCCAGCTGGCGTTCAGGCCCGCCTCGTTCATACCGATCAGGCCGATCGTGGAAAAATGATTGTCAAACGAACCGAGATAACGCTTCGTGTACGGGTAAAGTCCCTCGTTCAGCAGCTTGGTGATCACTTCGCGCTTCACTTTCAGCGACCGCGCCGCGATATCCATCATGTGATCCAGTCTGCGGTAAAAATCCTTTTCATTCGCCGCAAGGTAAGCGATGCGCGGCAGATTGATCGTCACCACGCCGACGCTGCCCGTGCTCTCGCCGGAACCGAAAAATCCTCCCGTCTTTCTGCGCAGCTCGCGCAAATCCAGCCGCAGGCGGCAGCACATGCTGCGCACGTCGCTCGGCTGCATATCGCTGTTAATATAGTTGGAAAAATACGGTGTGCCGTACTTGGCCGTCATGGTAAACAGGAGCTTGTTGTTCTCCGTCTCGGACCAGTCGAAATCTCTGGTAATGGAATAGGTCGGAATCGGATATTGGAAACCGCGCCCGTTCGCGTCGCCCTCGATCATGGTCTCGATGAAAGCCTTGTTGATCATGTCCATCTCGCGCTTGCAGTCCTTGTAGCAGAAATCCATCTCTTTTCCGCCCACAATCGCCGGCAGCTCCGCAAGATCATTCGGAACCGTCCAGTCAAGCGTAATATTGGAAAACGGAGCCTGCGTTCCCCAGCGGCTGGGGGTATTTACGCCGTAAATGAAAGACTCAATGCATTTCTTTACCTCGGGGTAAGAAAGATTGTCCGCCTTGACGAACGGCGCCAGATACGTATCAAACGAGGAAAACGCCTGCGCGCCCGCCCACTCGTTCTGCATGATGCCGAGGAAATTGACCATCTGGTTGCAGAGCACCGAAAGGTGTCTGGCCGGTGCGGAGGTAATCTTGCCCTTGATGCCGCCGAGGCCCTCCTGAATCAGCTGTTTCAGAGACCAGCCTGCACAGTAGCCGGTCAGCATGGACAGATCATGGATATGAATGTCCGCGTTGCGGTGCGCCTCTGCGATCTCCTGGTCATAAATCTCGGAAAGCCAGTAGTTGGCCGTAACCGCGCCGGAATTGCTGAGAATCAGGCCGCCCACCGAATAGGTGACCGTGGAATTCTCCTTGACGCGCCAGTCCTCTACCTTGACGTAGCTGTTCACGATCTCCTTGTAATCGAGAATCGTGGACTTCATATTGCGGATTTTCTCGCGCTGCTTGCGGTAGAGAATGTAGGCCTTCGCCACATCCGCGTAGCCGGTCTGGATCAGCACCTGCTCCGCGCTGTCCTGCACGCTCTCCACATCGATCAGCCCGTCCTTTATCTTTTTCTGGAAATCCGCGGTCACGCGAAGCGCCAGCAAATCGATGATGTCACTGCTATACTCCATCTGCACCGCATCAAATGCCTTCGCAATCGCGCCGCTGATCTTTGACAAGTTAAATTCTGCGATCTCCCCGTCTCGCTTTACTACTTTAAACACTGAAAAAACGCCTCCCCAAAACTGGTAATACAATAAACTTCAAACTTCGGATTTCATTATAGCATCCCCGCCAGAGGAAAGTCAATAATAAAACACTATATATATGTGTCATTTTTTGCTGACAGCACTATATATAGTGTTTAGATTATTTATGATATATTCAGAATATTTAATTGCCGCATATTTTCATAGAAATCGTGAATTTTCTGTGCAAACGCGGTTTGCAGTCCATCGGTATACATAATTATAGCACTGTAAACCGTACAATTTCTATTGTTATTAGATTTTCAATTTATATTTGTGCAAATTTTCAAAATTTAATACATGGAGTATTTCAGGATGCACATTACCACCATTCCGAGTCACGTACCCATGTAATTTCAAATCACACGCTTTCGTAATCCGAATTACATGTTCTTGTAGTTCCGGGTCACATGCTCACGCAATTTGAGATCACACACTCCCGTCATTCCGGGTCACATACTTCCGCAATTTGAGCGGCACATACTTCCGCAATTCCGAATCACGTGCCCCATAATTTTGACTTACACGCTCCCGTAAATATCCTGCGGCACATAGGCCCGCACGAAAATCCCGTCCTCCTGGTAGCGCTCCTCCAGCAGCTCACCCTTTTTGCGCACCAGCTGCAGCAGTCCCGCCTTCTCGTAGGGGTACAGGCGCTCCATATAGATTTTCTGCGCGCGCAGCACTTCCACGATCGCCTCGCAAAGCTGCTCCATGCCCTCGCCGGTGTGCGCGGAAGCTAAAATGCAGGCCTCCGCCCGGAAATCCCGGAAGCTGCGGCGTTCGGGAAGTAAATCCTGCTTGTTGAAAACCGTGATCACCGGCTTTCCGCCCGCGCCGAGCTCCTGCAGCGTCTCGTACACCACCTGCATCTGCGCCTCCATCTGCGGGCTCGCGGCATCGACCACGTGCACCAGGACGTCGGCGCAGCACACCTCCTCCAGCGTACTGCGGAACGCCTCCACCAGATGGTGCGGCAGCTTGCGGATAAATCCCACCGTGTCCGTCAGCAGCACCTCCTGGCTGCCGCCCGGGCGGATGCCGCGGGTCGTCGTGTCCAGCGTGGCAAACAGCTTTGCGTCCTCCAGCACGTCGGCTCCGGTCAGCGTGCGGAAAATGGCGGATTTGCCGACCGAGGTATAGCCCACCAGGGCCACGATTTTCTGCTCGGTCCGGCGCCGTTTGGCGCGGATCAGCTCCCGATGGCGGATGACCTCCTCCAGCTCGCGCTTCAGATGGCTGATGCGGGTGCGGATCAGCCGGCGGTCCATTTCCAGCTTCTTTTCGCCGGGGCCGCGGGTGCCGATGCCTCCGCCCAGACGGGACAGGGAATTGCCGAGACCCGTCAGGCGCGCCGCCCGGTAGCGCAGCTGCGCCAGCTCCACCTGGATTTTGCCCTCCCGGGAGGTCGCATGGCGCGCAAAGATATCCAGAATCAACAGCGTCCGGTCCATCACCTTGCAGTCAAGCTCCTGCTGCAGATTGTTCATCTGCGCCGGGCTCAGCTCGTCGTCGCAGATCACGCCCGTCGCCTCCGTCTCCCACAAAAGCTCGCGCACCTCGTCGATTTTTCCTTTGCCGATGTAGGTGCCCGGATGGATGCTCTCGCGGCGCTGAATCACCGAGGCCGCCACCTCCGCGCCCGCCGTCAGCGCCAGGTCGCCGAGCTCGCGGACGGATTCCTCCGTATCGTCCCCGGCGGTCTCCTGCACGCCGATCAGAATCACCCGCTCCCGGATTTGTTCCAGTTCAGTCATGTTCATAAAACAATTTCCTCATCGCGTGGACAGAAACGTCCACTCCTTTTTTCCGGCCTCATCCGCCGGGTAACGACGCACATACTCCTGCGCTTTGGCCTTTGCCGTCGAAAAGTCCAGCTTGCGCTCGTAGGCGATGATCTCGTTGAAATACAGCTCCTGCTTCGCCTCGTCTCCCTCCATCGCCAGTCCCTGGCTGATGCAAGACAGCGCCGTGTCGTAATCCCCGTCCACAAACGCGCACAGCGCAAGCCCGTTGCAGACTGCGGCGCTGGCGCCGAATTCTTCTTCGATCTGACGGTAAACCGCCTGCGCATGTTCGCGGTCTCCCAGCGCCAGATAAACCCGGCCCATCAGCTGCATGGCCGGCTCGTATTTTTCCTCCACCGGTCCGATCAGCTGGCTCTGCGCCTCGGTATAATTCTCAAGATAATAATAAATCCGTCCCCGGTTGTAGCTGTGCTCCGTGTCGTCGCCCTGAATATCCAGCGCGCTCTGCAGGTAGCCTCCGCCCAGGCCGGTGAGGTTCAGATCCTGATAACACTCGTAAATATTGAGATACAGGTCGTAGTCGTCCGGCTCCAGCCGCACGGCGGCGTCGAAATCCTGTCCGGCCTCCTCCTGCATGCCTTCGCGCAGGGCGCTGGCGCCGCGCAGAAAATACGCGTCCGCATTTTCGTTTTTCCCGCCGCCTTTCAGAATCTCGTCGCAGGTGACCATCGTATCCTCGTAGTCTTCCGCGCGGTACTGCGCCGTCGCCAGGTAAAGCTCGATGTCGCGCACATTTTCCTTCATCCGGCTGTCCGCGCTCTCCAGCGCGGCCCGGAACGCGGACTCCGCCTCCTCATACTGCGCCGTCCCCATATAGGCCATGCCGAGCCCGCGGTAGGCCAGCACCTGCTGTTCTCCGGCGTCGGCCGCCTCCAGGAAAAGCTGCTGCGCCTGCTGGTAATCGCCGTCTTCCAGCGCCTGGATGCCCTGCACGGTCTTCGTCCCCGTCGCCCCGCCCATGGCGCAGCCGCCCAGCAGCGCCGCCGCGACTGCGGCAGCCGCAGTCATCATCATGTATCTTATCCGGCCTGTCCTATTTCCGATCTTCATTCGCCAGTTCCTTTCCGTACCATGCGTTCCCGTCTGCCCGGGCTGTGTTTCATCACAGCGCAAAAACCGCCGCCGGCGCTGTTCACGCACGCAGGCAGTCCGTCCGGGCTGTGTTTCATCATAGCACAAAAACGCCCGCTCGTAAATGCCGGAAACACAACAAAAACTCCGCTTTGCTGTCAGTAAAGCGCCGTCCGTTATTTCACGGTTACCCACCGGCCGTTTCTCTTGGAGCCTTCCCGGCCGATCACGCCCATCGTTTTGAGCCGGTGTATATGTTTGGTGACGGTCGTTGTCCCCAGCCCGATCTGTTCGCTGATCGCACTCACACGAATATTGCCGTTCTTTTTTATCAGCGAAACAATTTTCCTGTCAACATCGTCGAGGGAGGCCGTTTCTTCCGCCGGCATGCCGGTTTTTCTGATTTTCTTTAACGGTATGGTCACGGTAATAAAGTTTTCTGTGATATCAAACGCCTTTCTGCCATAGTGAGATACGATCAGCGGCACTCCATGGCCGGTCTGTTCCATATAATCCAGCTGAACCATGATCTGCTGCAGTTCCGGATTGACCGGCTTGCTTTTTCCCTCGTAAAACTCCTCCAGCGTCAGTCCGTCCGGCAGTCCGCCGACCGAAACAATTTCAATGCGGTCTTTAAATAGATACACCGCCGGCGGCGTCTGCCTTGACCAGCGATTGTGCAGGCAGGCATTCAGCCATGCCTCCCGGAAGCATGCAAAATCAAACAGCTTCTGCTCTTTTCTCAGACTGCCTTCCACATCGGCTTCCGTATCATTCAGCGCTCCCATATAGTCAAGCACCTGTTTCGCCGCCACAAGCATACATCGGTATCCGTACTCATTCCGCCGGATCAGATCAGTCTTGTCTGTCCCGCGAAACGCAGCCACTTTGATCGAATAGCTGTTTGCGTCCGCCAGCAAAGCCGCCATCAGGTTATACGTTCCGCTGCGCGTCAGAAGATTTAAATTCTGTTTATAGGTGTTCTCACGAAGCGTCATATCCCTGCCGGCATACAGCGTTTTCAGCTGTTCAAATGAAAGCTCCTGATTGTTGGCCTCGATATTTACAATCGAATCCGAAATGCTCAGCATGAAATTGCGCAGCTGCGGCGGCGTAATCTCCCGGTCTTCGTCCGCCGATCTCATATAATATTTTCCATACGCCGAATAGGGCTTTTCATCCCCCTCAGCCGTGACTTTTATAATATTTTTTTCATCGCACAGTTCCGCAATAATTGTCGGGATAATCTGCGGTTTGATCGCACTGGCAATGCTCTGGGAAATCTCACACATCGTGCGGTCTCCGATCTGCTGGCCTGTCACTTCTCCGTCGTTTTGCACTCCGAAATACAGCACGCCTTTTCCGTTTTTGTTCAGCATGGAAGCCAAAGATATGATTCCCTCTCTCAATTCGCCCGTTGTCTCTTTAAACTCAACCAGTTCTGTCTCAGCACCGATATTCATACCAGATCCCTCCTGATCAAAGTAATCCTTTCCAGACGGTTTATTTGACACTTATTAAACGCTTTTTCCACACTTATTAAACACTTTATTCAACGCTTATTTGACACTTACCTGACACCTATCCGCTGCTTTTCCATTCTTTATGCGTATATTTTTATTGCACATATCCATATTTCGTTTTAGAACGGCAGGCTCTCCCTCACGCACAGCGCCCCGTACCCGACCTGGTTGTTCGGATACCGCGCAAACCCCGGCAGCTGCCTGGCCCCGCGCCGCAAGTATGCCCGCACTTTCTCGCCGTAGAGATACGGGTCGTTTCCGTCTGCAATCCCCCACTGCATCAGAAGCGCCGCTGCCCCGGTCACAAACGGCGCCGCAAACGAGGTGCCGGACACGCTGGCATAGCCTCCGCCGACCGCCGTCGTCGTGACGTCCACCCCGGGCGCCGCCAGATCGGGCCTGACCTGAAAAGACGTGTGCGCCCAGCCCCGCCCGGAGAAAGAGGCATAGGCGTTTCGTCTGGCGTCGTAAGCTCCAACGGCGATCACATGCGAGGCCGTCGAGGGAATGGTCATCGTGGCGTCGGCGGAGGGATACAGAAAGCGCGTTCCCGTGTTCCGCGTCCTGCCGTCGCTCATCCACATATTATATCGACCAGTGACGATATGAATCGGTGTCAGCGATATTTTCCAGACGCCGCTGTCCAGCCAGACGCCCTCCGGCAGAAATTCCAGATAAATCTCCTGCTGCTCCTGATACGGAGCCGGTTCCCCGTAATACGCCAGCAGCTCCGTCTCTCCCAGCCGGTAGCGGGAGGCTCCGCGCTCCCGTCCCAGAGGCCCCGTGTCAAAGCCGGCCGGGTGCGTTACCCGAATCTCGTATTCATCCGCGTAATTCTTCCATATCTGCAGGCTCAGGAATACCTCGAATTCGCCGACCAGAAACTCGATCTCCTGCGTCCCCTTTTCCATGAGCGTGCCCGCGGCGTGTCCTCCGGCGCTGCCTTCGTTTCCGGTGCCGGTCACAATCACGCTGCGGCCCTGCAGCGCCATCATATCGATGTATGTCTCTATGAGAGAAGTGCCGCGGTGGGAACCGTAAACATTTCCGTAGCTTATATTGATGGCTATCGGTCTGTCAAGCTCCTGCGCCTTGCGGGCGGCATATTCCACCGCCTGCACCAGCTCCGTGGTCTGCGGAAAACCGTTTTCTCCCGCGGAGCCGAGCTTCACCACGATCAGTCCGCTGTCCGGCGCCATGCCCCGGTATCCTCCTCCGGAGGCCCTCCCGTTCCCGGCCGCGACCCCGAGCACCTGCGTTCCGTGGCCGTCCGCATCCCGCTCGGGCACAAGCGCATAGCCCGCCTCCCGGCTGCCGGCCGCCAGCGCCGCGTCGATCTGCGCCTGCGTATACTCCGCGCCACGGGTAAATCCGTCCGGCGGCCCGGCCGTATCGCCTGCCTCCGACCCCGCCGTCTGATCCCACATCGCCAGAATCCGCGTGCTGCCGTCGTCGTTCCGGAAGTCCGGGTGAAAATAATCCACGCCGGAATCGATCAGCGCCACCAGCACGCCCCGCCCGGACAGATCATACCGCGGCGTCTGCACCGCGGAGACGCACGAGGCCGCCCGTCCCGCATCCGCCTCAAAATACAGCCGCTTCGACTTCTCGATATAGTCGATCTCCGGCATCCTGGAAAGGCGGTCTACGTCCGCCTGCGGCAGCCTCACGACCGCATATCCGCCGGAGAGCAGCACGGTCTCCCAGCTCGCGGAGACTTCTCTCGGAAAACCGCCGCTGCAGCGCACAATGACCTCCCAGGTCTGCTCCGCCGCGTCATAGCCGGCTTCAAGATTTTCCGACCTGCTCCGCTCTCCGACGGGCGTATCCAGGGCAAGATTTAAAAGATTTTCGATTTTCTGGTCGTCCACGCGATACCTCCGCAGCGCATGGGTTCTTTTATTCATATGCGGCGGCGCAGGAGTTTATGACTTGAACACGGCATCTCTTTGATGGCTACTCCTCCAGCATGGTGTTGATTCTGCGGAATCCTCCCGCCCGCAGCCGCTCCAGATCCTCCCACACCCGCTCGGCCAGCCGGGCCAGACCGGACTCCTCAAACTCAATCTCCCCTCCGTAAATGCTCATTCCCTCGGCGATCGCCTGCCGCGCCTCCTGATATTCCTCATAGTGTGCGTCTCCCTCCAGGAAATCTCCGTCCACATCGATCCCGTACAGGCGCGCAAACAGACCGGCGAGCTCCGCCTCGTCCGCCGCCGCTTTCCGCCCGAAAAATACCGGGCCCAACAGCTCATACAGAAGCTCTTTCTGCTGCTCTTTTGCAAGCTCGTCGCTGGCGATCAGATAGGCGCTGGCAGGGGCACTGGCAGGCTTTTCCCATGCGTTCCTCCATGTCCCGGCCTCAGGCTGTTTCTCCGTGTTCCGAATCTGTTTTTCCTCTTTCATAATGGTTTTCCTTTCCCCTGATATTGCTTTTCTCCCCTGCTGATCTCTTTTCGGTTTTTGTCCTCATAAATATATTTCATAGTAACATTTTATTTATATATTGTCAAGAATAATATAAACAACACAACTTTAATCTTTATGCAACGTTTGCCGGACGTGTAATCGCGGAGCAGCTTTCTTTGCACATAAAAAACCGGAGACCCTTTCCGATCTCCGGCAAAACTCTGTCCTGTTTACTTCATTCCTATTTGCTTTTTCCCGTCTTCGACGCCGTTGTCTGCTTGCCCGTGCTCTTTCCGCTTTCCTTTTTCGCGTTGTCCAGGTCCGCCTTCACCTTTTTCACCACGTATTTCTCCAGCACCTTATAGCCTTTCTGGTTGAGGTGCATCCCGTCGTTGCCCAGCAGCGAAGCGTCCGGGCCGCCGTCCTCGGACAGGTACGGCGTAATATCGATGTAGGTGAGGTTCTCCCGCGTCTTGCAGAACTCGCGGATTTTGCGGTTGCAGGTATTCCACTTTTTCCAGAGTGCCTCGCAGCGCTCCGTCGGGTACGTGGAAATAAAGTAAATGGGCACGCCCGGAAGCTCCTTCTGCAGCCCTGTCAGCAGCTCCTGGACAGCCTCCAGCGTCTCCGGCTCCGAATAGCCCTGCGTGATCGCATTGCCCATGCCCGGGTACAGTACCACTGCCCGCGGATTGTACTTTACGATCAGCTTTTTGTACCAGCTCAGCCAGTGGAACGGCGTCGTGGAGCCGACTCCCATCCGCACCACCTTGTACGGCGCAAACATTTCGGGTGCCGTCTTCCAGCGGCGAATCGAGGAACTGCCCGCCAGCACGATCTTTCCCTGATTTTTTTTCACCGGGTATTTCTGCGCCAGCCAGTTCGCAGCCGCCTTCTTTGTACCGCCGCCGACCATCACCGTGCACTGGTAGTCCTTTCCCTGACACTCCGCAGTAATGACGCATTTGCCGTCCTTTTTAGCTTTCACGCGGCCGCTGGAATTTACGGTCGCCACGGCCTTTTTGGATGATTTCCAGACCACGTCGCCCGACGCGTGCAGAAGCTCCAGGTCATAGGTCTTGCCTTTGACAAGCGCCAGCTTATTCTGGCTGAGCTCCGCTTCCTCCTGCGTCCCTGTTTCCGTCTGGGACGCGCCGTCTGTCTCCGTCGGGGAAACCTCCGTCTCATCTGTCTGCGGCATGCCCTCTCCCGTCTGCAGCTCCGTTTCTTTCAGATTATTTCCGGAATCCGCCGCAGCCTCCTGCACGGGCTGATTTTCCTTCTGCGTCCCATCCGGCTCCGCGGCCTCGACGCTCAGCGCGAGCAGGCATCCTGCGCAAAGCAGGAACAACGCCCGCAAACCAACACGGATTTTGTTCCTGCATGTCTGATCTCTCAACTTCATTGTCTCCTGTTTCTCCCCTTATTCCGTATTCCCCTGTAAATCCGTGCGCCCCGTCGAAAAGCCGCACGATTTGCTGTCTTTCTCCTTATCTTAGCATAACCGGCCGCCGGGCACAAGTCCGAAAACGCTTTGACGGATCTGAAGAATCATTATTTCCAGCTTACTTCTCCCTTTTGTACCTTCATGGAATAGGTCTTGTCGCGTCTGATTCTGAATGGATAGCTTTTCCATTCAACTAAAAATAAATTCGTCTTACGTCCTCTCTGCATGCTGCAGTCGCACACTTTCCAGCTGCCGTCTATTTTCACTTCACACCAGCCGTGCGGACTCAGGCTTCTGTATGCATACGCAGTTACTCCGCCGACAGAAACCCGGCTGTCATAGCCTAACACCCGCGCAATGTAAGCCAGTGCGGAAGCATACCGGTAACAATTTCCTTTTTTGTTATTAAACATATAAAGGGCATAGGATTCTATAGCTGACGCGCCTGGCTTATCTGAATAAATCCTCTGATAAGGATACTTGCACAGCGCATTGTAACAGCTTCGCAGCCTCTGCTTTGACGACGACCCTGAACTGGAATTATTCATCACAAAACTCACAGCGCACTTAATCGCCTTGTCTGTCACCCGGACTCCCGTGGTATCTACATAATAATAACCAGTTTTCTTGGTGCCGACAATTTTATTCTTCTGCAGCACTCCATTTTCATCAAAATAATAATATTTCTTATCTATCTTGCACCAGCCGGTTTGCTTACGCCCGTTTTTGTAATAGAACGTTTTTGACTTTGTTTTCTTCCAGCCGTTCTTCGGTTTTTCTTTCTCCTTCGCATCCACTTCGGAAGCAGCGGGGTCAGCTGCCTTCTCAGAAGCCCGCGCCGGGCGAACTACGGACGACGCACATAGAAACAGGATCACTGCACACAGGAAAATGTTCCGCATTTGCGCTCTTTTCATCAAATTTACTCCTTTACCATCTTTTTCTTACATCTTTCGGTTTCGGCACAACCAGTCAGTCCGCCTTATCTGTTGATCTGCAACCGTCCCAAAGTTATACAATCTGCATAACCTCTGCCTCAGTCTTTTTCAATTTTTCAAGTGACAATATCACTCGTTCGGCAGCCTTCCGAAGCGCACGCGGATATAGGCCTCGATCGCCTCCATGGTCCCCTCAAACCCGAGGCGCTCGCTGTTCAGGCACAGGTCGTAGTTGCGCGCGTTTGACCATTCCTGCCCCGTATAATAGCGGTAGAAATCGCTGCGGTATTTATCAGTCTTTTCGATAAATTTCTCTACGTCCTTTCCGGTAAAGGCCCGGCGCTCGATCGCCTGGCGGATGCAGTATTCCCGGGACGCGTGCACAAACACGCTGACGACGCCGGGATTGCCCTTGAGCACGTAATCCGCGGCCCGCCCGATAATCACACATGATTCCCGCTCCGCAATCTCGCGGATAATCTTGGCCTGATAATTAAACAGATTGTGGTCACTGACAAACTCGTCGCTGTCCGGGCTGATCAGCTTGCCGGTATACTCGCCCCTTGACTTCCCGAAAAACAGCGGCGTGCGTTTCAGCTTTTCGTCCGCCTGGTTGAACAGGCCCTCGCTGATTCCGCTGTCCTCGGAGGCCATCTTGATGATCTCCTTCTCATAGCAGCGGATGCCCATGTCCTCCGCCAGCATATGGCCGATTGTCTTGCCGCCGCTGCCAAAATGTCTGGCAATCGTGATGATAATGTTCCCCATGCTGCACCTTCCTTTCCCCTGCGCGGTGCGCCAGGCAGGCGGTCAGAGCCCCGCCGCATAAAAAGCGCCCGCAGTTACACCTTCTCCTTACTCACCCAGATACGCCTTGCGGATGGAGTCGTCGTCCATCAGCTGGTGCGCGTCGCCGGACATCACAATCCGTCCGGTCTCCAGAACGTACGCGCGGTCCGCGATCGAGAGCGCTTTCTTTGCGTTCTGCTCCACCAGAAGCACCGTCGTCCCCGCCTCGCTGACGCTTTGGATAATATCAAAAATTTCATTGACGAGAATCGGCGACAGGCCCATCGACGGCTCATCCATGAGGATGATGCGCGGCTTCGACATCAGCGCCCGGCCCATGGCCAGCATCTGCTGCTCGCCGCCCGAGAGCGTGCCCGCAAGCTGGTTTTTCCGCTCTTCCAGGCGCGGGAAGCGCCGGTAGACGGTCTCCAGCGTCTGCTCGATTTCGCCCTTGTCCTTTCTCGTAAAAGCCCCCATCTTCAGATTCTGATATACGGTCATCTGCGCAAACACGCGCCGCCCCTCCGGCACGTGCGCCATCCCCAGCTCCACAATCCGGTGCGCCGGCATCTTCGTGATGTCGTGCCCCTCAAAGACAATACTGCCCTTTTTGGGGGAGAGCAGGCCGGTGATCGTGTGCAGAACCGTCGTCTTGCCGGCGCCGTTGGCACCGATCAGGGAAATGATTTCGCCTTCGTTGACCTCGAAGGAAATCCCCTTGATCGCCCGGATCACGCCGTAAAATACTTCCAGATCTTTTATTTCCAGCATCGCCATCGTCGCGTCCTCCTATTCCCCGAGATATGCCGTGATCACCCGCGGGTCGTTCAGTACCTCGCCCGTCGGGCCCTGCGCCAGGATTTCCCCGAAATTCAGCACGGTCAGCGCCTCGCAGATTCCGGACACCAGCTTCATGTCGTGCTCGATCAGCAGAATCGTCATGTCAAAATGGTCGCGGACGAAGCGGATCATGTCCATCAGCTCCTGCGTCTCGTTCGGGTTCATGCCCGCGGCCGGCTCGTCGAGCAGTAAGAGCTTCGGGTCCGTCGCCATCGCGCGCGCAATCTCCAGACGCCGCTGTTTGCCGTAAGGCAGGTTGGACGCCAGCGTCTCCGCCTCCTCATCCAGGCTGAACACGTGCAGCAGCTCCATCGCGCGCTCGTCCATCTCCCGCTCCACCCTGCGGTACGACGGCAGACGGAAAATGCCCGCGGCCGTCGAATACGGGTGATGATTGTGCAGTCCGGCCTTGACGTTGTCGAGCACGGAAAGTTCTTTGAATAATCGGATATTCTGGAATGTACGCGCAATTCCCGCCTTGCTGATCTCGATCGTGCGCTTTCCGGTGATCTCCGCGCCGTCCAGCTGCACGCTGCCGGTGTCCGGTTTGTACACGCCGGTCAGCAGGTTGAACACCGTCGTCTTGCCCGCGCCGTTCGGGCCGATCAGGCCGCAGAGCTGGCCTTTCGGAATCGTGATGTCAAACGCGTTTACCGCCCGCAGGCCTCCAAAGGAAATGCCGAGATTTTCCACCTTTAACATTGCCGTCATCTCATTTGCCCTCCTTTGCGGATTTGCGGAAGATGCGCCCGAGATAGCGCTCCCTCCACTCCAGCGCCTTCGGCGCCCAGTTGAAGAGCATCATCGCGATCAG
>CANRIG010000043.1 GCA_947630595.1 uncultured Lachnospiraceae bacterium | reverse complement strand
AGATTTGTCAGGGGAAGAAAAAAGTTTGTGGAATACAAATTTACCTCTTGACAAAAGTCACTTCATAACAGGGAATATTCTTAATAAACTGGTTGATGGCACCCATCGAACCCCTAAATATACGTCGGAAGGTATACCGTTTGTATCTGTTCGTAATATGAGTGATGGCAAGCTCAGTTTGTCTGACACAAAGTTTATTTCAGCAGAAGAACACCAAGAGCTAAGGAAAAGATGTAATCCAGAAAGGAATGATATTTTACTTTCTAAAGTTGGAACAACTGGTGTTCCTGCTATTGTGGATACCGATATCGAATTTAGTCTTTTTGTTAGTGTTGCTTTATTAAAGTTTAGTGCTGAATTGTTCGATATAAACTTCCTTATGTATGCGATTTTAACACCAGATTTTCAACGGCAATGTCGGGAGCATACTCGTGGAGTGGGAAATAAAAATTGGGTTATAGCAGATATTGCAAATACAGTTTTTCCCCTCCCGCCCCTCGCCGAGCAAAAGCGTATTGTCGCCAGGCTGGATGAGTTATTGCCGCTGTGCGAGAAATTGAAATGAGGTGACAAACGATGAACCAATATAAACCTATGATCGGAATTGAACCGACCGATCCATATGAAAAGGCGAAACAAGATTTGATAACGGCATTAAAATCCTTTGGTATGCTTTCTGCAATTCAGCAGGAAACGCTTGCAAAGGAATTATTCGGGGCTGCCAGCGTTAATGCTATCTTAAATTTAATACAGCAGAGAAAACTTTAATTTTATAGAACATTATAAGGCGGCGAAGGTATGAGTGATATTCAAGTCCATGAATTTCGTGATTTACATAAAAAATATAAATTTGATGATAGAAATTTTATGTTTCATCCATTATGGCATTACACCAGCGCGGACGGTTTGGTAGGAATAATCCGGGATAATCTTAACGACCATGGCAAGCTCCATTTTTGGTTTACGAGAAGCGATTGCCTGAATGATACTTCCGAGGGAACACATATTTTAGTTCTGTTTCGTCAGGTCTGCAATGATTTATTAAAGCAGGGCAATATAAGTCAGAAGTTTTATGACTGTATTAAATCGTGCGAAATCTCTTATCATCAACTTATAAGCTATCCTCTTCCGCTTTCAGAGGATGGTGTTCATACAAGCATGTTGGACAGTGCCCCATGTCATGCTTATGTCTGCAGCTTTTCTTTAAAGGAAGACTCATTGGATATGTGGAGATATTATTCAAAAGGGAACGGCGGTTATGGTTTAAAGTTAAATCCATTCTTGTTTGATTCTTATAAAAAGTATGAATATTCTGAGTATGACGAAAACGCATTGTTTGTTAAAATATGCTCATATAAAGTTATTTATGATGATCAGGAAAAAATCCGCCTGCTGAATCAAATTATTATAGATACATTTACTGCTTATCAGAATGGCAATATGGCGGAATCTGAGAAAGAAAGCAATTCCAAATATTTCATACAATTTGCACTCAAAAATTTCCAATTCCAATTCAAACATCAATGTTATGCATCGGAAGAAGAATATCGATTTGTTGTTTATCGGCCGTACAACAAGCCTAAGACTCTAAAAAATCAGCTGCCTGTTGTAAAATACCGAGTACAGGACGGTATAGTTATTCCCTATATAGATTTGTCCGTAGAAGATGGAGGAGCTTATTTATCTGAGGTGCTGATAAGTCCATATGTTAAAAACCAAAATGCTTTAAATACGACAGAGGATTATTTAAACCAATGTGGATTTTATTGTAAGACAAAATTGTCACAACTGCCAGTCAGAAAGTAAGAACACATGGTTATTTTACAACGGCCTTTGTTCGGCATTTTACCGGACGGCTGAATCGCAGGGTGTGGCTGAGGAAAACTTGATTCTTCTCCGCCTGTTTGATACAATGGTTTCAGACAGAATTTCTGTGAAACGATCAGAAAGCGGGAGGTGGCTGAAATGAAGAAAGTAATCGCGGCGGGGCACATCTGCCTGGATATCACGCCGGTGTTCCCGGAGGGAAAGAAGAAGCGGCTGGACGAGATTTTCTCCCCGGGGAAGCTGACCCACATGGGAGGGGCCGAGGTTCATACGGGCGGTTCCGTCGCCAATACGGGGCTGGCCATGAAAATTCTCGGCGCGGACGTTTCCCTGATGGGGAAAATCGGAAAAGATGCGTTCGGGGAGTTGCTGCTCGGCCTCCTGAAAAAATACGATGCGGAGAAAGGCCTGATCATCTCGGAGGAGGAATCGACCTCCTACACCCTTGCCCTTGCCTTTCCGGGAGTTGACCGTATTTTCCTGCACAATACGGGCGCGAACGACAGCTTCTGCTCGGAGGACATCCCGCTGGAGCAGCTGGAGGAAGCGGCGCTTTTCCATTTCGGCTATCCGCCGCTGATACGGTCCATGTACGTGGACGGCGGTGCGGAGCTGGTGAAAATGATGAAGCGGGCGAAGGAGGCGGGAGCCGCCACTTCGCTGGACATGGCCGCGGTCGACCCGGCGTCGGATGCCGGAAAAGCCGACTGGAAAGAGATTGTAAAACGCGTGCTTCCGTATGTTGACTTTTTCGTGCCGAGTGTGGAGGAGCTTTGCTACATGCTGGATCCGGAGCGGCTCGCGGACTGGCGGGAGCGCGCCAGAGAGCGGGACATTACGGAAGTTCTCGACGTTGAGCGGGACGTGAGGCCGCTGGCGGAGCAGTGCATGGATTACGGCGCGAAGGTGCTGCTGATCAAGTGCGGCGCGCCTGGCATGTATTACCGGACGGCGGACCGGCAGTCGCTGCTGGAGATCAGTCCGCGCTGCGGCCTTTCCGTTGAGGAATGGGCCGGCCGCGAGGGCTTCGAGCGAAGCTATGTGCCGGACCGCGTGCTCTCCGGCACCGGGGCGGGCGATACCAGCATCGCCGCTTTCCTGACCGCCGTGCTGAGAGGGTATCCACCGGAGCGGACGATGCAGCTGGCGGCTGCCGCGGGCGCTTCCTGCGTGGCGGCCTACGACGCGCTGAGCGGCCTGAAGCCGCTGGAGGAGCTGGAAGCGCGGATCGATGCGGGCTGGGAGAAATGCGGGCCGGAGTATCGCTTTACATAAGAAGGAAACTGCTGTATAATAAACCGCGGCTGCCCCGCTGATTCGGGGCGGACCGGTGAGGAGGAAACGACATGGCATATCAGTTTGAGAGCAGGGTGCGCTACAGCGAGACCGGGATGGACCGGAGGCTGACGCTGCTGGCCCTGGCCGATTATTTTCAGGACTGTTCGATTTTCCATTCGGAGGACTGTGCGAACGGCATGGCCTATCTGCAGGAAAAAAAGCGGGCCTGGATGATTCTGTCCTGGCAGGTGGATATCCTGCGCCGGCCGCTGCTCGGAGAACGGATTACCGTGCAGACCTGGCCCTACGGCTTCAAGGCGTTCTACGGATACCGCAATTTTGCGATGCTGGATGAGAATGGGCAGTATCTGGCCAGAGCCAACAGCGTGTGGGTGTTTATGGACGTGGAAAACGGCAAGCCGGCCAAACCGGCGCCGGAGGATATTTCCGGGTACGGTATGGGCGAACGGCTGGATATGGAGTACAGCTCGCGGAAGATGCTGTTTCCGGAGGACTGCGTGCGGCAGGAGAGCTTCACGGTGACCCGGCATCATCTTGATACCAACCATCACGTCAACAACGGCCAGTATATCAGCATGGCGGAGGAATATCTGCCGGCCGGATTTGAGACGGCCAGGCTGCAGGTCGAATACCGGCAGCAGGCGCGGCTGCACGACGTGATCGTGCCGATGACCCACAGCGGAGAGGACGGAATTACGGTGAGCCTCTGCAGTGAAGAGGGGAAAGCGTATGCGATTGTGCGGTTTATCCCCGGAAGCATATAAGGAGACGGCTATGTTATTGATCGGAGAAAAACAGGAACTGACGGTGGTGAAAGAAGTTTCGTTCGGCGTGTATCTCGCCGACCCGGAGCATGAGCAGGACAGGGTGCTGCTTCCAAAAAAGGAAGTGCCGCCGGAGACAAAATGTGGAGACCGCCTGCGGGTGTTTCTGTATCGGGACTCCAGCGATCGTGCGATTGCGACCCTGCGCGAGCCGATGCTGACGCTGCGGCGGACGGCGGTGCTGAAGGTGCGGGAGGTCACGCGGATCGGCGCGTTTCTCGACTGGGGGCTGGAAAAGGATCTGCTGCTGCCGTTCCATGAGCAGACGGCGCGGGTCAGCGAGGGGGACGAGTGCCTGGTGGCGCTGTATCTCGACAAGAGCGGACGCCTCTGCGCGACGATGAAGGTGTATCATTTCCTGGGAAAGCATTCGCCCTACCAGATGAACGATCAGGTGCGCGGGCGCATTTATGAGATCAGCGGCAATTTCGGAGCCTTTGTGGCGGTGGACGACCGCTATTCCGGCCTGATTCCGAAGCATGAGTGCACGCCGCAGCTGCGCGTGGGCGCCATGGTGCAGGCGCGGGTGACCGGCGTCAAGGAGGACGGCAAGCTCGATCTGAGCCTGCGGGAAAAGGCTTACCTGCAGATGGACGAGGACGCGGAATGCGTGCTGGACACGATTATGGAGTATGAGGGCGTGCTGCCGTTTGACGACAAGGCGTCGCCGGAGCTCATACAGCGGGAATTCGGCCTCAGCAAAAATGCGTTCAAGCGGGCGGTGGGCCGCCTGATGAAGCAGGGCCGGGTGGAAATTCTCGGCGGCAGGATTTATGCCAGGGACGTAAAACGAAACTGACTTTATGATCATAAATCAGCAGAAAACATAAGGAGGACTCAGACCATGAAAAAGGCAATCAGCACAGACAAGGCGCCGGCGGCGATCGGCCCCTATTCACAGGCAATTGAAACGGAAGGGCTGGTATTCACTTCCGGCGTGATTCCGGTAAACCCGGCGACCGGCGAGATCCCGGAGGGCGTGGAGGCGCAGGCAAACCAGGCGTTTTCCAATCTCTGCGCGCTTCTGGAGGCGTGCGGGACTTCGGCGGAGGCGGTGCTCAAGACCACGGTCTTCATCAAGGAGATGAACGATTTCGGCAAAATCAACGAGATTTATGCGAAGTACTTCACCGGCACGTACCCGGCGCGTTCCTGTGTGGAAGTTGCACGGCTTCCCAAGGATGTTTTGCTGGAGATTGAGGCAATTGCCACAAAATAAAAATTCAGTTTTTTTTATAAAGCGAAAATTGTGCCGAAATTTTCAGAAATGCTTGATTTCTTGACTATTTTATCGTATATTGTAGGCGTAAAAAGAGATGAGAAAGGAGAGACAGGCATGAAGGTACAGAACATTAAAAACATCGATAAGTTTTTTAAGGTAATAGACACCTGTAAGGGAAAAGTGGAACTGGTGACGGGAGAGGGCGACAGACTGAACCTGAAGTCCAAGCTGAGCCAGTACGTATCTCTGGCGAACATCTTCTCCAACGGAGAGATTCCGGAGCTGGAGCTGATCGCGTATGAGAGAGAGGACATCGACAAACTGATCGAGTTTATGATGAATGACTGATCAGGAGTCAGAAACCGTCAGGGGATATATCGGAAATATGAGGCGCACTGCTTGAAAAGGCGGTGCGCCTTTTTTAGGGTCAGAAAAGGAGCAAAGTTATATGAGGGAAAATTGGAAGATGAAGATTATCTATGACCTGGAATGTCAGTTTCTAAATTGCTTAATGTTCATATTGAATTTGATTTTTGGCATGGAAGATATATTGCCGTCAATCAGAAAAATGACATTGTCTTTATTATGAAAAAATGGTCATCAAGTTATAAAGGTGACAGTGAGTATCCTGGAAATGCAATTCCATTATATATTGGAACGGAGTTGTATGTAAAGAAGAAATATATTGAAATATTGGAACAGCAATTTGGAAAATTGAAGATGAAAACCTGCATGCAATCATATACGCAGACTTATTGATTTATTCTGATAAAAGAAAATTTATGGTTAATGAACATAGAAATTCCTGCTTGCCATTCTGAATTTTAACCAAATAACCAATCGAGAAGAGGAGTAACCAAGTGTTATTTTTTTGCGGGGTTAAATTTATAAGAAGCGCCATAAAATCAAAATGATAAACGTTTCCACAGAAAATGTTCGAGTTTATGTAAAACAAATAGACTGTATTTACGGCTTGTGATAAAATAGGGCATCAAAAGCAGTTGGAAAGAGGAGTTGATTGATGTTCTGGCCCGACGGTTGCGGGCGGGCATCAGAGTCATAAAGCGAGGCGATAAAATGAGCGGACTATTGTTTCAGATCCGATCCGCGGATGATATGATACGGCTTGTAGAAAATACAGGTTTCCTTCCTTTTTTCTCAAATCCTGTGCCCGGATTTTCAGTCGAAGAATGCTGTCCGGGAGAGCTGTGGTTTTCCGGGGAAACGGACGGCCCGTGGGAGTGGAAAGGCCCTGCCGCGCGAAGCGGCCGCTGCGTCTACGGAAAATTTTTCAGGAATAAAGCGGGTTTCGTCAGCCGGGAGTGGTTCCCCGACTTTGCCAATTACCGGAGGGACGGCTATGACTTCGACTCCCGTTTCGACGATGATCTCGCCTCCTATAAAGATAAAGGCGTTTTTGACACCGTTTCGGAACATGGCGCGCTCCTGTCAAAGGAGCTGAAAAAGCTCTGCAATTACCGCAAGGGCGGAAACAAAGGCTTTGACACGGTCATCACCCGGCTTCAGATGCAGACCTACATCAACATTGCCGATTTCGTCTACATGAAAGATAAATATGGACAAGTCTACGGCTGGGGCGTGGCGCAATATTCCACGCCGGAAGCGCAGTTCGGATATGATTTTGTGACTTCGGCGTATCGCAGGGAACCGGAAGAGTCAAGGGAGCGTATCATTTCCCATTTGAAAACCGTTCTGCCGGAAGCAGACATAGAACAGCTGTTAAAACTGATTAAATAAGGAAAGATTTATTCACTGTATTAATTCCGCACCGATTGATGCTCCAGACATCACCAAACAAAACAACCATGCCGCAGAAGCCCCGGAAACAGGGCTCTGCGGCATTTGACCGTATTCTGGAGAAAGCACAGCCATTCATCAGGGCAGTCATTCACCGGGACAATCATTCATCAGGACAGCCATTCACTAAGGCAGCCATTTATCAGGACCGTCATTCACCGTCAACCGTCCGGCGGATGATATCCAGCATTTCCTGGTGAATCAGCCCGTTGCTGCAGCACACGGAGGAGACGGCTGTTCCGGTGAGGCTGTTGCCCGCATAGTCTGTGATGCATCCGCCGGCTTCCTGCAGGATCAGCAGACCGGCGGCGTAATCCCACGGAGAGAGTATCCTCTCAAAAAATCCCTCGGTTCTTCCGCAGGCGATATGTGAGATATCCAGGGCGGCGCTTCCGAAGCGGCGGATATCGGAACAGCCGAGCAGCATATCGGTGGAAATGCGCATCGCCTCCTGCGCGTATTCCTTGTGGTAGGGACTGGTTCCGATGGCGATGATGCTCTCGTCGAAGCGGCGGCTGCTCACATGGATGGGGCTGTCGTTCCGGTACGCGCCCTGTCCGCGGACGGCGTGGAAAAGCTCATGGGTAAAGGGCTGGTAGACGACGCCCAGCTCCATCTGCTGGCGTTCACCGTTCCACAGGCCGACCGAAACCGTGCTGAGCTGATAGTCGTGAATCAGGTTCGCGGTGCCGTCGATGGGATCGATGATCCAGGTATTTTTCTGAAAATCCAGGTCGGAATTGTCTTTTTCCTCCCCCATAAAAGCGAAATCCGGGTACAGAGCCTGAAAAGAATTCTGCAGGTATTCCTGTACCTTTTTGTCTGCCTGCGTGACGTAGTCCGCCGGCCCCTTTACGGAAATCTGGTTCAGATATTCGGGATTGAAAATGATGGCATCCGTCTGACGGATGATGTCGATGATTCTGGAGAGCTCTGTGATCATGGCTGGTATCCTTTCCTGCCGGGACTCTGTGGGCCGGCATTTTGGCTTCATATTGTAAAAAAATCTATCGTATTTTTTAGTCTAACACAGATCGCGTAAAAAGCAAATTTTTGTTATTATATCTTTAATATTAAATAAAAACAAAAAATAAGTCATAATACAGATTAAAGTTAAGAAAAGAGACGAAAACGATGGAATATTTGAATCGTGTGCTGGGAATCCGCGTCGTATATAAAAAAGATGCGCCGGATTTCGTGAATGTCATAAAAAAGCATATGGACAGGATCCGTAAAGATGAAAATGCGCCAGTGGTTTTGATACTGGAACAGCTGACCTACAGGCAGAAAGAATATCTGCTGCGCGCTCATATTCCGTTTATCGTGGAGGAAAAACAGATATATCTTCCTTTTATGGCGGTCTATCTACAGGAGCGGGGAGACGGAGAAAAAACGGAAACCACAGCTATATTGCCGACTGCACAACTGCTGCTTCTGTTTTACGTCTATCACGGATGCGGGGAACTGCTGACGAGCACAGCAGCTCAGAGGCTTGGATTTACAGCCACATCGATTTCCAGAGCATCGAGACAGCTGGAAGAGATGAGCCTGATACAGGCCAGAAAGCAGGGTGTGCATAAAATCATTTTTTCGGATAAAACGCCGGAGCAGTTTTTTACTGCGGCGAAAAAATCATCTGAACAGCCGGTAAAACGGACGGTTTATGTACCTAAAGCGGAAATCCGGGAAAAACTGTTTATGAGCGGATACTCCGCGCTTTCGGAATATTCCGTGCTGAGCCGGCCTGTGCTGGATTGCCGCGCAGCGGACAGCATTGCTCTGTGGAAGAACGTATCGTCCGGCAGACTGCAAAATTCGGAGGAGCAGTGCGCTGTAGAGCTCTGGCGTTACGATCCGTGGAAACTGGCTGACGGCAGCTGCGTTGACCGGCTTTCTCTTGCCCTTTCGCTCAGCGATGACAGAGACGAAAGAGTCGAAGCATGTGTGGACGAAATGCTGCTGCAGGTATGGAGAGATATTGATGGTAAGAGGAATTGAGTTTCAGAGAATGGTTCCGGGGTTATGAAAGTCTCAACCTTTTCCCGCCTGCCTTTGCCCGTACGCGCAGCGCGGAAAATTCAGCGGCTCCGCGCGCGGCGCTTCCCCACGACAAACGGCAGAAAGCGGTTGAGTATAAGGCACGCAGGGACGAGCAGCAGACAGATGCCGGCCAGCGCGAGCAGGCCGCCGCCGATGCTGTCGGTGTGAAGCCCCAGAATCTGCTGGAGTATGCGCAGGACGATGATATGCAGTCCCAGAATGGCGACGCTGTTGCGGCCGGCCAGCGCGAGCAGCCGCCCGGCGGGACAGCTTTCTTTCCGGTACATTTTTTTGAGAAGAAACAGCACGCCGTAAGAGCCGGTGACGGCGCAGAGCGTGAACAGCAGCGGGTTGTGAAACGTCAGCTTGTAGATGCCAGTCTTTCCGTTGTACAGGGCGGCGGCAAAGCCCAGCGCCATGACGGCCAGCACCGCCGGCACGGGCGGATTTTTTTTCGTGACGAAACGGCAGCTGAAATACCCGAACGCCAGAAAGCCGAGCGAGGAGCAGCAGCGCAGCAGAAGCTCCGCCAGAGCTCTGCCAGGGCTTTCTGACACGGGACCTTCTGACAGAACACCGGCGGCGCTTTCACCCAAACCGCCCGTGGCAAAAAACGGAATCACGAACAGAACCGCGCAGAGAAACGCGACGGCGGTTCTGTTTTTTATGCGTTTCAGCAGCAGGAGCAGGAAAAGCTCCGTGAGAAACAGCGTGGGCAGGAACCACAGGGGCACGTTCAGCGGCTGCAGCAGCAGGCCGTCGTAAGCGCGTAGCCCCTGTGAGCTGAAATCAAAATGGTTGCGGATGCCGAATATTACCACAAAGCCCAGCTCAAAGCAGGCATAGGGAATGAGCAGGCTTTTCAGCCGGGCCGCGATAAGGCGTCCGAACGGCCGCTGCTCCTGCTTTGTATAGGCGGCCAGAATCCCGCTGATGATGAAAAACAGGGGCACATGGAACGAGTAAATGAGGACGGGCAGCGGCTGCTCCGTCTCCCAGATATGTCCCAGCACGACGAGCAGGATCGCCAGCCCTCTGGCGGCGTCCAGATACGGGAGACGCGCGCGCTCCTGCGCCGCGGCCTGATGCTCCGGCTGTGTTTTATTGATTGTCTTCTTTTTTCTATTATCGGTAATATACATTTTGGACCTTTCGCAATTCTGCCCTGATCGATGATTTCTGTTTGCATTTTTGTTGCCCTTTTCGGCTTTACTGCGCATTTCTGTTGCCCTTTCATTCTATTGTCTTTCCGGTTTTACAGCGAATTCTGGTTTTTTTCCGGCTTTGCCGCGCACCGCACGGCCTTGCATTACCAGTGTACCATCAGCCGCGCTGTTTTTCCACTAAAAGCTGAAAATCTGCCGCAAAATCGTCCTTGCAGAAACCGGCATGATTGATTATACTGAGGATACCGGAGAGAAACATCCGGCATGAAATACGCATCTTTCGACCCAACAGCATACGGATGCAGCGGTCCGGCGATCCGGAGAACGCTGCGCAGACAGGAGGGGATGGCAACGGAGGAAGCAGGATGGCTGCTGACTGCAGCGGGAGCATATCTGTTTGCGGTGATGCCGCATTTCGGCCGGAGGGCCGGGCAGATGAAGGGCCGGTTTTATGCGCACCGCGGGCTGCATAACCGGAAACAGGGCATACCGGAGAATACGATGGCCGCCTTTCGCAGCGCGGTGGAGGCCGGCTACGGGATTGAACTGGACGTCCAGCTGACGAAGGACAGCGAGGTAGTGGTTTTTCATGATTTTGATCTGAAGCGCATCTGTTCCGTGGACGGTGCGGTCAGTGATTTTACATACCGGGAACTGAGCGCCTACCCGGTCTGCGGGACGCAGGAGCGCATTCCGCGGCTGGAGGACGTTCTGGAGCTGGTCGGCGGCAGGGTGCCGCTTCTGGTGGAGCTGAAATATAAAAATTTCGGCAGCCGCATCTGCGAGCGGGCGGACGCGCTGCTGCAGAAGTACCGCGGGGATTACGTGATTCAGTCGTTTCACCCGTGGGCGCTGCGCTGGTACCGCAGGCACCGGCCGGAGGTCTGCCGCGGGCAGCTGGCCATGAATTTTCAGAGGCAGGAGGGCCATTACCACCCGGCGTATTTTGCGGTGCGCCATCTGCTGCTGAATTTCCTGGGGCGGCCGGATTTTATTTCCTATGATATCCGGGACAGGGACAGCGTGTCGCAGACGCTTTGCCGGAAGCTGTTCGGCTGTACGATGGCCGGCTGGACGGTGCGGTCCCAGCAGCAGCTGGAGAAGGCGAAGAACCATTACGACGCTTATATTTTTGAGGGCTTCCGCCCGCGGATGACGAAGCCGGCGGAAAATTCCGCGTGAATGAAAATTTCATGCAAGAAATTGCAGGTATAAGAAAAAGATTTTGTTGTGAAAACGGGAAAAGTGAGGTATACTGGACGTATCAATTTTAGGCTGTGTGCCTGGAAATAAGAGTAAAGGACGTGATAATCATGAAAAGGGTAGGACTGTTAACGAGCGGCGGAGACTGCCAGGCTTTGAATGCTACAATGCGCGGCGTTGTAAAAGGGCTTTCCAGCAATGTGAGCGAGCTGGAGGTTTATGGCTTTATGAATGGCTACAAGGGCCTGATTTACGGCGATTATCGGCTGCTGACTTCCAGAGATTTCTCCGGTATACTGACCAAGGGCGGAACGATTCTTGGTTCCTCCAGACAGCCGTTCAAGCTGATGCGTGAGCCGGATGAGAAGGGTCTGGACAAGGTAGAGGCGATGAAGCAGAATTATTACAAGCTGCGCCTCGACTGCCTCGTGATTCTCGGCGGCAACGGCACACAGAAGACGGCAAATCTGCTGAGCGAGGAAGGACTGAATATTATTCATCTTCCGAAGACCATTGACAACGACATCTGGGGAACCGACATGACGTTCGGTTTCTACAGTGCGGTAAATATCGCGACGGACGCGATCGACCGCATCCACACGACGGCGGCTTCCCACAACCGTGTCTTCATCGTTGAGGTCATGGGCCACAAGGTAGGCTGGCTGACGCTGTACGCGGGCATCGCGGGCGGCGCGGACATCATCCTGCTTCCGGAGATTCCGTACGACATCAAGAAAGTCATCGCGGCAATCGACAGAAGAACCAAGGCCGGCAAGGGCTTCACGGTGATTGCGGTCGCAGAGGGCGCGATTTCCAAACAGGATGCGAAGCTGAGCAAGAAGGATTACCGGAAGAAGATCGAGGAGAAGAAGTATCCGTCCGTGGCTTACGAGCTGGCGGAGGAGATCAAGGCCGCAAACGGTCCGGAGGTACGCATCACCGTGCCGGGGCATACGCAGAGAGGCGGCAGCCCGTGCCCGTACGACCGCGTGCTCTCCACGAGAATCGGCGTCAAGGCGGCGGAGCTGATCCTGAACGAGGAATACGGCTACATGGTAGCGATTGTGAACGGCAAGATGAAGAAAGTGCCGCTGAAAGATGTGGCCGGCAAGCTGAAAGTGGTATCCCCGAAGGATCCGATCATCGACGAGATGAAGCTGATGGGCATCAGTTTTGGCGACTGATTTTTACCGGGACATTATATTTGCCGATTTTCATAAATGACAGGCAGGGGGATGCCGTAAAGGCTGGAAGCCCGGGCTTCCGGGACGTTGCTTTTGCGGCATCCCTTTTTATGTGACAGGAAAGCTGCGGCATGATTCAGGAAAACGTGCTGAGACTGCAGGGGCATGATTCAGGAAAACGCGCTGAGACTGCAAAGGCATGATTCAGGAGAGTATGGCATGAGCTACACGGCATTATATCGGAAATTTCGCCCGGACACCTTTGAGGATGTCCGGGGACAGGATCACATCGTAAAGACGCTGCGCAACCAGATCACGGCGGAGCGCATCGGCCACGCCTATCTGTTCTGCGGGACCAGGGGCACCGGCAAGACGTCGGTGGCGAAAATTTTCGCCCGGGCCGTAAACTGCGAGCACCCGCAGGACGGCAACCCGTGCGGGGAATGCGCTTCCTGCCGGGCGATTGCGGCCGGGGCGTCGATGAATGTGATCGAGATCGACGCGGCGTCCAACAACGGCGTTGACAACATCCGTGAGATCCGCGAGGAGGTCGCTTATTCGCCGGCTAACGGGAAATATAAAGTCTACATCATCGACGAGGTGCACATGCTGTCGATCGGGGCTTTCAACGCGCTGCTGAAAACGCTGGAAGAGCCGCCGTCATATGTGATCTTTATCCTGGCGACGACCGAGGCCAACAAGATTCCGGTGACGATTCTCTCGCGCTGCCAGCGCTATGATTTCCGGCGGATTTCGCAGGACACGATTTATGAGCGGCTGCGGGAGCTGGCCGACCGCGAGCAGGTGGAGGCGGAGGACCGGGCGCTGCGCTACATTGCCAGAAAGGGCGACGGCTCATTGCGCGACGCGCTGAGCCTGCTCGACCAGTGCATTGCGTTTTATCTGGGCGAGACCCTGACCTACGACCGGGCGCTCGAGGTGCTTGGCGCGGTGGACACGGAGGTGTTCAGCGATTTCCTGCGCAAAATCATCAAGGGCGATCTGGTGAGCGTGATCGGCGCGCTGGAGCAGCTGATTATGCAGGGGCGCGACCTGACGCAGCTGGTCAGCGATTTCACCTGGTATCTGCGCAACCTGATGCTCCTGAAATCGTCCGATGAGATGGAGGACGTGCTGGACGTTTCCACGGAAAATCTACAGCAGCTGCGCGAGGAGGCGGGCATGGTCCGCAGCGATACGCTGATGCGGTTTATCCGCATTTTTTCAGAGCTGTCCGGCAGCATCCGCTTTGCCGCCAACAAGCGGGTGCAGGTGGAGATGGCGCTGATCCGGCTGTGCCGGCCGGAGTCGGAGCGGGATGAAATTTCGCTGGTGGAGCGCATCCGCAGGCTGGAGTGGAAGTTGGAGCAGTTGACGGCGGCCGGAGCCGTGGTGGCCGGAGGTATGATGCCTGGCGGCGGAATCGGAATGACCGGAGGCGTGATGCCTGGCGGCGGGAACGGAATGGCCGGCGGCGTGATGTCTGGTGGCGGAGTCGGGATGGCCTCTGGCGTGATGCCGGGCAACGGAAATGGAATGGCCGGCGGCGTGATACCGGGTGCTGGAAATGGAATGGCCGGGGGCGTGATGCCGGGCGGCGGAGCTGGAATGGCCGGTGGCATGGTGCCGGGCAGCGGAAGTGGAATGGCCTCTGGCATGATGCCTGGCGGCGGGAATGGAATGGCCGGAGGCGTGATACCGGGTGTTGGAAATGGAGTGGCCGGAGGCATGATGCCTGGCGGCGGAACCGGGATGACCGCGGCGCCGTATTTCAGGATGGCCCCGGAGGACCTGCAGCAGGTGAAATCCATGTGGCGGTCGATCGTGGCGGAGACCTCCGGCATGTTCCGGGTCGTGCTGAGCGCGGCGGAGCCGAAATTCAACGCGCAGGATGCGCAGGACGGCAGGCTGTACGTGGTCTTTGCCGATTTTCTGGCCGAGCGCTATCTGGACAGCGCGGAGCGGAAAGCGGAGCTGGAGCAGATCATCGCCGACAAGACCGGAAAACGCATCGAAGTCCGGTTTGTGCTGGCGGCGGACGAGGGGATTCAGAAAGGCAGCCTGGCGGCCATTGATTTGGAGGAAAGAATTCACGAATTTATTCATACAGATATAGAAATCGAGGACGAAACCTGATAGAATAGCAGATGTCTGAAACAGAATTGGAGGAGAACAGCATGGCAAAACGCGGAGGCTTTCCCGGAGGTATGCCGGGCAATATGAATAACCTGATGAAACAGGCGCAGAAGATGCAGAAGCAGATGGAGGAAAACCAGAAAGCGCTGGAGGAAAAGGAATTTACGGCGGCAGCCGGAGGCGGGGCCGTCGAGGTGACGGTTTCCGGCAAGCGTGAGGTGACAAAGGTAAAGCTGGCCGAGGAGGTCGTGGACCCGGACGATATCGAGATGCTGGAAGACCTGATTATGGCGGCGACCAATGAAGCGCTGCGCCAGGCGGAGGATGCGGCGGCGTCCGTGATGTCGAAGCTGACCGGCGGCCTCGGCGGTCTTGGAGGCTTTGGGCTCTGATGGATTATTACGGAAGTCAGATGTCGAAGCTGATCGAACAGCTTTCGTCTCTGCCGGGGATCGGCGGCAAGTCCGCGCAGCGCCTGGCGTTCCACATCGTCCATATGCCGAAGGAGCGGGTGGAGCAGCTGGCGGGCGCTATCGTGGAGGCGCGCAACAATGTGCGGTACTGCAGCCAGTGCTGCACCCTGACGGATCAGGAGGTATGCCCGATCTGCAGCAATCCGAACAGAGATAAAAAGACGATCATGGTGGTCGAGAACACCAGAGATCTGGCGGCGTACGAAAAGACCGGGAAATACGAGGGCGTGTATCATGTGCTGCACGGCGCGATTTCCCCGATGCTCGGAATCGGGCCGGGGGACATCCGTCTGAAAGAGCTGATGCAGCGGCTTCAGGGCGATGTGGACGAGGTCATTATCGCCACCAATTCCAGCCTGGAGGGCGAGACAACCGCCATGTATATCAGCAAGCTGATCAAGCCGACCGGCATCAAGGTCAGCCGCATCGCCAGCGGCGTTCCGGTGGGCGGAGATCTGGAATATATTGATGAGGTGACGCTGCTGCGCGCGCTGGAAGGGCGCGTGGAGCTGTGATGTGCCGCAAGTGCCTGTCGCCTGGACGGATGACAGCAGAAAGGCTGCAAGTGCCTGTCGCTGAGCAGATGGCAGCAGATGGACTGTATATGTCTGTCATATGGAGAGATGCCGGCAGTCAGATGAGGCCGCAGGCTTCCAGGATGCATGCGGCGGTCCGTTCCGCCATTTCCGCGACCGCGGACAGGCGCACGGTCTGCAGGTCCAGATAGGGATGGCGGGTTTCACGGCCCACAATCCCGGTGATTGCGATATCGCCGACCGCGGGCAGGCGTTTGGAGACGCCTGCGCCCGGGTGCAGGCAGCCGCAGCGCACAAGCACCGAACCGACAGTTTCACAGGAACCCAGAGAGGCATCGACGGCAATGACAGGCTGGCCGGGATGCCTCTTATTGATTTCTGCGCTGATGGAGGGCAGATTGAGCGCATGCACCGTGCTGCGCAGCGTGCCGTAGACCGGAAGCTGCCCGCCGGCCGTTTTTTCCAGCAGGGTGCCGACCATCGGCCCCAGGCAGTCGCCGATAACACGGTCTGTGCCGATGCAGACGACGACCGGGGGCCGGCCGGTGTGCAGAAGGCCGATCAGGGCGCGCAGGAGAGACGCTTCCAGGGGCCGGGAAAGGGCGGTGTGTTTTTCGGAAAAAGTCAGCATGTGATACCTCGGAACAGTGATTTTTTCCAGTTTATCCGGCGGCGCCGGAAATTATTCAGGGCAGTCCGGAAAAATTTCATTCTTTTGTCCATGAAACGCTAAAATTCCGCATAAAGTATATGGTAAGGTAATAAAAGCATGGAAAAGGAGTGGGAGGAGTATGGGAAAAGAGACGGCGCTGCCGAAGAACATACGCCAGATAGGGGATATCCAGGGAAACGAGAGAATATGCATCGAGGATTATGTCGCTACGTACATCCGCAAAAAGGAACCGCAGGAGGAGAAAGGCTTTCTGGGGATTTTTTTCGGAGAACGGCAGGAAGAGGAGCAGAAAACCTACGTGTATATCCGGGGAATTCTGGAGATGCCGGAGGCTACGCAGGAGGAGACGGCGGCGGAGCTGTTTGAGCGGGAACGCGCGCGCTGCTTTCCGGGCTGGGAGGTGCAGGGCTGCTGCGTGATCGGAACCTATCCGACCCGGAAACTGGAGGAACTGTCCGCCGCTGTGCCCGAGGCGGGAGCAATGATTTACCACCTGCAGGAGCAGGAAGAGACACTCTACTGGAGGGATCCGGAGCAGTACCGGAGAATCCGGGGCTACTTTGTGTTTTATGAACAGAACCGCAAGATGCAGGAGCATTTGACGGAGGTGTTCGGGGAGGAAAGCATCGAAAAGGAAAACCTGCCGGAGCGGGCCATCCGCAGTTTCCGTGAAAAGGTGAAGGAAAAGAGTGAACAGCGGACGGCCGGTTTTCTGCGGATTGCCAGTTCCTTTTTCGTGATTACGGTGCTGATCATCGGCGTGATCGTGCTCAACCGTATCGAGGCCATCCGCAGCGTCAGTGGACTGCCGGCGCAGAATGCGGCGGCGCTGGACGGCCAGAAGGAACTGCAGGAGAATGCAGCGACGCTGGACGGCCAGAAGGAACTGCAGGAGAATGCGGCGGCGCTGGACGGCCAGAATCAGCTGCAGGAGGATGCGCTCACGCTGGGCGGCCAGAAGGGGCTGCAGGAGAATGCGGCGGCGCTGGACGGCCAGAAAGAGTTGCAGGAGAATGCGGCGGCGCTGGGCACCCAGGATGGAACCCAGCAGGATGCATGGGCACTGAGCAGCGGAGACGGCGTGCAGCAGAATGCTTTGGACGGCGGGGATGTGCTGCAGCAGGAGGGCGAGACGGTTTCGGAGCAGCTCCTGGATGAGGCGTGGAGCGCCGGAACGCAGGACGCGGCAAAGCTGGCCGGGCCTGACCGGTTCTGGGAGGAGAACGGCTACGAGGACGAGTCGCCGGATGCGCAGGAAGATTCCGATGCGTCCGTTTCCGGTGAAAGCGATACACAGACAACGAGCGGAACAGCAGGCGCGCAGGAAGATACCGATGCCGCAGAATCCGCTTCCGATGAAAGTGATACACAGGCAACGAGCGGGACAGCAGGCGCGCAGAAAGATACCGATACCGCAGAATCCGCTTTCGGTGAAAGTGATGCGCAAACAACAAACGGAACAGCAGGCACGCAGGAGGATGCTGCGGAGCCTGATTCTGCAAAAAGCGATGCGCAGACCGGCGAAAGCAACGGCGAGCCCGCGGCGCAGGAGGCCGCTGTGAGGCAGACCGCAGCCTCCTACATCATCAAGGAGGGCGACACTCTGGCCACCATCTGCAGCCGTTATTACGGCGGCATGGAGCGGCTGGAAGAATTATGTAAAGTAAACAGCATTGAGGATGCAAACATGATTCTTCCCGGCCAGCGGATTCTGCTTCCATAAAAAGTGGGAGGATGGCCGCCCCGCAGGTCGGCGGCCGGCACAGCCTGAGGCGCAGGTTAACCCGGATGCTGCAGGCGCAAATCACCCCGGAGTGTCCGGTTATACTTGCAGGCGCAAACCACCCCGGAGTGTCCGGTTACGCTTGCAGGCATAAATCAAACCGGAATGTTCAGTTGCGCTTGCAGGCGGATTCTGGTATTATAGTATATGTTAAATTCGGAAACAGGTAACGGGTAGGATAAATGATCAGAGAAAAATGGGATACAATTTCGGAGAAAATTCTCGAGAAGCTCCGGTTTCTGCACAGTGAGGACCCGGATGAAGAAGCGGGCATTGAAATAGAAGAAAGAGAGCTGTCTTCCGGCAGCCTGTCGCAGACGGATCTGCCGGAGGGCGACCTGAAAAAAAGGCGGCGGTGGCGTCTGATCCGGCGCCTGCTTTTGCTTGCCTTCGTGGCGGCCGCCATCGGCGGCTTTGCGCTGTACAATTCCCTGTACACGTTTCAGGATTATGTGATCGCCGATTCCTATGAAAATGAGGTGTCCGCCGGGACGCAGTATGAGGCGGCCGGCAAAAATATTTACCGCTACAATTCCGACGGCGTTTCCTGCGTGACCCGCAAAAACGAGCTGGAATGGAGCATCACTTATAATATGCAGGCTCCGATCGCCGACCTCTGCGGCAGCACGATGGCCGTGGCCGAGCAGCAGGGGACGCAGGTTTATGTGGTGGGGCCGGACGGCCTGATCGGCAATTTTGAGACGCTGCTGCCGATTCTGAAGGTGCGCGTATCGCAGCAGGGCGTGGTGGCGGTAGTGCTGGAGGAGGACGGCGTGACCTGGGTCAACCTTTACAAGCCGGACGGAAGCGCCATTGTCAGCGATAAGACGACGATTGCGGAGTCCGGCTATCCGATGGATATCGACCTCTCGCCCGACGGGCAGAAGCTGGCGGTTTCCTACCTCGGCATCGAGGAGGGCATCATCCGCAGCGACGTCGTGTTCTACCATTTCGGCGCGGCCGGGCAGAGCAAGGACGACTATGTGGTCAGCAGCACACGCTACGACGACCGGGTAATCCCGGAAATCTATTTTACCGGAAATTCCCGGGCGGTGGCAGTGGCGGACAACGGTTTTCTCGTATTCCGCGGGAGCGACGCGCCCAAACAGTCCGCGTCGGTGGAGTTTACGGAGGAGATCGTCAGCTGTTTCCACGACGACGAGCGGATCGGTTTCCTGTTTGAAAATGAGGAAGAAGAATTTCAGTACCGCATGGAGATCTACAACTACCGCGGCCGCCGCCGGGCCTCCCGGGGCGTGAACGCTGCTTTCGACAAAATCCGCATGGAAAACGGCCAGATTCTGATGTATACGGACAAGAGCTGCGATATCTTTACCGCCTCCGGACGGAACCGTTTTTCCTCGGCTTACGAGAAAGAAATCGTGGATATGTTTTATTTTTCGGAGTTCCGGAAATACCTCGTGGTTACGCGGGACAGCTTTGACCGGATACGGGTGAAGTGACATTCAGGAATACAGGGGGAGACTATGAATATACTGGAAATTGCCGTCATTGTGCTGGCGCTGGGGTTCGGCGTGACGGGCTGGTGCCGCGGATTCGTGCGGAAGCTGGCCTCCATGCTTTCGCTGGTGATCTCGATCGTGCTCGTCTCAATGTTCCTGCCGTACGTGACGGATTTTCTGAAAAATAATACGCCGGTGTACCAGTACATCGTAAAGCAGTGCCGCCAGATCATGGAGGACCAGATTTCGGGCGCGCTCACGTCCGGGACGGGCGCGGACACGGCGCTGGATCAGTACCGCAGCATGGGGCGCGAGCAGATTAAGCGCCTGATGGAAGAAAATGGATACGACAGCTCGGTGGTGGACACCCTGAGCGACGAGCAGCTCGAACAGTATAAAGAACAGTATATTCAGGAATATGCAGCCAGATACCTGAGCGGCACGCAGACGCAGGGGCAGCAGCCGGACCGCGTTTCGCAGACTGAGCTGATCGAGAGCCTGCCGCTGCCGGAGGCTCTGAAAGACATGCTGCTTGAAAACAACAACGACGAGGGCTACGCGAACCTGCAGGTGAGCACGTTCCAGGATTACGTCGTCCATTTTATTGCCACCCTGATTTTGAACGTGATTTCGTTCGTGGCGGCAGTGGTGGCGGTGCAGATTCTGCTTTCCCTGGTGATCGCCGCGCTCGATTTTCTGGCGCGGGCGCCGGTCATTAGCGGCATCAACCGCCTGGCCGGTTTTTTGCTGGGGTTGCTGCAGGCGCTGTTTTTCCTGTGGCTGTTTTTCCTGATTCTGTCCATGACCGCGACGACGGAGATCGGGCTGCAGCTGATGTCCATGGTTCAGGAGAGCCGTTTTCTCGGTTATCTGTATGACTCCAACCTGTTTATGCAGATCGTGCTGCAGGCGGCCGCTATTTTTATTTAATGTCGTGCTGCCATTCATCCGGTCAGATGAGGAAAAGGGCAACCCATTTATAAGTAAAAGAAGCTGTGAAAATCCTGAAAAGATACTTGACAAACGCCGCCTTATCCTGTATAGTAAATTTATCAATAATAGTAATCGTTATCAGTTAAAGGAGGAAAACAAATGAAGGAATTAAAAGGAACCAAAACCGAACAGAACCTGCAGGCTGCTTTTGCCGGGGAGTCCCAGGCGAGAAACAAATATACCTATTTTGCGAGCAAGGCGAAAAAGGACGGCTACGTACAGATCGCGTCCATCTTTGAGGAGACCGCGAACAATGAAAAAGAGCATGCAAAGATCTGGTACAAGCTGCTGAACGGCGGCGCGGTCGGCTCCACCATCGATAATCTGGTCGATGCTGCGAACGGCGAAAATTATGAGTGGACGGATATGTATGCAGGCTTCGCAAAAGAGGCGAGAGAGGAAGGCTTTAACGAGATCGCATTCCTGTTTGAGGAAGTGGCAAAGATCGAGAAGGAGCATGAGGAGCGCTACCGCAAGCTGCTGGCGAACATCCAGGGCGACCTGGTATTCTCGAGAGACGGCGACGTGATCTGGCAGTGCTCGAACTGCGGCCACATCTGCGTCGGCAAGAAGGCTCCGGAAGTATGTCCGGTGTGCGCACATCCGCAGAGCTACTTCCAGATCAAGGCTGAGAATTATTAAGCGGCAAAACGGACGATGCAGAGCGGGAGGACATGCCTATGAAGTACAGATGTTCTGTCTGCGGTTATGTTTATGAGGGTGAGAGCATCCCGGACGATTTTACCTGTCCGGTCTGCCACCAGCCGGCGGACCGCTTTATCCCGTATGAGGAGGCGGCGCAGCCGGACGCGGAGAAGGAATCCGCGCCGCTGAGCCTGGAGTATGATCCGCTGTTTGCGCGCACGGACGAGTCCTGCCGTTTCATGAAAGAAATCCATGAGATGGCGGTCAGCGGCCATTCGCTGCACAGCGCGATGGGGACGCAGATGCCGATGCCCGGCTGGGACGACATCCTGCTGCTCGGCGCGCAGCTCAATCCGCCTCCGCTGGACGACGGCGAGGAAGTGGATACGACGACGGTGATCGGCCGTCATGCAAAGCAGCCGCTGGTGCTGGACAATCCGGTCTATGTCTCGCACATGTCGTTCGGCGCGCTTTCCAGAGAGGCCAAGGTGGCGCTTGCAAAGGGCAGCGCGATGGCGCGGACTGCGATGTGCAGCGGCGAGGGCGGCATCCTCCCGGAGGAGAAGGCGGCTGCATACAAATACATTTTTGAATATGTACCCAACCGCTACAGCGTGACGCCGGAGAACCTGCAGACCTCGGACGCGATCGAGATCAAGATCGGCCAGGGCACGAAACCCGGCATGGGCGGCCACCTGCCGGGAGACAAGGTGACGCGCGAGATCGCGGCGATTCGCGGGAAGGAGATGGGGAAGGATATCCAGAGCCCGTCGAAGTTCCCGGATTTCCAGACAAAGGAAGACCTCAAATATCTGGTCTACATGCTGCGGGAGGCGTCCGGCGGACGCCCGATCGGCATCAAGATCGCAGCCGGCCGCATCGAGAAAGATCTGGAATACTGCGTTTACGCGGAACCGGATTTTATCACGATCGACGGCCGCGGCGGGGCGACCGGCTCCAGCCCGTTCTTCCTGCGCGAGTCCACGAGTGTTCCCACGATCTATGCGCTGTACCGGGCCAGAAAATATCTGGACTCCGTTCCGTCCGACATATCGCTGGTAATTACGGGCGGCCTGCGCGTATCCTCCGATTTCGCGAAGGCGATCGCCATGGGAGCCGACGCGGTGGCGGTGGCGACGGCGCCGCTGATTGCGGCGGCCTGCCAGCAGTACCGCATCTGCGGCACCGGCATGTGCCCGGCGGGAATTGCCACGCAGGATTCGGCATTGCGGGCGCGGCTCAAGACAGACGCCGCGGCGCAGCGCGTGGCCAACTACTTCAACGTGACGCTGGAGGAGCTGAAGATGTTCGCCCGCATCACGGGCCATCCGCGGCTTCATGACCTGTCGCCGGACGATCTGGTGACGATCAGCAGCGAAATATCGAATCACACCAATATACCGCACGCATAATGGAGACCACGTATGCATGAGGAAGGGGCTGCCGCAAAAATACCACGTATTTCGCAACAGCCCCTTTTTAAACTTTAGGAGTTCTCTGCTTTTCTTATTTGATAAATTTGACTTCCGGATAAATCGCCTGCTTTGCAGCCTCTTTCTTCTCGTTGAACAGCACCTTATTCTCCTCGAACATGTTTCTTCCCTGCGCGTCGATGGACACGATCAGCGGGCCGAATTCCTTTACCTTGCAGCACCAGAGCGTTTCCGGCATGCCCAGCTCGTCCCAGTGATGCTCCGCGATGCGCTCGACCTCAGTGGCGGCTACCACCGCGCAGCCGGCCGGGAATACACAGTGAATGGCGCCGAATTCCTTGCACGCGCGCTCCGTGTTGGGGCCCATGCCGCCCTTGCCGACGATCACGCGCACGCCGGTCTTTTTAGTAAATTCATATTCAAATTTTTCCATGCGCATGGAGGTCGTCGGGCCGACGGACACCATCTCATAATCGTCCTCGGTGCCTTCAATTTTGCGGACAATCGGTCCTGCGTGGAAAATTGCCTTGCCGCGGATATCGTACGGAAGCTCTCTCCCGTATTCCACGAGACGGCGGTGCGCAACGTCGCGGCAGGTCATCAGATCCCCGTCCAGCCAGACGATGTCGCCGATTTTGATGTCTGCCAGATCCTCAGCGGTCACCGGCGTAATCAGGACTTTTTTATCTCCTCTGATTTTGATCATTCCTTTATCCTCCTTCTTTTCACTGGTTCAGGTCTACGGTTGAGTGCGTGTCAACGGTCGCGTTGAGGTCGCGGTCAAATACGACGTGTCCGCGGCGGTGAGACCAGCAGCCTACGTTGACAGCGACGCCGATGGTGGACGGATGGCGGGCCGTGTTTTCAATATGTACGCCCATGACGGAATATTTTCCGCCCATGCCCTGCGGCCCGAGGCCGATGGCATTGATGCCGTCCTCCAGCAGTTTTTCCATTTTTGCAGCGTTTGCATTTTCATTGTGCGAGCCGAGCGGGCGCATCAGCGCCTTCTTGGAGAGCAGGGCAGCGGTTTCGACCGACGTAGCCACGCCCACGCCCACGAGGAGCGGAGGACATGCGTTGAGGCCGTAGCTTGTCATCTGATCCAGAACGAAATCGGTGATTCCCTCATAGCCTGCGCCCGGCATCAGCACCATAGCCTTTCCGGGAAGCGTGCAGCCGCCGCCTGCCATGTAGGCGTAGATTTCACACTGGTCGCTGTTGGGAACGATGTCCCAGAAGACGGTCGGCGTGCCCTTGCCGACGTTGCGCTTGGTGTTGTACTCGTCGAATGTCTCCACGCTGTTGTGGCGGAGCGGAGCGGCGAACGTCGCCTGCACGACCGCTTCTTTCAGCAGAGCCTCGAGATCGTCGATCAGCGGGAATTTCGTGCCGCATTTCACCCAGAACTGGAGCACGCCGGTGTCCTGACAGCTCGGACGGTTCAGCGATACCGCCAGATTCTGGTTTTTGGTCATGGTTTCATAGAGCACCTTCGGCAGGGCGTCGCTTTCCTGGGAAGCAAGCTCCTCCAGCTTTGCCACCACGTCGTCCGGCAGCTTTTTGGCGATGTGCGCCACAAATTTTGCCATTTTGTCAGTCATCAGCTTAACGCTTTCTTCTCTTGTCATAATGACCTCCTTATATGAATGATATTAGATGAATATGTTTTACGGGTAAAACGGATACAGGATCGGCAGCAGTATCATACAGACCGCAAAGGATACCAGAATCAGCGGCAGGCCGGATTTCACGTAATCGTTGAACTTGTATCCGCCGAGTCCGACCACCATGGTGTTTGCGGGCATGCCGATCGGGGTTGCGTACGCGCAGGAGCCGGCGATGACCGTTGCGATGACGACGGACCGCGGATCCGCGCCCAGGCTGTTGGCGAGGGACACCGCAATCGGCACCATCAGGGCGGTGGTAGCCGTGTTGGACATGAAGTTTGTCAGCGCGCAGGTTACGATGAAGATCACCAGCAGCAGGATGATCGGGTTGGGGCTGGTGCCGAGCAGGCCCACGATTTTGTCCGCGATCAGGGTGCCGGCGCCGGTGGAATCCAGCGCGCTTGCCAGCGCCAGGGAACCGCCGAACAGCAGGACGACCTTCAGGTCGATGGACTTCAGGGCCGCTTTTTCGGAGATAACGCCGGTCAGCACAAGGACGACCGCGCCGATGCAGGCGGAAACCTGAATGCTGACGCCGATTTTGTCCTCAAAGATCATGGCCAGGATGACCAGAATCAGAACTACCAGCGAGATGGTCTGCTTCCACTGCGGCACATCGGAAAAGTCGCTCTGCGCTCCCTCCACCGATTCGCCCGAGCCTGCTCCGGCCGGAAGAAAGCGGTAGCCGATAAACGCGAAGTAAACGATGCCGAGCAGCAGCATGGGAACGCCGACCGGGGCGTACATGAAGAAGCTGGTGGAGAGGTTCATCTCCTGGAGGGCGTTGACGCCCATCAGGTTGCCCGGCGCGCCGATGATGGAAAGATTGCCGCCGAGCGCCGCCGCGAATACCAGCGGCATCAGCAGGCGGCTTCTGGAGTAGCCGGATTCGTCGGCGATGCCGCAGACCACCGGAATCAGCACGGCCGCCGTGCCTGTGTTGGAGAGGAAGCCGGACATGAGGCCGACGATCAGCATGATGGCGATGATCAGCATCCGCTCGCTTTTGGCGAACCGGGTCACGATTCCGCCGATTTTGTTGGCCATGCCGGTTTCAAACAGCGCCTGCCCGACCACGAACATGCCGACGCAGAGGATCACGTTGCTGTTTACATAGCCTGCGAAGGTGGTGGAACTGTCCAGCACTCCGGTGAGGTTCAGGCCAAGCGCAACAATGGTCGCCGTGAGTCCCAGAGGTATTTTTTCCAGGATGAAGCTGACCACTGCAAAAAGCAGAAATAGTAGCGTAATGGTTGATGGGGACATGGGTTTTCTCCTTTCCTGTCTTTCATTTGCGTTTCAATTCGCTGCAATACGTTGGCCAAACATATCTGATACCTGTACTTTAACACTGGCGCGCGCGGAAAGTCCAATTAAGAAAAAATTCCTCCGTATAAAAATTTTTTATCTTGATACGATGACTGAAATGTTAAAATGTGATATTCTGTAATTGTCCAGGAAAACAAAAAACGAATACTGCATACTGGCAGGAAGCAGGAGGAAAACGCCCATGACGCTGAATCAGCTTCGGTATTTCTGTGCGGCGAGCCGCTGCCACAGCATCAAAAAAGCGGCGGCGGAGCTGTTTGTCACGCAGCCGACGGTCTCGACGGCCGTCCGCGAGCTGGAGGAAGAATTTTCCATCACGCTGTTTTACCGCAAGGGCAGCCATCTGGAGCTGACCGCGGAGGGTGAACAGTTTCTGGAAAAGGCGGATTATATCCTCCGGTACTGCATTGCGATGGAAGCGGAGTACAAGGACACCAGCCGCATCAAGCCGCCGGTCCGCATCGGCATTCCGCCGATGCTGAGCACGATTTTCTTTCCCGAGCTGCTGAACGCGTTCTGTGCGGCGTACCCGGACATTCCCGTAATTCTGGAGGAGTACGGCTCGGTTCGCGCCTGCGACCTGGTGCAGTGGGATCAGCTCGACCTGGCGCTGGTGAACATGGAACTGTTCAACATTGACAAATTCAACAATTCCGTGCTGTTTAACAGCCAGCTCTACTACTGCGTGTCCCGGGAGCACCCGCTGTCCGGGGAGACGGTCATGCCGATGGAGCGCTTCGACGGCGAGCGGGTGCTGCTGTTCAATGCGGATTCCGTGCAGAATCAGCTGCTGATGACGCGCTTCGACGCCATGCAGCTGCACCCCGATATCGTCATGCGCTGCAGCCAGATCTATACGGTTATGAAATTTGTCCGTCAGGGGCGGTACGGCTGCTTTTTATTTAAGGAGATGCTGGATCAGTTCCCGGAGTGCATCGGCTTGCCGCTGGAGCCGCCCATCCCCGTGCGCGTTGGCATTGTCTGGAAAAAGGGCAAGTATGTCACGGAGGAGATGCAGACGTTTATCACATTTACGGAGAAGTATTATAGGGAGAAAGCGGCAAAGTGAGCCGCGCCGGAACGTAAGGCGGGTGAAAAAACATAATGGAGCGCATCCGCTTCAGGCAGATATTTTTTTGTCCATCACCTTCCAACTTTGCCGGGCTCTCCATCGCTTTTAATCCTGCCGGAGCCGCCGCCCACCCGAATCCCAGGAAATTGGTTGGTGCCAGGTTGGGACTAAAAGATTTTGTCCTCTTTAAAATTATTTTTGCAAATAACCTGTTTTGGAAAGTCAACTTGCATATTTATTCATAACCGTTTTGGCTGATGAATAATAATATGGATATTCTTTTCCTTTATCTTTTTTTCAAAATGGTTTTTCAAAGATAACGGTTCTTTAATAATCTTTTCTTTGTCGTATATAAAAAAATATATATTTGAAGCTGAGTAGTGAACGATATCTGCTTCTATTTCTTCAAGGAGTTTTTTTACCTGCATGCTTTTTCTGCTGCATTTTATTTCTATTACTTTATCCGGCTCAATATAAATGTCTGTTCTGACTGTACTGTAACCGGTATCTTCGCTGACCTCCGCCCTTGCTTCCGGATAAAGCGGTTTTAAATATGCATATAGAAAAAATTGAATATCATATTCATTTTTAATTCTGATTGCATCCAGGTACTCTTTTTGAATGCCGCCTTTTTTATTTGGCTCTCTTTCCAAAAGATTTTCCAGAAAAAAGTAAAAATTTTCTAACACAAAGAGTAACAAATCATGGGGGACAGCCCCGGCCATTAATTCATAAATATATTCGGTTACACGTTTTTTTGCCTCGTTTATGTTTTGGAGGGTGTCTTTCTCAGAGTATTCATTTACATAATAGAAAGCGCGCTTTTCCAGTTCCTGTAAATATTTCGGTTCCATTCCTGTTCTTTTCATATAATCCTGCAACTGCAGCTTTACGCCGTCAAAGGATTTCTGATCGATACAATTTTGAAATTTTTCAATTGCTTCCTGCATACTGCTGATTCCCTCAAGCATTTTTTCTCACTCCCCAGCGTAAATAAAATAAAAATAATGGATCCAAAATATACAAAACGTCCTCTTTCCATTCCAAAACTCTAAAAATGTCTTCCTTTCCGTTCAATAGGTCATGAAGCTTTATCAGACTGTCTTTTATTGCCTGAGGCTTCGGCTTTTCACCACTGTCGGCAAGCAGATTATAAATTCTATCTTTTATCTCTTCAAATTTTAATTGCATAATCGGCGGGTTTTCTGCAATCGATTTTACAATTAATTCGTACACGTCATATTCGCGTCCTTCTTTGGTACGGAATTTATTCCTGGATTTTCCCCTTGTATTTGGCCCTTTTCTCATAAGCGAAATAACTTCTCCATACTCAAAATTTGCAGTTGTATATCGATATGCCGTTTTCAGGATTTCCGGTTCAATAGTTTTACTCTTTTTCCCATCCATCTCCAGTATTGTGCAGATGTTTAAACAAATATATTGCATTAATTGCGGCGATGTTAAACTTTCTACCGCAATCTGGCTTGCTATTGAATCATCAATAAATATACCCAACTGGTCAAAACCAACTTTTGCGATCTGCTCCAAATCTTTAACGGTCCAGGGTTCCATATTGATCAGACTCAGTCTGCCGGAAAGATCCGCATTCTGACGAATAGCCTCATCTGCCCTATGTGGAAGTGAAACGACAATAGTTTTAAATCCTCTGCGAATAGCGTCTTTTAGCTGTTGAGCGATCTGCATCCGTTTCGTTTTTGGTGCGTAATGAAAATCATCAATGACCAGCACCAATTCTTTTTCTTTGTAATAATCAATTATTTTGTCCTTGGTCAGCGCAAAGGTTTCCTTTTTAGAATATCTGTTTCCAGCCTCCGGGATCGACTTTTCCGATGTAAACTGCCCTTCATAGGACAGACCGGCTTTTGCAGCTGCCAGCTTCCAGAAATCTGTCCCCTCATCAAAATCTGCGCCCGATATTTCTACAATATGTTCTAATCCTATGACTTTTTCGCACAATATTGTTTTACCCATTTTAGATGGACCCACTAAGGACGTCAAAAAGCCAGATATTTTAATTGCCTGATTTAAACGAAATTCATATGTGAATCCGGAAAGGGCCGATATCCTTGATACATATGTGTACTCGGGAAATGCCCCCGGCCTGAATATATCTTCTGCTTTTAACATTTTTTATCCTCCTGTCCATATTTGGTAGTGTCAAAAGCTACCTGTTTTTTTGTTGCAAAATATAATAAAAACCTTGATTTTAAGGGAAATCTGCAAA
>CANRIG010000042.1 GCA_947630595.1 uncultured Lachnospiraceae bacterium | reverse complement strand
AGCTGCAGGTACAGCTCCATCGGCCTTTCGTAGAGCGCATGGCGCTGCAAATCCGGCTCCTGCACGCGGGTGATCGTGATCGTGCGCGATACCGCTTCCTCATAATCCCGGTAGACGCCGCAGCCCACGCCGGCCAGCAGAGCCGCGCCCAGCGTCGTGGCCGTATCCGAGGCCGGCACCTGAATCGTATGCCCGGTGACGTCCGCCTTGATCTGCGTCCAGAGCACGGAGTTCGCGGCTCCGCCCATGGCGTTCAGCACGTCCACCTGCGCGCCCGTCTCCGCCGCCGTCCGCAGGTTGTGCTCCAGCGAAAAGGCGACGCCCTCCAGCACGGCGCGGATCAGATGGCCTCTGGTTTTGTCGAAGGAAAGCCCGTAAAAGACGCCGCGGGCGTCCGGATTCCAGATCGGGGAGCGCTCCCCCGCCATGTACGGAAGGAATACGACCCCGCCGCTGCCCGGCGGCACCGCCTCCGCCTCCGCGGTCAGCTCGTCGAACGACGCGCCCGCGCCCAGCTCCTGCCGGAACCATTTGAGCGCTCCGCCTCCGCCGACCGAACCGCCCTGCAGCAGCCACAGCCCCGGCACCACATGCGGCGAGAGAATCAGCTGTCTGTGCGCCAGCGCGCGGTCCGTGCAGATGCTCATCCCGCCGGCCTGTCCTCCCTGCTCCTGCGTCTGACCCGGACAATATACGCCCGCGCCCAGCGTGCCGCAGGCCGCATCAAGTCCGCCGGCCACCACCGGCGTGCCCTCCCGTAGCCCGGTCTGCTCCGCCGCAGCCCTTGTCACCGTGCCCACGATCTCGTCGCAGCGGTACAGCCGCGGCACCAGCTTCGCCGAGAGCCCCAACTCCTCCGCCAGCGCATCGTCGTACCGCAGCCGCTCCATGTCAAAGAAATGAATCCCGTAGCCCTGCGAGAGGTCCTGGCTCATGACGCCGGTGAGCTGATATACGATATAACTGTTGCTCTGCAGGAAACAGTGGGTCCGCGCAAACAGCTCCGGGTCCTGCTCCCGGAACCAGAGCATCTTCGGCGTCGTGTAGCCGGGCAAAAATTCATTGCCCGCGACCTCAAAAATCCGGTCGGCGCCCACGCGCTCCCGCACGCGCTCGCAAAGCTCCCTGGCCCTGGTGTCCATCCAGATCGGCGTCCGCGCAAGCGTCTCGCCCGCTTCGTCCACCGGAATCGCAGACCAGCTCTGTCCGTCCACGCCGACGCCGCAGATGCGCTCCGGCCGCACCGCGCCGGCCTCCAGTGCCTCCCGGACCGCAGCGCAGACGGCCGTCCACCACTCCCGCGCGTCCTGCTCCGCCCAGCCCGGATGCGGATAGCAGACCGCATACGGCTTTGCGGACTGGGCGAGGACGGTCCCGTCTTCGTCAAAAACCGCCGCCTTGCAGGCGGAGGTGCCGATATCAATTCCCAGCAGCTGTCGCTTCATACCTTTCCTCCTGTTGTTCCAGCCATTTTTCAAAATCTGTCCGTCGCGGCGTTTCAAAGCGAACCGTTTCGCTCATTATGTGGAAAATTTCCTGTCCGCGCCGTCTCAGGCCAGCCTGCGGATCGAGTTTCCCTCCTGGATGCGGGTGCTCAGCAGAATCTCCACCGGCGGTTCCTCCGCCTCCCGGCCGCGGATGCGCTGCATCAGCAGCTCCACCGCCCGCTCGCTCATCTCCTTCATCGGCTGCACCACCATATACATTTTCGGCTCCACGACCTGCGACAGAATCAGGTCGTCGAAGCCCAGCATCGAGATATCGTCCGGGCAGCGGTACGTGGTCTCCTTGACCGCCATCACGGCCCCCAGCGTGATCTCATAGTTCGTCATAAACACGGCCGTCGGCACATCCTCCAGCCGCAGCAGCTCTTTCATGCTCTGATATCCGTACTCCATAGCGTGCCGCCCGCACCGGCGGTATGCGTCCGGAACCGGCAGTCCCGCCTGCTCCATGGCGTCAAGAAAGCCCTTGCAGCGCTCCACCCCGGTGTACTCGCACGCGGAGCAGATCACCGCAATCTTCCTGTGTCCGTTCTCCAGCAGCAGCCGCATGGCGCGAAACGCCGCCATCCGGTTGTCGATCTTCACGCAGTCGTGCTCCTCATCGTCCAGCGAGCGGTCCATCAGCACCACCGGCACCCCGGCCTCCCGCGCCGGCTGCAGGAAATCCGAGCGGTGCGACACCGGGACAACGATGATTCCGTCCACCTTTTTGTTCACCAGAAACCGCAGGCTCTGCGCCTCCACCTCCTCGTCCTCACAGGAATCGCAGATCAGCACGCCGTAGCCCAGGCGGCGCAGCGCCTCCCCGAGGTAGCGCAGCAGCGTGCCGTTGAAAAGGCTCTCGATGCTGTAGACCAGCACGCCCACCGTCCTGGTCCGGTTGGTGACGAGTCCGCGCGCAAGCTCATTCACCTCATAGTGCAGCTCGCGGATGGCCGCCTCCAGCTTCGTCCGGTTCTCCGGAAGCACGTTTCCGCCGTTTAAATATTTGGAAATTGTCGCGACCGACAGTCCGGTCATCCGCCTGATATCACGTATCGTAGCCGGCATATAGTCTCCCCTTTTCCATGTGCAAAGCGAACCGTTTCGTTCTTTGTTCACCCCCATTATAACGATTGCAAAAGCTCAAAAAAAGTGTTATTATGTATAAAAATAGTAAAATAGTCACTTTTTTTCGCCGGCAGGGAGACTTTTTCATGAAATACATCGATTACAAGGAACACCGGACGCAGGGAACCTTCAATTTCCCCATCGCCTTTTATCACGAAAACCCGCACAGCCCGCGCTATTACATGCCCTACCACTGGCACACGCATTACGAGATCATCCGCATCCTGACGGGCACGTTCCAGCTCACCATCAACGACAACGCCGCCGTTTACCAGGCCGGGGACGTCATTTTTGTCACCGACGGCTTTCTGCACGGCGGCACGCCCCATGACTGCACGTACGAATGCGTCGTCTTTGACCTGCAGATTCTGCTGAAGGACAACCACGTCTGCACCAAAACCATCCACGACATCATGCATCACCGCATTCTGATCGACACCCTGATCTCCGCGCACAGCCCGGCGGTGCGCGCGACCGTGCGCGACCTCTGCCAGGCGCTCTCCTCCCGGCAGACCGGCTATGAATTCATGACGCAGGGTTATCTTTACCAGCTGCTCGGCGTCATCCTCTCCGAGCATCTGTACGAGGAGGCCGCGGAGGGCGCCGTCGCCGCCGAGCGTCTGGACGCGCTCAAGCGGGTGCTGACCTATATCTCCGAAAATTACAGCGGCAGCATCACGCTGGATCTGCTGGCCCGGCTGGCCGGCATGAACCCAAAATACTTCTGCCGCTACTTCCGCAGCATGACGGAGCGCACGCCCATCGATTACCTGAACTATTACCGCATCGAATGCGCATGCGAGCTGCTCTCCACGCAGAACATTTCCGTCAAGGAGGCCGCCATCTCCTGCGGGTTTAACGACGAGAGCTACTTTATCAAAACCTTTCATAAATATAAGGGAATCACGCCCAGACAGTATGTGACGGCAGAATTCTGAGACACGGACATCCGCCGCGGAAAAATCCGCCTGCGGCGTCCCGGAAAGAAAAAAACAGAGGAATGAAAAAGAAAAAAATGCAGATAATAAGGACTGCGGAGCCAAAAAGCTCCGCAGCAACGTACCGGCCAGGGCTTCTGTTGCCAGATCGCAGACCCTGGCCAGTGTATTTATTTATGGCTTTTTTTATTTCTTGTACATCGGACCGTAATTGCTGCACGCCCTGTAGTCTGCGCCCTCTTTGTCCATGCCGAACGCATTCCATGCCGCCGGACGGAAAATCTTCTCCTCCGGCACGTTGTGCATGCATACCGGGATGCGCAGCATCGAGCACATCGTGATCAGGTCTGCGCCGATATGGCCGTAGCTGATCGCGCCGTGGTTTGCGCCCCAGTTGTTCATGACGTCGTACGCGGTCTTGAACGGGGAACCCTCTTTGCCGTCGCAGCGCGGCGTAAACCAGGTGCACGGCCACGTGTAGTCGGTGCGCTTCCAGATCTTGTCGGAAACGTCGTCCGGCAGGCCGACCGTCCAGCCCTCTGCAATCTGCAGCACCGGGCCCAGGCCCTTGACCAGATTCAGACGGATCATCGTCGCCGGCATCTGTGCCCTTGTCAGGAATCTGGAGGAATATCCGCCGCCGCGGAAGTAGCCGTTGTCCGCCGGGTTCCAGGTGGTCGCCTCGAGAATCGCCTTCCAGTCCTCCTCGGTCACATTGTACCACTCTTTCATGACGCCGTTGCCGTTCTCATCCTTCGCCTCGCCGCATGCGTCCAGGCAGGCAGCGCCGGAGTTGATCAGATGGATGAAGCCGCCGTTCTCCTTCGCGATGCCCTCCAGTTCGTAGCCGGTCGCCTTCTTCACCGCCTCCGGGCTCCAGTAGGTGCGCACATCCGCGAAAATCTGCGCGCGGTTGGTCAGAAGCTTCATGAACAGCATGCCCATGCCGTTGAGGATATCGTTCTCGGTCGCCAGGATGTACGGCTCACGCGGGCCGTCCCAGTCGAACGAGGTGTTGAGCAGTGCCTCCGGGAAATCGCAGTTCGGATAGAAGTCCGTCCACTGCCGCTGCCCCTGGAAGCCGGCCGCGATCGCATTGTGTCCGATCGCCTCCTCGGAGAACTTCTCGTCCAGCTTGTCGCTGCCGCTCATCAGGTCTTTGATGATCACCATCATCTTGACCACGAACTCCCAGTCCGCATCCTTCTGCTCGCGCGTCTTCTGGATGAAGTCCGGGTTCTTGTCGAAGCCTTCCTTGCAGTATTTCTTTGTCCAGGCCAGCGCCTTCTCGTACTCTTCCTGATTGTAAATGCCCTCTGTCATGCGGCGGATGATCTCCACCTCATCGATGGACTCCACGCGCATGCCGAAATAGGACTCCAGGAAATCCGTATCCATGATGGAACCGCCGATACCCATGGTCACAGAACCGATCTGCAGGTAGGATTTGCCCTTCATCGTAGCCACCGCCACCGCCGCGCGGCCGAAGCGCAGCAGCTTCTCCTTCACGTCCTCCGGAATCGAGGTATCGTCCGCCTCGCACACGTCGTGGCCGTAAATGCCGAACGCCGGCAGGCCCTTCTGCGCGTGCGTCGCCAGCACGGACGCCAGATACACCGCGCCCGGGCGCTCTGTGCCGTTAAAGCCCCAGACTGCCTTGATGGTATTGCGGTCCATGTCCATCGTCTCCGCGCCGTAGCACCAGCAGGGAGTCACGGTCAGCGTGATCGCCACGCCCGCCTTTTCAAATTTCGCCTGGCAGGCCGCCGCCTCGCCCACACGGCCGATCGTCGTGTCCGCGATTATCACCTTCACCGGCTCGCCGTTGGAATACCTGAGATTCTCCTCAAACAGCTTCGCCGCGGACTTCGCCATATTCATGGTCTGCTCTTCCAGGGAACCGCGCACGTCGAGCGCGCCCTTGCGTCCGTCGATCGTCGGCCGGATGCCGATCACAGGATAATCGCCAACATATCTGTTTTTTGCCATTTCTTAACCCTCCTATATCATTTTGCCCAGCCACACCACATCTGGCAGGACTGTATTTCCATTATACACCACTTTTTTGTGGAAAGCACGCATAATTTTAAGAAAATACAGATATTTTTTGTTATTTTTGATCATGGTCTTCCCAATGAAGCAATTCTTCCCGCAAAGTTTCCAGCAATTTATCCTCCGGCACCTTGCGGACGACCTCGCCCTTTTTGATCAGGAGGCCCTCGCCCCTGCCGCCGGCAATGCCGATATCCGCCTCTTTTGCCTCGCCCGGCCCGTTCACCACGCAGCCCATCACCGCCACCTTGAGGTCGAGCGGGATGTTCTCCGCCATCGACTCGACCTGGTTGGCAAGACCGATCAGGTCGATCTGCGTGCGGCCGCAGGTGGGACAGGAAACAATCTCGATGCCGCCTTTGCGCAGGCCCAGCGTGCGCAGAATCAGCTTGGCCGACTTCACCTCCTCGCGCGGGTCGCCGGTCAGGGACACGCGGATCGTGTCGCCGATGCCCTGGGAGAGAATGATGCCGAGGCCGACGGCCGACTTGATGTTGCCGGACAGCAGCGTGCCGGCCTCCGTGATGCCGACGTGCAGCGGATGGTCGGTCTTTTCCACCAGCAGCTGATGCGCCCGCGCACACAGCATCACATCAGACGCCTTGATGCTGATGACCAGGTTGTCGTAGCCCATGTCCTCGATCACCGCCGTCTGGCGCAGGGCGCTCTCGACGATGCCCTCCGGCGTCACGCCGTGGTCGCGGGCCACGATCTCCTTCTCCAGGGAGCCGCTGTTGACGCCGACGCGAATCGGAATCCCGCGCTCCCTGGCCGCGTCCACGACGGCGCGCACCCGGCTGCTGTCCCCGATGTTGCCGGGATTGATGCGGATTTTGTCAGCGCCGGCCTCGATGGCCGCAATCGCCAGCCGGTAATCGAAATGGATGTCCGCTACCAGCGGAATCCGAATCTGTTTTTTGATCTCCGCCAGAGCCGCCGCCGCTTCCATCGTGGGCACGGCGCAGCGGATGATGTCGCAGCCGGCCGCCGTCAACGCCTCGATCTGGGCCACGGTCGCCGCCGCGTCCTCCGTGCGCGTATTCGTCATCGACTGAATCAGAATCGGATTGCCGCCGCCGATGACGCGGTCGCCGATCTTTACTGTTTTTGTGTGGTCGCGATACATGAGAAATCCTTTCCCGGGATGTTCGCCCCGTGCTCTGATCATTGCGTGATAAAATACTCAGTCTTCGACCGGCTCCGCCGGGATAAAGACCCTGCTCTGCAGCGCCTCCTCCTCCGGCTGCGCCGCCAGCCGCACCGCCTCCTCGCAGAAATAGTCCTGCGCGCACAGCGGCGTCTTGCCGCGGCGGTCAATCTTTTCATACTCGCCGTTCGCCTGCATCACGTGCGCTTTCAGCGTATCGTCCAGCTGCACCTGCAGGATGTGGCGCACGCGCTCGCGGATCGACGGATCCTCCACCGGGAACAGAATCTCCACCCGCTTGTCGAGGTTGCGCGGCATCCAGTCTGCGCTCGCCATGTAAAATTCCTCGTCGCCGCCGTTGCGGAAATAGAAGATGCGCGCGTGCTCCAGGAAGTTACCGACCAGGGAGCGGACGCGGATGTGCTCGCTGACCTTCGGGATGCCGGTGCGCAGGCAGCAGATGCCGCGCACGATCAGGTCGATCTCCACGCCGGCCGCCGACGCCTCGTAAAGCGCGGTGATGATCTCCTTGTCGCACAGGGAATTCATCTTGGCGATGATCGCCGCCGGCTCTCCCGCCTTCGCATGCCTCGTCTCACGCTGAATCAGGTGCATGAAGCGCTCGCGCATCCAGATCGGCGCCAGCGCCAGGCGGTTCCAGTGCTTCGGCTCCGAGTAGCCGGAAAGCATATTGAAGACGGCGGTCGCGTCCTCGCCGAACGGCTCCGAGCAGGTGAGAATCCCGCAGTCGGTGTACAGCTTGGCCGTCGAATCGTTGTAGTTGCCGGTACCCAGATGCACGTAGCGGCGGATGCCGTCCTCCTCGCGGCGCACGACCAGCGTGATCTTGCTGTGCGTCTTCAGGCCCAGCAGGCCGTAGATGACGTGGCAGCCCGCCTTCTCCAGCATCTTCGCCCAGATGATGTTGTTCTCCTCGTCGAAGCGCGCTTTCAGCTCCACCAGCACGGAGACCTGCTTGCCGTTCTCCGCCGCCTGCGCCAGCGCCGCCACGATCGGCGAGTTGCCGCTGACGCGGTACAGCGTCTGCTTGATCGCCAGCACGTCCGGGTCCGCCGCCGCCTGCTGGATAAACTGCACGACCGGCTCAAACGTCATGTACGGGTGGTGCAGCAGAATATCGCCCCTGCGGATCTGCGTGAAAATATCTTCCTCGTCGTTCATGCCCGGCACCGGCTGCGGCGTGTACGGCCGGTTGCGGTACTTGTCCATCCCCTCTATCCCGTACAGCTTCATCAGAAACGTCAGGTCGAGGGGGCCGTTGATCTCGTAAATGTCCTCTTCTTTTACGTTAAACTCCTGCCTGAGGATTTTCAGAAGCTTCGGCTCCATCTTTTCCTCGATCTCGAGGCGGATGACCTCGCCCCACTGGCGCTTTTTCAGCTTTTTCTGAATCTCCTTCAAAAGATCGGCCGCCTCGTCCTCGTCGTACATCAGGTCGGCGTTGCGCATGATCCGGTAGGGGAACGCGCAGACCACGTCGTAATTCAGAAACAGCTTGTCGATATAGCGCTCGATCAGCTGCTCCAGCAGAATCACGTACACGCGCCCGTCCTCCCCGTCCGGCAGGCGCACGATCCGCGGCAGCACCGAGGGCACCTGCACGGTCGCAAACTCGGCCTTGCCCTTTTCCCCCTTGCGGGAAATCAGGGCGCCGATGTTCAAAGTTTTGTTGCGGATCAGCGGGAACGGCCGCGCGGAATCCATGGCCATCGGCGTCAGCACCGGGTAAACGTTCTCCTCGAAATAGCGGTCAGCGAACGCCTTCTGCTGCTTCGTCAGCTTCTCGTGCTCCGTCACCACCTCGATCCCGTCCTGCTTCAGCATAGGCAGCAGGGAGCGGTTGTACGTGGAATACTGCTGCGCCACCAGCTTGTGCGCCTTCTCCGCGATCGCCGCCAGCTGATCCTGCGGCGTCATCCCGGCGATGTCCTTTTTCGTGTATTTTGCGTGCACCATGTCCTTTAAGGAGGCCACGCGGATCATGAAAAATTCATCCAGATTGGAGGAGGTGATGCTCAAAAATTTCAGGCGCTCCAGCAGCGGCAGGCTCTTGTCCCGCGCCTCGCCCAGCACCCGGCTGTTGAAATCCAGCCAGCTGCACTCTCTGTTGATAAAATATTCCGGTTTCCCAAAATCAAATTCCGCCATCTTCCTCTCCTCCTTCAGATCTGTTTTCTCTGCTTAAACACCGGGCGCACGTTGAAAATTTCCTCAAAAAAGCTGGCCTTGGCGTTGAACGCGCCGATCTCCAGGGAGAGGTCCTCCTGGCTGACGACGCTGAACCTCAGCTCGCGCTCCTTTAAGGTGACGGTCACGTCCCGGCATTTCTGACGGTGCGTGCGGTCCAGGGAATTGACAATCCGCAGGATCGCGGTCAGCTTCGCGATCACCAGATATTCGCTCTCGCTCAGCCCCGTGTTGGCCGTCAGCTCATGGTAATAGAAAAACGGACTGGTATTGTATTTGACCGTATAGGCGATGATCTCCCGCTCCGCGTGGGACAGCCCGATGATCTCGGTGGCCATGATGATGTTGTAGGCGCACTCCGAGACATTCTCCAGGCTGATGAATTTGCCGCAGTTGTGCAGGATCACCGCGATCTGCAACAGCAGGCGCTCGCGCTTGCCCATGCCGTGCACCTTTTTCATGCGGTCAAACACGTCGAGGGCGATGCCCTCCAGGTTGCGGATGTGCGCCTGGCTGCACTTGTAGCGCTTGGCGATGCTGCGCGCGGAGGCCAGGATGTCCTCGTCAAAATTGTGGAAATTCGTGAGGCAGTGGTTTTTGACCGCGTAATCGTAGACCAGGCCGTCGCAGAGGCTGTAATCCGGAATCCACAGCGTATCGACGCCGAAGTTCTCCATCAGGCAGCGGCAGAAAATCGCCGACGGCACGATGGCCCCGGCATGGTCCTCCGGGACGCCGAAGCGGGCCGCAATCTCATCCGGGTGCATCCCGATCACCTGATCGTAAATCTCCTGAAACTGGCTCCTGGTCACGGTAGTGATGGCGCGGCTGTTTTTGGAAAAGCCGCGCAGCAGCTCCAGCATGTTGCCGCCGACGACAATCAGGTTTTTGATCTGGCGGTCCTTCTGGTAGAGCTTTGCGAACCCGGCCAGCTCATGGTTCATGATCTCCATGACCATCTTCTCAAAGTGGCTGCTGTTTTTCGTCAGCGGGGCCAGCCGCTCGCGCGTGGTCACGCTGCCGGCGCGGATGTTCTGCGTGGTGATCAGCTTATCCTTGTCAAACAGGGAAATCTGCAGGCTGCTGCTGCTGATGTCGACGATGGCGGCCGCGCTCTGGATGATGGTCTCAAACCCGGTCGTGACCGAGGCGATCGACTTGTAGTCGATAAAGCGCTGCTCGGAATTGCTGAGCAGTTCAATCCGCAGCCCGGTCTGCTTCTCGATATAATCCCGTATGATCAGGCGGTTGCGCGATTCGCGGAACGCGCTGGTGGCGCAGATGCGGAACGCATCCACGCGGTAGGACTCCATGATGCGTTTGAAATCCCGGAGCACCTCGCACAGCTCCTCGATGCGCCTGCTCCCGATATAGCCCTGTTTGTACGCGTCCAGCCCCAGACTGATGCGGGTGCTGATGCTCTCGATCTCGCGCATCGTCCTGCGGGCGCTGAATTCATAGATTTTCATCTCGGTCACCGTCGAGCCGATCCCGATGGCCGCAAACATTTTCACTGCCATACTTCCTCCCTGTGTTTCCTGTGTTTCCTGTGTTTCTGTATTTACTGTATTTATTATATTTTCCGTATCCGGCGTTATTCCGTTCCGGTTCCGTGTCCTGAATCGTTCTGTATCCTGTGCCGTCGACGCATCATTTTCATTCTTTTCTGCGCCGTCAGCGTGTCTTCTGACCCAGCAGGTAATCGATAAATTGCTGCGCCGTGCGCCCGGACAGGCCGCCGTGGCTCAGCTCCCATTTATTCGCCTCCAGCAGCAGCTCGTCCTCCGGCATCGTCACATGATAGCGCTCCGCCAGCACGCGCACGATATTCTGGAACTCTTTTTTACTGGGCGAACCGAAATAGATCGTGACGCCGAAGCGCGACACCAGAGACATCTTCTCCTGAATGGTGTCGGAGGTGTGGATGTCGCCGTCGCGGCCCTCCAGATTGTCGCTGAATTTCTCGCGGATCAGGTTGCGGCGGTTGGAGGTCGCGTAGATCAGGATGTTGTCCGGCTTCTTCTCCAGCCCGCCCTCGATCACCGCCTTCAGGTACTTGTATTCGATCTCAAACTCCTCGAACGACAGATCGTCCATGTAAATGATAAATTTGTAATTGCGGTTTTTGATCTGCGCGATCACGTCGTTCAGGTCCTGGAACTGGTGCTTGTAAATCTCGATGATGCGCAGCCCCTGGTCGTAATAGCGGTTGAGGATGGCCTTGATGCTGGAGGATTTGCCGGTGCCGGCGTCGCCGAACAGCAGGCAGTTGTTGGCGCGCCTGCCCTCGACAAAGGCCTCCGTGTTCTCGATCAGCTTCCGTTTCGGAATTTCATAGCCCACGAGGTCGTCCAGCTGCACATGCATGATGTTCGTGATCGGCTGAATCTCCACACCCTGCGCGCCGTGCAGCACGCGGAACGCCTTGTGCAGTCCCAGCTTGCCGACGCCGAACTCCTGGTAAAAGTGAACCATATGCTGCGTAAACTGCTCCACGTCCCGCGCCTGCCCGAGCTGTACGCTGAGCTCGCAGATGCGGTCGCGGATCCGGTGGTTGAACACCCTGCCGGCCGCTCCTGCGCTGCGGTAATTCAGAATCTCCTCAAAAAAGCCGGCCTGCAGCGTCCGCTCCAGCTCCGTAAAATCGTATGCAAACAAATCCTGAAAGATTGCAAAATCATGCTTTGCAAGCTCCATCAGGCTGCCTTCCTTCATGCCCTTGATCTCGCAGCCCATGCTGAAGACGTTTTCGTGGTTGACCAGCAGGAAGGTCAGGTAAGTGTGCCAGAGATTTTTCTCAAACCCGTAAGTGCCGGCCAGATCGATCAGCCCGTGCATACAGGTGAAAAAGCGCTCGCGCACCTCCTGCCCGTCCTCGGGCCGCCGGAAATGGCGCATGATCCAGGTCATGTCGTTTAAAATCGCCCCGTGTTCAAAGCCACGGTAGATAATCAGTTCGTTTACTCGTGCCATTGTCTTTTGCTCCTGCCTGATGAATCGCTTAGTAGTTGCCGAGAATCTTCATGTTGATCGCTTCCTCGCGGATGCCGCGGAGCGCGTTCTTCACGGCGCTATCGTTTAAATTGCCGTCGAAGTCGACAAAGAAGCGGTATTCCCAGTTGCGGCCCGGAATCGGGCGCGATTCGATTTTGTTCATGTTCAGGTTGTTGTAGATCACGTGGGAAAGGATGTTGTACAGGCCGCCGCTGTAGTGCGGGCCCTCGAAGCAGATGCTGATCTTCTGGGCATCCTTCCGGAAAATGCGCTGGTTGGTGACAATGATAAAGCGGGTCGAGTTCTCGGAATTATAGTAAATGTCCTCCGCCAGCACCTCGAGGCCGAAAATCTCCGCCGCGAATTTGCTGGCCACCGCCGCCTGCGTGCGGTCGCCGTCCTGCGCCACCTTCTTCGCCGCCCGCGCCGTGTTGTCGTAGGGGATCAGCTGCCACTCCCGGTGCCGGTCCAGATATTCCTCGCACTGCGAGAGCGCCTGCTGGTGCGAATACACCTTGCGGATGTCGGAGAGCTTCGTCCCCGGCAGGCCAAGCAGGGCGTGCTCGCACTTGATAACCTGCTCGCCGACGATATAGTTCTCAAAATTGACCAGCAGGTCGTAGTTGTCGGCCACAATCCCGGCCGAGGAATTTTCGATCGGCAGCACGGCGTAGTCCGCCGCTCCCTCCGCGATCGCCTCCATCGCGTCGCGCCACTTGCGGACGTTGAAGCAGTTGACATCCTTTCCAAAGTAAGTGCGCATGGCCGCGTGGCTGTACGCGCCCTCCACGCCCTGATAGACGACGCGGATATTTTCGCGCTCGATGTCGTCCACCGCAATAAACGGCAGCCGCCCCGCCGCCCCGCTCTGCGCGAGCATCTGGTACTGTATCTTGCGGCTCATGGACATAATCTGCCCGAACAGCTCCTTCACGCAGTGGCGGTTGAAATCGCCGTTCGCCATCGCCTGTACGGCGTCGAGCTTGGCGTGCTCACGCTCCTTGTCAAAAACCTTTCTGCCATTCGCAATCTTGTAGCGGGCGACATTCTCGCTGATCTTCATCCGCTCCTCGAACAGCTCCACAATCTGCCGGTCAATTTCGTCTATCTTGTCCCTCAAATCCAGTAACTCGTTCATTCGTTCACTCCATTCGGATTTTGTTTTATCTTCCGCACCGCCCGCTCGGCCTCGCCCAAGAAAGACAGCGAACCGAACACGAGGATAACATCCTCCGCACCGGCCCTGGCAAAGCATCTGCGCACCGCGTCCTCGATGCCGTCCGCCGCCTCGACCGCCGGATTTTTCCGTCTCACCCGCTCCGCCAGCACCGGCGCCGGCAGGGCGCGCGGATTGCCCGGCGTCTCCACCGTATAAATATACTCCGCCAGGCCTGCGGTAATCTCTATGATTTTATCATATTCCTTGTCAGAAAACACGCCAAAGATATAATATTTTTTGCGGTCCGCAAAATATTTTGTCACCGCGTCCCGCAGACGCAGCGCCGCGTCCGGGTTGTGCGCCCCGTCCAGGATCACCAGAGGCTCCCGGCAGACCGGCGTAAAGCGCCCGCGCCATACCGTCTCCCGCAGCCCCGCGCGCAGCGCCTCATCGGAAACGGCATAGCCCAGCGCGCGCAGGGCACACACGCACTCCAGCGCCAGCGCCGCATTTTCCAGCTGGTGGCGCCCGGCAAGGTGAATCTCCACATTTTCAAACGTGACGCAGGGATTCTCCGCCGCGCCTGATTCTGCACTTCTGGACGGCCCCTGAACGCGGTAGGTAAAGCGCTGCCGGTCGACGGCGCTCTCCAGCTCCCGGATGTCCCGGGTGCGCACAAAAGTGCACGGGCAGCCCAGCTTCTCCGCCTCGCAGGCGATGACCTCCTCCGCCTCCTGCGGCTGCTGCGTGGAAATCACGGGCACGCCCGGCTTGAAAATGCCGGCCTTGTTCCAGGCAATCTCCGCAATCGTACCGCCGAGGTACTCCATGTGGTCCATGCTGATGGAAGCCAGCGCCGTCAGCACCGGCGTGCGGATGACGTTGGTCGCGTCCTGCCTTCCTCCCATCCCGGTCTCCAGCAGCACCAGGTCGCAGCGCTGCTGCCGGAAGTAGAGAAAGGAAATCGCCGTCTCCGCCTCAAACACCGTCGGCAGCTCCCAGCCCCTTTGCTTCATCTCATCCATGGCGTCCGACACCTGCGTCGCCAGTTCGGCGAACGCCTCTCTCCCGATGTCGGTCCCGTTGACCTGAATCCGCTCCCGGTAGGAAAAGAGCGTCGGCGAATTGTAGCGGCCCACGCGGTACCCCGCCTTCTCCAGCACCGTCAGCAGGTAGGCCAGCACCGAACCCTTGCCGTTGGTGCCCGCGATATGAATAAATTTCAGCTCGTCCTGCGGATTTCCCAGCAAATCCAGCAGGCGCGTGACCGCTTCCAGTCCCAGCACACTGCCGGAGGCTGAAATCCGGTCGATAAAGCTGCGCGCTTCCTCGTAATTCATGGTATTCCTCCAAATGTCTGTTGTTTTCTTTCCCTGACGGCAGGAAAGTCCCGGCTACTGTCGGCAAAAAACTTTCATGTACTGCCGGCGGAGAATCTTATCTGCCGTCGGCAGGCCGCCGATCGGGCTTTCTCTGGCCAGGTCAAAAAACACGGGGCCGCCGCAGTCTGTCGGCCAGAGTCCAGTGTCCCTGCCAACGCCTTCTGCGACAGCCCCGGCTGTCGGCTCCACGGGGAATCGGCGGAGCCGTATAAAATGTCTGTTTTCGGTATCGCTGTTTTCGCGTTCTCTGCTTCCGGCCGCTGCACTCAGGCGCTGGCCGTGCGGTCGCTGCGGCGCGCGTCCGCATTCTGTACCATCGACGTCAGCGGACTGTAGTAGAGAATGCAGCTCAGCACACAGTAGATCGGCGTCATGATCGCCCACTGCACCACGCGGCCCGGCATGATCGCATAGAAATTATAACCGATCAGCCATACCAGACCCGCGGTCGTAAAGACCAGCGTGGAAAGAATCGAGGTGATCACGACGGACAGGCACAGCATCGCCGTCTTTTTCGTCCGGCTGCCGGTCATCAGCGGATGCATCAGGCCCGGAATCAGGCCCCACAGAATCGAGGCGACGGTGATCAGCGGATTGACCGCAAAGCCCTTGAGGATGCAGCCCAGAATGTCCGCCACCAGGCCGCACAGGCCGCCGCCCAGCGGGCCAAACCAGAGTCCGGCCAGAATCGTGCAGACGCTGCCCAGCGTAATACGGTAAGAGCCGAGATCAATCACTGCTACGCGCGCAAGCACAATCTGCATTGCGACGAGCAGGCCAAGGAACACAACGGTACGGGTATCCCATTTCATTTTTGCTTTTTTTTGCATAACAAAACACCTCCATAATTGGGATAAACATTGGGATAAACCAAAGGATCCATAAATAATATTCGTCCCACATTATGAGGTGCCTCATATTGTAGCAACGGGTGCGGGAAATGCATCGCAAGCCATTCGTACGAACAGCTTTTCGGTTCAGGGCGACTCCCCAGCCGCTGACAACTTAACGCGCAGATCCCTACTTCGCTATTATTTATTTAGTGCCATTATAGCACAGCTTTTTTAGATTGCAAGCGCTTTCTCATGCTTTGCGCAACTTTTCTGAGTCTACAAAACCGCCGCAAAACACGGCGGGCCTGAACCCGCCCGGTGTTTTGTGACAGCCCTTTTATTTCCCGTACGTCGCCGCCGCGTATTCCTCTACGGTGTCCGCCGTGACCGCCGTCGTCGGAAGCGGCATATAGCGCTCCGGGGAACCGCCCTGAAGCAGATCGATGCAGCAGTCGACCAGCAGGCGGGCGTGCTCTTTGCCGCCGCCCAGACCGATGGAACCTTTCAGCGGATCGCCGGCGGCAATATTGTCGCACTCCTGCTCGGTGGCGTCCACGGAGAACAGCAGGTAATCGTCCCACTCTTCCTGCGAAACCGCCGTCTTCACCGCCTCGTTGCCGCCTACGCCCACGCCCGCGGAGATGCCGAGGATGACGCGGTTGTCCGGGTAGGCCTGCATAAAATTCTCGGTCACGGACACGCCCTCCTCCGTGGAAAGCACCTCCTGATTGCCCAGAAGCTCGCTGTCCGGATAAGTCTCCAGCATAGCCGCCTCTACCGCATTGCCCTCCAGGACGCCGAGTTCGATGCTGGGAATGTCCTCAAAGACCCAGGTGAATTTCCCGTCCGGATATTTCTCGTCGATAAAGGATTTCGCCATCTCCACCAGCGCTTTTCCGGTCGCGTCCGGGTCCAGGGCCAGGTTTGTCTCCGCGCCGGCAAAGTCGGTGGAATACGACACGACGCGGATCCCTGCGTCCAGAGCGTCCTGCACGACGTTTTCCACGGCCGTGGCATCAATCGGCAGAATGACGACCGCATCGCATCCGCTCATGATAAAGTTTTCGATCTGGGAAATCTGCTTCTGCGCATCCTGCCCGCAGTCCACGTAGGATACGTCGCAGCCGAGCTCTTTGCCGTATGCGACCGCCTCCTCCACCAGTTCCGCCCAGACCGCATTGGAGAGGTTGTAAAAGGAAAATCCGATCTTATAGCTCTCTCCTTCTGCAAGCGCGGAAGCGCCGAAGGTCAGGCATCCCAGCATCGTCGCCGCCAGAACCGCAATTTGTTTTCTGTTCATGTTGTTCCTCCTTTTTTCATTATCATGGTTTTGCTGCATTAGTCTTGTTGCTTATCTGTCATCCTCCAAACGGAAAATGCCTCTGTATCCGTCAGACGTTCTCTGAATTGATTGCTTTGAGCTTTTTCACCTGCTCCGCGCTGCGGCTCATGCCGGCGTCGTATACCACCGCGATCAGCAGCAGGATTCCTTTCACCACCAGCTGCCAGTACTCGTTAATGTTCATCAGCAGCATGCCGTTCTCCAGAAAGCCCATGATCAGCACGCCCAGCACGGCCTGATACATGGTGCCTCTGCCGCCGAGGTTGCTGACGCCGCCCAGCACGCAGGCTGTGATCACGTTGAACTCAAATCCGGCGCCGTTTGTGGAGAGGCCGGAATTCGTCCGCGACAGGAGCAGAATCGCCGCTATGGAAGCCAGAAACGCGGACAGCGTGTGGGCGATGATCTTCACCGCCGCCGTGTTCACGCCGGCCAGCTTCGCCGCCTCCTCGTTGCTGCCCACCGCGTACAGATAACGGCCGTAGGGAAGCCCGACCAGAATGAAATGGCCGATGAGGATGATGACGATCATGGCAATCAGGGAAATCGGAACGATGCCGACCGTCCCCTGCCCCAGCAGGTTAAACCCTTTCGGGAACCCGTAGATGGGAATGCCGTTCGAGAACAGGAAGCTGACGCCGTTTAGTGCCTGCGATACGCCCAGGGTGATGATCATCGGGTGAACCCCGGACTTTACGATGATCACGCCGTTGACGAAGCCGATCGCCACGCCCAGCAGCAGGCTCAGCAGAATCGCCGGAACCATCGGCATCCCCTGCTTCACCATCATGAACGCGCAGAACACATTGATCAGAGAAAGCTGGTAGCCCAGCGAGAGATCAATGCTGCCCGCGATCAGCAGCAGCGTCATGCCGACGGAACAGATGCCCAGGGTATTGATCTGCCGGCTGACGTTCAGCAGATTCTTCACGTTGGTAAAATTCGGGGCGCAGAAACTGAACACCATGAACATCAGCACAAAAACCATCAGCACCCCGTATTTGCTCACGATCGCAGAAAAACTCTTTTTATGATTCATCTCCTGTACCTCCCGAAGAATATTTCAGCACGGTTTCCTGGTTAAATTCCTCGGCCGTCAGCGTCCCGGTATACCGGCCCTTGGCCAGAATGACCAGGCGGTCCGACATGCCGAGCAGTTCGCTCATTTCCGAAGAAATCATAATGATGGATTTGCCCTCCTCCACAAGCTGCGTCATCAGCTTGTAGATCTCCGCCTTCGCGCCCACGTCGATGCCGCGCGTGGGCTCGTCGAAAATCAGGATCTCCGGATTGGCTCCCAGCCATCTGCCCAGAATGACCTTCTGCTGGTTGCCGCCGGAGAGGTTCTTCACCTTCTGAATCAGGTCGGGCGTCTTGATCCCCATGGCGTCCACCTGATCCTGCGCATACTTTTTCTGCGACCGGCGGTCGATCACAAACCCGCTGGTCAGCTTTTTGATCGTCGACAGCGTCAGATTGTCCAGCACGCTCATGATGCCGATGATACCGTGCTTCTTCCGGTCCTCCGGCACCAGGGCGATGCCCTTTTTCACGGCGTCCGCGGGCGAAGCCGGCTTTACCGGCCGTCCTTTCAGATAAAGCTCGCCGCTGCGGATCGGATAATAGCCGAAAAGCATCTCGCACAGCTCCGTCCGCCCGGCCCCGATCAGGCCGCCAAGCCCCAGAATCTCGCCTTTGTGCAGCTGGAACGAGATATTTTTGACGCCGTTGCCGGAGAGGTTTCTGGCCTCCAGCACGACTTCGTCGGTGCGGCAGCTGCGCTTCGGGTAGGTCTGCGTCAGCGTCCGCCCCACCATCATGCGGATCAGATCGTCCCGGTCCGTATCGCCGATGTCCTTCGTGCCGATGTATTCGCCGTCGCGCAGCACCGACACGCGGTCCGCCAGCTCAAAAATCTCCTCGATGCGGTGCGAGATGTAGATGATCGTTACGCCCTCCTTTTTCAGCGTGCGCACGATCTCCATCATCGCCTCCACCTCGTTCGTCGTCAGCGGCGCCGACGGCTCGTCCATGATCAGAATCCTGGCGTCCGCGGAAATCGCCTTGGCGATCTCCACGATCTGCTGGTAGCCGGTCGTCAGATCCTTCACATAGGAGCGGGGATCCAGCTCGATGCCCATGCGCGCGAAAATCTTTTCCGCGGCCCGGTACATGGCCTTTCGGTCGATCATCACGCCCTTTTTCAGGAATTTCCCCATAAAGATATTTTCCGCGGCTGTCAGCACCGGCGCCAGGGTAAACTCCTGGTACACGACCGCGATGCCCTTTTCCTTCGCCAGCGCCGGGGTCAGCCCGGTGAAGCGCTCCCCGCCGATCACGATCTCTCCCGCCGTCGGGCGGATCGCACCGGAAATACATTTGATCAGCGTCGATTTCCCCGCCCCGTTTTCTCCGCACAGGGCATGCACTTCTCCCCGGCGGAACGTCAGGTTGACATTATTCAGAGCTTTTACGCCGGGATACCACTTTGAAACGTCTCTTATCTCAAGAACATGATCTTCCAATGCACCCTCCTCCTTTTTCCGTATCGGCCTGCCCGCCGTCTGGCTCCTGTCCCATGCCCAGCAGGCGGTACATCGTCTCACAGGGATAGCTCATGTCGAGCGGCGGCTCGCCCTCCTTCTGCTCCGCCAGCGCAGTCCGGCAGAAATCCAGCGCGCCGTCCAGCGCAAAGGCCGGAACGTTGCATTCCTCATACATGCGCTTCACATAGCCCAGGTCCTTGGCACCCAGCGCCAGCGCGAAATCCAGCCGGTACCGGCGCTCTTTGTATTTTTTTGTGTAGAACGTGGAAGTCCAGTTTTTCAGCACGGAATCCTCAAACAGCTCAAACAGCCGCTCCGGGGCGAACCCCATCCGGTCCATCAGCGGAAACAGCTGCGCAAACAGCAGAGCCTCCGTCAGGCCGATGAAATTGAGCGCCAGCTTGATCAGATGGCCGGTGCCGCCCGGGCCTACGTAGCGGTAGGACCGGCAGTACGTGTCGAAGAGCTCCGCCGCCCTGACATAGTCGTCCGCATCGCCGCCGACCACAATATCCAGCGTGCCCGCAGCCGCCTCGTCCGGCCCCGCCATCAGGGGCGCATCCAGCAAAGCGCCGCCGGCCTCTTTCATCTCCCCGCACAGTTTCCGGGTGGAAACCGGATAACTGGTGGACGTATCGATCACCAGCTTTCCCGCCACGCCAGCTCTGATAAAGGCGTGCACCGTCTCCTCCACAACCTCTGAATTCGGGAGGGACAGAAACACCGCGTCGCTGTGCGCGAGCACATCCAGCGGATCCTTCGCCAGATACGCCTGACCCGCGAAGCGCTCCATCGCCGGTTCGTAAATATCATAGACTGCCAGCTCATGCCCTTTCTGAATCAGGTTGGAACAGATGCCTCTCCCTATGTTGCCCAGCCCAATAAATCCTGCTCTCATAAACATATCCTCCTTCTTTCACAGTGCAGATTCCCTGCAAATCCCTGCGGATTTTGTCGAAATTTGTCATTTTGGTCCGTATTGCGGCCATAAAATTATTTATTTTGTCTCGTTTCGGTTTCTTTTCACCATTATATCTATATACATTTCACAATCATAGAAATAACCGCCGCCGAATTCGCACTATTTTTCGTTTTTCCCGGAGTCTTTTCCGCTGTTTCGGAAAGGAATTGTCAGAGGAAATACTTTCTGACTGGCCCGGCGTGACAGGCGCCGCAGAGAAAAGGATTGATATGAATATTTTTTATGACAATGCGCAGCTGCTGAAACTGATTTCCAACATGCATGAGCTCACCGGCATCTGGCTCAACATCCACGAGCCGTCCGGACGGGATATCCGGATCCGCAGCGCTCACACAGAGTTCTGCCGGGCGATCAACGACATTCCGGAGGGGCACGCGCGCTGCACGGCCTGCGACGCGGACGCAGCCAGGCTGTGCAGGCAGCGTCTGGAGCCATGGCATTACCGCTGCCATGCCGGAATCTGCGAAACGCTGGTGCCGATTGTAAAGGCCGGGGAAGTTATCTCCTATCTCGGATTCGGGCAGCTGCTGGACGAATCGCCCATAGAGGAACAGTGGAAATGCACAAGGGAAACGCTCGGCTGGTATCCGGGCGATCTGGAAGAGCTGCATGGGAAATTCCTGAAGATCCGCCAGTATCCCTCCGGGAAAACAGCGGCCATGACGGAGATCCTGAAAATTCTGGCCTCCCACCCGGAATTTCACGACGCGGTGGTGCCGGCCGGACATACGGACCTCCAGCGGCTGGAACAGTATCTCTCCCGCCATTATGCGGAAAAGCTGTCCATAAAAAAGATTGCCTCCGATCTGCATTTCGGAGACACCAAACTGTGCAAGCTGGCGAAAACGCTCTCCAACGGGCGCTCGCTCACCTGGCTGATCGCGTACCGCCGCGTTTTGGCGGCGCAGAAGCTGTTGGCCGCCACGGACCTTGCCGTCTCCGAAATCGCCCTCACGGTCGGCTACGAAGATTATAATTATTTTACGAAAGTGTTTAAAAAAATCACCGGCATCACGCCCAGCAGATACCGGCGCATCCAGCGGCGCTGACGCAGGCGGCCGTTCGTCCCGCCACGAAGAAGCGCAGTCCGGATGGCCGTATGGTATATTTTGTGCGTTTCTGCGCAAACTAAAAGCAGACACCCTGCACGGTCAGCATAAGAAGCCAGGCCGGCTTCCCGTGCCGGTCTTTCTCCGGAGGTATCTGCATGAAATTAAAATTTATACAATGCGGCATGTACGGCTGGTGCATCGAAGTGCTCTGGACCGGCCTTCACTCGTTCCTGCGGCATGACCCCAAGCTGACGGGTTTTTCGTCGCTGCGCATGTTTCCAATCTACGGGATGGCGTCGTTTATCGCGCCGCTGTCCGGCTGCCTGAAAAAATGCAGGCCGGCCACCCGCGGGCTCATCTATATGCTGGGCATCTACGCCGTGGAGTACGCTTCCGGCTCCTACCTCAAGAAACGCAACTGCTGCCCCTGGGACTACAGCGAGTCCCCCTGCAGCATCAACGGCGTCATCCGTCTCGACTACGCGCCGCTGTGGTTTCTGACCGGACTCTTTTACGAGCATGCGGTGGCGCCGTCCCGGTAAGCCGGGACGCCTCACTCCAGATGCTCTATGACCTGCAGCAGCTTTTCCATGTCTGCCTTCTCATTGGCGCCCGTGCAGCGCAGCTCGATCTCGTCGCCCTGGACAATCGCCGCCGACAGCACGTTCAACAGACTTTTTGCATTTACGATATTATGTTTATACAGGATCTCGACCACGGAAGTACACGTCTCCGCCGCCCGCACCAGAATCTCCGCGGTGCGGACATTGAGTCCCGATTTGCTTTTTATAATCACTTTTTCACTGGCCATTTCTGTCTCATCCCTCACAGTCCCGTTCATATCCTATGACAGTATACTATTTTTCGGCCCATTTTTCAACAGAATCCACAATTTTTTTACACGCCGCCCTTTTCCGCGGTTTTGCTCTTTTCAAATGAATGATTTTGGGCTATGATAGCTGCGTTGTGACAAAAACCGCAGAGAAAGGGCCTGCAGTCAGGCAAAGGCAGCATATTATGAAACTTATCATCATCCGGCACGGCGACCCCTATTACGAAATCGATTCGCTGACCGAGAAAGGCTGGCGGGAGGCGGAGTATCTGGCCGACCGCATCGCCGCGCTCGACGTCAAAGCGTTTTACGTCTCGCCCCTCGGGCGGGCAAAGGACACCGCCTCATTCACCCTGCAGCGGCTGAACCGGCAGGCCACGGAATGCGAATGGCTGCGCGAATTCGCGCCGGTCATCGACCGCCCGGACCGCAAAGGCTCCAAAATCGCCTGGGACTGGCTGCCCCAGGACTGGACCGCCTGCGAAGATTACTATCGCTATGACCGCTGGTATGATTCCGCGATCATGCGCGCCGGACACGTCAAAGAGGAATACGACTGGGTGACCTCCAGCTTTGACGCGCTTTTGAAGCAGCACGGCTACGCCCGCGAAGGGCATTACTACCGCGCCGAGCACGCGAACACCGACACGCTTGTATTTTTCTGCCACTTCGGCCTCGGCTGCGTCCTCGTCGGCCACCTGCTCGGCATCTCGCCGATGGTGCTCTGGCACGGCGTCTGCGCCGCTCCCACCTCCGTGACCACGCTCGTCACCGAGGAGCGCCGCCCAGGTATCGCCAGCTTCCGCATGACCTCCTACGGCGACATCTCCCATCTGTATGTCCGCCACGAGGAACCGGCCTTTGCCGCCCGCTACTGCGAGACCTACGATAATCCGGACCAGCGGCACGACTGACGCAGACGTCAGGCGAACAGTTTCGCAATGCACGCATCCATCTCTTCGTCGCTGCGGACCGTGAAATCCGGCTGCACCTGCCCTGCTGCCGGTTCCGGCCCGCGGCGTCTGACCCAGATTACGCTCCAGCCCGCGCGCTTCGCGCCCAGCACATCGTTGACATAGGAATCCCCGACATAACAGCATTCTTCCGCCGTCAGGCCCAGCGCCCGCTGCGCATACGCAAAAATCTCCGGCTCCGGCTTGGCGCAGCCGCAGGCCTCGGAGACAAAGACATGCTCCGGCAAAATCCAGCGCGTCAGCCCCAGCGCGCGCACCTTGTCCCACTGATGCTCCGTGGGACCGTTGGTGATAATGCCCGTCGGCACCTCCCGCTCCCGCAGCCGCGCGAGCATCGCCGCCACCGTTTCCGGGAGCGTGATATGCCGCTGATTTTCCCCGTAATGCTTCTGAAAGCGCAGGGCTTCTTCGTCCGTAATCGCCTCGCCCATGTCCGCAAACGCCTTCTGAATCCGGTATATGTACATCTCCTCCATGGAAATCTTCCCGGACTGCGAGAGCTCAAACACCTCGTCGCTGCGCCTTCGGCTGGCCGCAAACAGCTTTTCCACGGAGAGCGCAAACCGCGCTCCGAACACCTCGTCATATGCTTTTTCAAACGGCGACACCTGATGGTACAGGGTATCGTCCACATCAAACAGAACCGCCTTCATGTCATCCTCCGTTCACTGATTTCGCACACGCCGTACATTATAGCGTATCCCCTGCGCATCCGGCAAGTCCCGGAAGGACGTTTTCCCGCGGAAAATCCACATAATTCGCCCGGCAATCAAACATAATTCGCCCGGCGGCAAAAAAAGGGTGACATTTCAGAAAAAATCATGCATAATAGGGGTATCTTTTTTTATCTGACAGGAGGATTTTATGATGCGCATCTTATATCGCAGCCCGGAAAACAACTCTCTCTCCATCACGGACGTAAACAGCACCCGCTACATCTCAGCGGACGGCATGCTTCTGTTTCGCGGCATGGACGACATCGGCATCGCGGTCGACGCAAAGACGGCGGACAAGCTGACCCGCAGCCTCTATCTGGAGGACCGCCTGGACGTGAGCGCTTACGACTGCCTGTACTGCGAAATCTCAGAGTCGGATGATGACGACGATGAGGACGACGAGGATTCCATGAACGACATTGACCGCTTTCTGAGCGACGGCGGAATTACCTTTGTGCCGTGAGCGTTTATGCATACGCCCGCGGCAGTCAGTCATAAGCGGCAGAGTAAAACAGAACCAAACGATCAGCCGCCGTATCAGGCATAATTGTATGTCGTATACGGCGGTTTTCTTTGGCGACGGTCATTTTTCCGTCCTTTACTGTATAGCATTTTGTTAATAAACTACAGGTGGTTTGGCTTATTATATATCTTCCTATCTCTTTCGCGTATCCGGCATCCCATATGCCCGCAGCTCCGCATGAAAAGAGGAATGCCTGGGAAATTCTGCCCTGTAGTTCAGCAAAATTCTGTCTTTCGCAAATAATTCCCCTCTTGATTCCCTCACCTCTCCCAATGCGGCGGCCATCGCCGCGACACTGCCGTAATGGTTCCGATGCTGTCCGGATACGATTGCTTTCACTCTCATATCAATCAGCCGTGTCAACTGAACAAGATACTTTTCCGCCTGACCCGCTGATATAACCTGACGCGCTTTCCATTTTAAAAAGGCCGCCTCAAAAATATCCGCATTCTCATGTCCGATAGATTTTTCCTGCGGTCCGGGTTCTTTATAAAGCCCTTTCTCATAGTCTTTCTCCTGAAATCCCATTTCAAAAGCCACCGTTCTTAACTGTTCTTTACATCCGGCTGCCGGCGCACCGCTTTGAAGAAGCAGCAGGAGAAACAGCGGAATTCCACACTTGATCACATGGCCCGTCCAGCCCAATCCTTTTTGCACTTTGGCGCATTTTTCCATTGCCGCGTCAAAATCTCCGCTCAGGAAACACAGGAGAAACCGTTCGCTGTCATTCATGGAGTTTCTTTTCATCTCCCGATCAGGTTCAAACCTGTTTCCATAATCAGTGTTCTTCCCGCAGCTGTCGCTGGATAAAGTCCGGCAGCTATGTATCGCCTGCATCAGTTCCTTCCGATATAGCTCTGGCTTCTCACATTCCGCCGCAATCCGAAGATAATTCACCGCGGTGGTGTCTGACCTGAAAGCCTCCAGCCAGCATTGCTCAGCCAGTTTCCGTTCTCCTGTTTTCAACGCCGCTTCCGCCGTTGCAAGGGCTATACTCCCGCGTATTTTATACTTTACGTCAATCTCTTTCAGCGCAGTTCTTCCGGTATCCAGGGCGCAGACCGCATCATTTCCCGCAAGCTTTTCTACAACGGCCAGATACAGGCCGGGATGCAGGGATACCGCCTTATGCGCTGTCTCAATCATTTCCTTTTCCGTACACTGGAACAGAACAGCCTCCTCCAAATACTTTCCCGCCGTATCTCCGGGTCTGTCTGTCAGCAGCCGGATCCAGGATTTCCAGAACATTTCCTGGCCTTCCAGTTCCTCCCGTCCGACACGCAGTATATTCTCCAGCCGTGTACCGCGAAAAAAAGTACCGGTCAGATAATCGTACATCTCCTGCGCCCTCTGATCGGGTTTTGTATTCTGATATACGGCGTAAAGTCCATACTCGATGAGCCGCTCGCAGTCTACGGACGCCAAATGCTCCTGAACCAGGTCCCTAAGATCGAGAACTATCTCATCTCCGTCGCCATCGGCATACACTTCCGTCCCCACTGCAAGGTCGAAGAGTTTTACCGCTTCCTCATAAAACCCATCATTCACACAGTGCTGTATCAGGTTGTCCGCCTGCTCAAATATTTGTCCGATTCCCTCCGGATCTTCATATTCGTAAACCCAGTCCGGATCCCAGTATTCTGACGAATAATCTTCATAGCCATCCGCCTGAAGCGCAAGAGTACCTTCCCCGATCTCACGGAATTGTTCTTCCAGACGGGTAAGCAGGGCATGAATATCCTTTCTGTCCCTCTCTCTTGCCAGGGCACTAATATCACACATACTCTCACTGTTCTCCGCTTCTTTTTTTCGCGCGCGCCTGACTAAATCCAGGAATTCTTCTCTCACGTTCTCCGGTACCTTGCGCACAAAGCTGTGAACCAGGAGCCACAGTTCCTCCCTGCTCATTTCTTTTGTTTCCCTGTCCACCGTTTCTGTGAATTCCCTGAGATTCATCTGCATCGTTCTCATCTCCCATTTATCTGACGTATTTCATTTTATACTTTTGATATCAGTCTCTCAGACAACCAACCGGAACAACGTACACTCCGTCTTTTCTTCGGTAAGCATAAGCTCCGACTCCGATCAATACCATCAGAAATGCAGGTGCTTTCATTTTTGTCGTGTCTATTTTATTTGCAAGCTTTTTCAGCGTTTCCGCTCCCTCGTCAATTAACCTGTCCCCTCCAAGTTTTACTTCGATCAAACCATAAGAGCCGTTTCGCAAATGAACTACTGCGTCACATTCAAGATCCGTTTTATCGCGAAAATGGTAAACCGTGCCATTTAACGCATCAGCAAATACTCTCAGGTCACGGATGCACATTGCTTCAAATAATAATCCAAACGTATTTAAATCGGCAGTCAAATCCTGAGGACCAAGTCCCAATGCAGCGGCAGCAATAGACGGATCTACAAAATAGCGTGTATTCGAGGTTCGGATCGCTGTTTTGGAACGAAGATTCGGATTCCATGCCTCCATTTCTTCAATCACAAATATTTTTTTTAACGCACTGATATAGGAATAAACCGTATCCGAATCAAAAGTTTCCGCTTCATTTACGGCTATATCTGCACAGATCAGCGTATTAGCCGCCTGCGAACCCAGATTTCGCGCATAAGAACGCATCAATCGCTTCACACGTTCAGGATTTCTGGAAATACCATCCGCACGGGAAATATCGGATCTTACAACAGCTTCATAATAATCAAACGCCTGCTCCAGAGCAATTTCATCCTCTAAGTCCGTAGCCCGCGGCCATCCTCCGCGGCATACAAGAAAAGCCAGTCTATCCAAATCGAGCATATTCTGGCCATCAATTTCTTCCGGTGCTTCAAAAAGTTCTCTTAAGCTCACTTCACCGGTTGAATCCAACGATTCATACAGACTCATCGGACGCATCATCAGCCATGAAAAACGGCCTGTCCCTGTATGATGTATATGCTCATAAGAAGCCGGAACGGCTGAACCGGTCAGAATAAACTGTCCAAATTCATCCCGATGATCCACCTCAAACCGTACGGCATCCCACAGTTTCGGCGCAATCTGCCACTCATCAATCAACCGGGGAGTTCTGCCTTTCAGAAGCCTTTTTGGGCTTATTTCCGCCATCTCCAGGTTCTGCTTTTCCATTTCCGGATCTGCCATATAGAGGATACTTCCAGCTATCTGCTCGGCTGTAGTTGTTTTCCCACACCATTTAGGTCCCTCAATTAAAACAGCGCCTTTTCCTTTTAAGCGCTTTTTCAGTATTTCATCTGCGACCCTTGGCTTATAGTTTTTCATTGCAGTCGTGCCTCCTGTTTATAGTGACAATGATAGTATATCCACTTTTTTAATAAACCACAAGCATTTTCGGCAATTTAGCCTATTATTTTTCGGTGATTTAGCTTATTATCTTTCGGTGATTTGGCTTTTATCTGTATATTTTTCATGCGCCTCCCGAAGCCGTTTAAGATTATCCGAGTAATTCCCGGTAGATTCTGTAATTGGCATCCTTGAAAACATGAAAAATCACCTCCGTATCGCCTCTGTACCGCCACACCGTCCGCACAGCAATCTCCGCTGCCAGGTCATTCGGAAAATGAAACTCGCCCGTGGAGATACAGCAAAAGGCCACGCTCGTAATTCTATTCCTCTGTGCAAGCTCCAGGCAGGAACGATAACAGGAAGCCAGCAGTTCCTGATCTCTCTGTGTCACGCTGTCGTATATGATCGGGCCGACCGTATACAGGACATACGAGCACGGCAGATTGTAGGCCAGCGTGAGCTTCGTCTGCCCCATCGGTTCCCCATTGCCCTGTTTTTCCATGATCGCGCTGCGGCAAGCCGCAGCTGCACCCCGGCAAACGTATGGATACAGTTCGATATACCTATCTAAATCACACATGGCGTCCAACACATATTGCAGTCTTGACGCCTTCCTCAAAAAAACTATCATAGCTTTCCTTTGGTGCGCCTTTGATAAATATCTTTACCTTTTCTTTGCCATCTTCCCGAATCACATATACTCTTTCAAGTATAGATTGAATTGCAGATATCACTTCGCCCGGCTCATCTTTTTCACTGATCTCATTAAAGTTATCTATCAGCATCAGCGTCTTCTCAATTTCTTTGATCTGCACATCCGAATCTGCGCTTACCTCCTCAAGTCTTGCCCGCTCTTGCTTCTTCTGTGCAATCTCATTTGCCATATCATCGATATCCGCCTGGATATAAGGTCTTGTTGCTGCAGTCGCAGTCCTAAGTGCCTTCACCTGAGCTTTGATACTGCGCTCCAGCTTTTCTATTTCCTTGACTATGACACGAATCTCTTTTTCATTGCTGTCAGATTGATATACTCTCTTAATCTCAGCCCGCAGTTTCGCTTTGTAATCATCCTCCTCATTCTCTTTCTGCTTCGAAAGATAATCCACAATGAATTCATCCATCTCAACGCCATGCACTGCTACATAATTGCAGCTTCCTTTTCGGACAGCCTTAGGGCACGAATATTTGAATCACGGCTTCCTATGCGTGTATCGGTTACTCTCCGAAACAACCCTGAGCCTGCTTCCGCAATCGGGGCAATACATAATTCCTGATAGCAGGGCAAGAAACTGCAATGCCTGCATTGCCCTGTCTCCCATGGTTGGTATCCCCAGCGGCCTTTTCTCTTTCTTCCCGAATTCCTCAATATATACCCGTCTCAGTGGTTTTGCATGGTACGTTCGACAATCAAGGGCTATCACTGCGTTCATCCTGTCTTTGTCGGATTCCCATAATTCTCCGTCCATTCCGGGTGTTTTCTTTCCTTTATTCGTGATTACCCGTTTAACAACTATCGTTTTCGCATAGAATGAGTTGGTCATTAAATACTGGAGCCTTTTTACCAGTCTCCATTTTTGTTCTAATGTTGCCTTTACAATCCGTACCTGTAGCCTGTTAACCTGTTCTTCCGCTTTCTTCCA
>CANRIG010000041.1 GCA_947630595.1 uncultured Lachnospiraceae bacterium | reverse complement strand
TGGTTAATATAATAACATATTTGCAAACAATATTCAATGATAACATAAAGTCAAAATCAGTGAGGATTGAATGATATGGATGATAAACAGGACAGAGTCATAATACGAAAAAGAGGAGAGGACGGATACAGGGTGTTCAGCATACGCATCCCTGAAACCATAGTGACCCGTATTGACCAGATAGCCGCTGAATCAGGGCGAAGCCGCAATGAAATCATTGGTATTTTACTGGATTTCGCAGTGGAGCGGTGCGATATCGTATAAGGGGTGCTGCAAAATAGATGATCAGTCATCTATGGAGCGGGGCTCCATTTTTCTGCCTGAAAATGAAAAGACAGGTTCCGAAAAACCTGCCCGAAGTAATTATATAGAAATGTAAGGATTGCGATGGCAACTCCTATAAAGAGCGAGTTTCGGAAATTTTTGCTCTGCGGGAGAAATCAGGGACTCCCGGAAATTTTGACCGAGAATGCATGAAGGTCTTGCTTAATCATTGCTCTGAAGACTTCAAATCGCAAACCCTGCGTCTTGTATTACGGGCAAAAGCAGTCAGTCCCCTGTAATCAAATGAAATATGGGTGTCAAAAACCCGAACAAAAAAGGGCAACAAAAAACCAGCCGGGGCCGGTTGACATTCTGCGCCGAAATGCTATAATATGCTTAACAAGAGAGCCGAAAGCTAGATGCAGCCTAGCCGCTGGCAAGTAAAACCCAAAATAGCGCCTTATCCTACCAAGACGAGGGCGCTATTTTTTGTGCGTGACGATTGTAACAACAAGAGTTATCAGCGCACATACCATAGTCACAAACATAAACAAATCGCTGTATGTAACCATAAGCACCAGCCCCTTTCTTTTGCAAGTCCAGCGGCTGGCATATCGCCCCTTCGGCTCCCCGGTCAAGCATATCACAGTCGGGGATTATTTCATTTTCTTCCTGCCCTTCTGCGTCCCTGTCTGTCTTTTCCAAGATCGCCTGGGCTATAAAGGCATTTGTGTTTAATCTGCATTTTTTTTGCGTATTGCACTACTTACTCAGGTTACATACTGGCCGGTTTTCTTTTTGTATTCTCATAAAAAAGAGTTTTGATACGAATTACTTCCATATCAACAGGTTCTCCAGTTTTATATTCTTTTTTACATTTTACATCAGGGAAACTGATATTACAATGAGATTTTCATCCACTTTCCGACTATACCAAACCTGTTTACAAACATTTCAAAATACAACCTGCCTAGACTATTGTGGTATTGATATCGCAGGGGATTGCGGGACAATCGGCAATGCGAACAAAGCAGCGATAACAAAGCACATCAGCGAATCATCTGATCAATATTCTTTTTCCATATTTTATAAGAACAGAGCCCCTGCTGAAACCACTGGCAGTTATGGCAGGAATCATGGAAAGTCTGTTCGCTTAAACGACTGCCTGCCAGAGAGCAGAGCTGGCGAAAGGTATAGGACCGGCCGGGAACGATGCCGAGCGCATCGGCCAGAAGCCGGTCTTTTTGCGTTACGGAATTTTGCGCCGCAGTATTTTTTGAACGCTCAGCCTTAGAACTTTCGCAGTTCCTGCAGCCTCCTTCCGGCGCGCGGTTGGGACAGCCGCTGCAGATCAGATCGACGATGCAGACCGCGGTCAGCGGCGCGTCTTTCTGCTCGCGAAGCAGGCGGATGACGCGTTCCATATTGCGGCAGAAGCCGTCACTGTAGCCATGGCCTGCAAACAGCGGGATGCACAGGAGATGATGGACGCGCAGCGTGATTCCCTCCGCAGAGGGGAAGACAGCGCTGTCTGCTGTTGGGGTGGGAGCAGCCATGCTGTCTGCCATGCGGGGGACAGCCATATTGTTTGCCGCATGAGAGATGTTCGTTTGAGGGGAGCTCATACGAGGGGAAGTCATGCGGATGACCGTCATGTGAAAGACAGGCTGGCGGCGCGCATCGCCTGCCGGACGGCGATTGATGCGAACCATGCCGCAGCCACGGAAAGCACGTCCTTTAAGAGATAGGGCAGAGATACGCTCAGGAATGCAGCCGGGAAGCTCATATTCATGACCAGCATAAACTGCACAACGCCGAGCAGATGGCAGATGCCAAGCCCGAGCAGGCTGAGTACGGACAGCAGGATTTTACTCCCGGAAGCCATGCCGAGTCCGCAGAGCGCCGCCATAAAGAGAAAACCCCACAGAAATCCGCCGGTCATTCCCAGCAGCACGCCGATGCCGCTGTAGAAATTGGCAAATACAGGGACGCCCACCGCGCCCAGAAGCAGGTAAACCAAGGTCGCAGCCGTGCCCAGTTTCCAGCCCAGCACATAGGCCGTCAGCGCCACCGCAAAGGTCTGCAGGGTGAGGGGCGTGCCGGAAGGCATTGGAATGGAAAATTGCGACAATACCGCCAGCACGGCCACGAATATGCCGGTGAGGACAGTTTTTTGAATGGAAGTGTTTGTATTTCTGTTCATGATTTCACCTCGGAATGATTGTCGCCTTTATTGTAAGCACATCCTGTTCCATATGTCAACTTATTTTTAAAAATAGTTGACAAACAACGAACCCGATGAGATTCCTGTTGACAAACTGCGGAGAATACAATATTATATATTGTATAATATAGGAATTAAAATAATATTATAATAAATATGTAAAGCAAGGAGATGAGACGGTGGTATTCAATACAGGAGCGGCGCTTCTGGATGCCATTGTTCTGTCGGTGGTATCGCGGGAGCCGGAGGGCACGTACGGATACCGCATCACGCAGGAGGTGCGAGGGGTGCTGGAGGTGTCGGAGTCGACGCTGTATCCGGTGTTGCGCAGGCTGCAGAAGGATGCGTGCCTGTCGGTTTATGATCAGGAGTACGGCGGCAGGAACCGCAGATACTACAAGGTGACGGAACGGGGAGTGTCCCAGCTGAATATGTATCGGGAAGAATGGCGGAACTATTCATCAAGGATTTCGGGGATGCTTTTGGGAGGCGGCTATGAATAAGGAGTATTTTCTGCGGGAGCTGGAATATCTGCTTTCGGATCTGAGCGAGGAAGAGCGCACGGAGGCGCTCCAGTATTATCGGGATTATTTTGAAGAAGCGGGCCCTGAGCATGAGGCGGAGGTTCTCGCGCACATCGGCAGCCCGGAGAAGGTGGCGGCGGAGCTGAAAAATGCGCTTGCGGGCGATCAGGACGGCGGGGAATACACGGAGCGCGGCTATTATGATGAGCGCTTTGACGAATACCGCAAAATGCCGGATCGCTATACGCAGGTGCAGCGGCAGGAACGGCGGCGCGGCGGGAACAACCGCAAAAACGTTCTGCTGATTTTATTGCTGCTGCTGATTTTCGGCATTCCTCTGGGGGCTTCGATTCTGGGCGCCGGTTTTTCTCTGGTAGCTGCGGTGGCGGGCTGCCTGTTCGGCGCTGCCGTCGGTCTGTTGGGCCTGCTTGTCAGCGGCGCGGCCCTGGTTGTGGCTCTGACAGCTGCCGGGCTGTGCATGATTATTGCAGGCATACGCAATATGACGGTTCCGGCGATCGGCCTGATGGGCGTCTGTCTGGGCTTTCTGAGCCTGTCGGCGGCGCTGCTGCTGGCCGCGCTCACGAAATGGGGATTTTTCACCGTGATGCCGGGCCTGTTCCGCTTCTGCACTGAGGCGGTGCGTAAAATCGCCGGCCTGCTGTCCCGGGCAGTGCACAGAATGTTTGGCAGGGGAGGTGCGTCCGCATGAGAAAAATGACGAAGAACCTGCTGAAGGCGGCGCTTGCCTTTGGGCTGACCGGCGCGGCGTTTGGCATTTCCAGTCTTTGCTTTGGTTTCAGCGGAAGTGAATTTGCAGAGGCCGTGGAGGACGGCAGATTTTCCCTGACCATTCTGGAGGACTGGGGAGACAGGATTCGTGAGACGTTTTCAGGGCTGGATGCGGGAAATGGGAATGCAAAGCAGAACTTTACGCAGCGCTTTGTCGGCGTGGAGTCGCTAGAGCTGGATCTTGGCGTTGCGGACTGCAGAATTCGGTTCAGCGAGGACGACGAGTGGAGTGTGAGAGGGTACAACCTGCCGGACCGTTATGAAATCCGCATAGACGGCGGCGAGCTGCGAGTCGATTACAGGAATCGTCCCTGGACTTGGTTTCGTTTCGGAAAGAAGGCGGAGAACGCTTGGCTGGAGATTTCGATTCCGCGCACACAGACTGCAGAGGAAATTGACATCGATATGGGGATCGGCAGTCTGGAGACGGCGGACGGCATCCTTCGCTGCGAGGAGATGGAAATTGACAGCGGCATCGGCAGCTGTACGCTCACCGCTGATATCGGGGAGCGCATCAAAATTGACGGCGGCGTTGGCGATGTTGATCTGACCCTGATCGGGAAAGAGACTGATTTTAATTATAAAATTGATCATGGCGTGGGCGAGGTTACAGTCGGTTCTAACCGTTACAGTGACCTCGGCGGAGAGCATGAGATCAGCCACGGCGCAGACCGGGAGCTGGAAATTGACAGCGGAATCGGCGCTGTGCGGGTGCAGTTCGTGGAAACGGCTGGCGGGGCATACGAAGACGATGCAGAGCATGAGGAGGCGGAGCATGGAGCTGACGAAGGGCATGAGGATGAGGCGGAGCATGGAGTCAGTGCAGATCATGAATCTGACGAAGATCATGAAGCCGACGGAAAGCATCAGACTGGCGGGAGAACGTAAAGCAAATACATCGTGCCAGACTGACAGGAGAATGCAAAGCAAATGCAGCGTACCAGTCTGACAGGAAAGCATGAAGAAACAAAAACACTTTGCAGGAATGACAAAAAGGAGGAATCTCGATGAAGAAACTTTATAAATCAAATACCGACCGGAAAATCTGCGGCGTGTGCGGCGGCATCGCCGAATATTTCGGCATTGATTCCACCGTGGTGCGGCTGATTTTCATCATTTTCGGACTGGAGTCCGCGGGCGTGATTTTCTACATTCTGGCGGCGCTGCTGATGCCGAACGAACCGTAATTTCTGGTGGCTTCGGAACGCTGCGCGCTGGTGCCATGCGGAATTGCCGACGCCGAACGAACCGTAGTCTCGGCAATTTCGGGGCGCTGCGCACTGGCGTTATGCGGCGCTGCTGATGCCGAACGAACCGTAACTTCCGGCGGAGAAATCCGCGGCCTCTGAATAATTTCAGGCAGGGCGGCCATACTCTAAGTGAAATCCGGCTGTTTTCCCAAAAGACCATTATGACAGCCGGGAGAAAGGAGTAGGTGTACCATGCCGGAATCAGAAAAGAGTTTCAAGTGGGATGAACTGAGCCCGGACGACAGGCTGAAATACGAGATTGCGGAGGAGCTGGGCCTGCTGGAGCAGGTAAAGGAACAGGGCTGGAAGTCGCTGTCAGCCAAGGAGACCGGGCGCATCGGCGGCCTGATGACGAAGAAAAAGAGGGAGCGCCGGGAACTGGAGGGCTGACGCTATTTTGCGCCTTTAAATGTTGCGAAACAGAAATCCGATGAGATCAAAGGAAGGCAAAACCAGAAAGGCAGAAATACGAACAACAGAAAATCAATGCAATCAAAGAAAGGCAAAGCCCAAAAGGCAGGAATACGAACAGCGGAAACCCAAAAACAGAAACCGAAAAGATAAGATTAAAAAAACAAAAAATAGAATGTAAAAGAAAAATATCCAAAAACAACCGAGCAACAGAAACATGAAAGAAAACACGAAGGAATACCGAATATGAAAACTCTGAACGAGGACATCAAAACACAGAATTTCAGGCAGGCATACCTCCTCTACGGGGAGGAGGACTACCTGAAAAACCAGTATAAAAACCGGCTGCGGCGCGCGCTGCTGCCGGAGGACGATACCATGAATTTCAGCAGCTACGAGGGAAAAGGCATCGATGTACGGCAGGTGATCGATCAGGCGGAGACGCTGCCCTTTTTTGCGGACCGGCGGGTGATTCTGGTGGAACAGAGCGGATTTTTCAAAAACGCCTGCCCGGAGCTGGCCGATTACCTGCCGCAGATGCCGCCGGAGACCGTGATGATTTTCGTCGAGGACGAGGTGGACAAGCGCGGCCGGCTGTACAAGGCGGTAAAGCAGATTGGGCGGGCGGTGGAGCTGAAACGGCAGGACGAGCGCACCCTGACCACGTGGGTTCTGGGCATCCTCAAAAAGGAAGGCAAAACGATCGCCCGCGACGCGCTGCCGCTGTTTCTGGAAAAGACCGGCGACGACATGGAAAACATTGCCAGCGAGCTGGAAAAGCTGCTCTCGTACACGATGGGCAGGCCCGGCATCGAGCGCGCGGACGTGGAGGAAATCTGCACGGTGACCACTGAGAGCCGCGTCTTCGAGATGATCCGGGCGGTGGCGGAAAAGCAGCAGAAAAGGGCGTTCGACCTGTATTACGACCTGCTCTCATTAAAAGAACCGCCGATGCGGATACTGTTTCTGATCGCACGGCAGTTCAATCAAATGCTGCAGGTAAAGGATATGCGGGAGCGCGGCCTTGACAGCGCCGCGATCGCCGGACGCACCGGCATGGCTCCCTTTGTGGTGAAGCGCAGCCTCGCGCAGGCGTCCCGCTATGAGCTGAGAGAACTCCGTCAGGCGGTGGAGGACTGCGTGGAGGCCGAGGAGGCGGTCAAGACCGGAAAGCTGGACGACCAGCTGGCGGTGGAGCTGCTGATTACAAAATACAGCCAGTGACCGCCGCGGCCTTGACGTTGTGACGCTGTGCGCCGCCTCAGATGATGTACTGGTACATACAGATAAAGTGGCAGAAACTCCCGGCCATCACAAAGAGATGGAAAATCTCATGCGAGCCGAAATTCTTGTGAAGTTGGTTGAACAGTGGCAGCTTGAGCGCGTAGATGACGCCGCCGACCGTGTAGAAGATGCCGCCGGCGAGCAGCCAGAAAAAGGCCGGCCGCGGAAGCAGCGCCCAGAGCTGGCCGAACACGGAAAGGCAGGCCCAGCCCATGGCGATGTAGAGCACCGAGGAAAACCACTTGGGGCAGGTAATCCACAGTGCTTTGATCAGCATGCCGACAGCGGCGATTCCCCACACCGCGACCAGCAGCGTGTGGCCGGCGCGCGGCTCCAGCACCAGCAGGCAGACCGGCGTATATGAGCCGGCGATCAGCACAAAGATCATCATGTGATCGATTTTGCGGAAAATGCGGAGACCGCGGCCGCTCAGGTTCACGGAGTGGTAGAGCGCGCTGGCCCCGTAGAGCAGCACCATGCTGGACATAAAGACGGCCATGGCGACGATGCCGGTGCGTCCGACATCCAGAGCCGCTTTCAGCAGAAGCGGTACAGAAGCAAAAACGGCGAGCACCATCCCGATCAGGTGGGTAATTGCGCTCCCCGGTTCACGAATCGTAATAGTCATATGCACACCCCCGTAATTTCAAACACAACACATAGTTTTCAAAACTACTTAAAGTATACACAAATACTATCACTTCTATTCAAATGTGTCAATAAAAAATATTTCCTGTTTATTTTGCCTTTGCGACAAAAATAATGCCGAAAGCGCCCGGCCCGATGTGGGTGCCGATGGTCGAACCGATCTGCAGGCGGCCGTCGGTCCGATAGCCCTCCCGGTGCAGCTTTTCCTCAAAGACGGCGCAGTTTTCCGCCCCGTAGGAATAAATCGTGTAGATCGGGTAGGCGGGATCCGTGCCGTACTCGTCCAGATGCCGGAGAATCGCCGCGATCGCCTTGTTTTTGCCGAGGCATTTGCCGATCACGGTCACCTGCCCGTCCTCGGTCACGGTGATGATGGGCTTTAAATTAGCCAGGTCGCCGATCGTGGCGGCAGCCTTGCTGATGCGTCCTCCGCGCCCGAGAAATTCCAGCGTGTCCGGCGCGGCCAGCACCTTTACGCGGGATTTCAGCTGTTCGACCGCCTGCGCGATGCCCGCGGCGTCCATGCCCTCGCTGCGCAGCCGGCAGGCGTAATCCGCCATCACCTTGATCGTATAGGTGGCGGACAGCGAATCGACAATGTGGATGTTTTCATAACCGGTCATGTTTTTGGCGAGGACGGCGGTCTGGTAGGTGCCGCTGAGCGCCGACGACAGCGCGATGTAGACCAGCTCGTCGCCTGCGTCCCGCACCTCCTCAAAGAGATCGAGAAAGGCCTGCGGCGAAGGCTGCGAGGTCTTTGGAAAATCGTCGCTTTTCTGCAGTACTTCGTAAAATTCGTCCCGTCCGAGATCGTATCCGTCCACATAGCTCTGCTCGCCGATCGTGATGCTGATCGGGATCAGGTCAAGGTTTTTTTCACGGATTTCCGCAACGGTATAATCAGAAGAAGAATCCACCAGAATTCGAACCATGAAACAATACCTCCTAACTTATACGGTACTCTAACATTGCCCTGTCGGGATGTCAAGTGAAATACGCCGGATTTGGAAGGAGAAAAAGCGCCGCCCGGAAAAAATATTTTTGAAAAAATATCCCCCGGGGTGGCTTGTGAACCTTTTCACAATCACGTATACTACGATCATGACAGCAAGTTCGTGATGCTGCGGCCAGAAGCTTTTCAGAGATGAACCGCCCGGATTCCGGCAGTTCATGCGGAGCACAGCCGAGGCCCGGCGCCATTTCACGGAATCAGGGAAAGGAGCGATACCATGAAGAACAGAAAATGGATGCGGATGATCTGCGCGCTGGCTGCGGCTGCGGCCGTTCTGGCGGGCGGCGCGGTGACGGCGGATGCGAGCGCCGAAAACGGGGAGGTCATTGTGACGATGCCGCCTACCTCGGAGCCGGAGTCCGGCTTTGACCCGGCTTACGGCTGGGGCGCGGGAGAACACGTGCACGAGCCGCTGATTCAGAGCACGCTGGTGCGCACCGACCGGGAGCTCAACATCGTGAATGATCTGGCGACCTCGTACAGCTGCAGCCAGGACGGCCTTACGTGGACGGTGGACATCCGCGACGATGTGAAATTTACCGACGGCGAGCCGCTGACGGCCTCCGACGTCGCGTTTACCTACAATCTCTGCCGGGACAACAGCTCGGTCAACGATTTTACGATGCTCAAAGAAGCGGTGGCAATAGACGATACCACGGTGGAATTTCACATGAACACCCCGTATTCCATCTGGCCTTACACGATGGCGATCGTGGGCATCGTGCCGGAGCACGCGTACGACGAGAACTACGGGCAGCATCCGGTCGGCTCCGGCCGTTATATCATGAAGCAGTGGGACAGAGGGCAGCAGGTGATTTTTGAGGCGAATCCCGATTATTACGGGGAAGCGTCAAAGATTCAGAAACTGACGGTGCTGTTCATGGGCGAGGACGAGGCGCTGGCGGCGGCGATGGCCGGCCAGGCAGACGTGGCCCACACGGCGGCTTCCTACAGCGACCAGACGGTTGACGGATACCATTTAATTAATGTAGAAACGGTGGACAACCGCGGCTTCAATCTCCCGGCAATCGAGCCGCAGGAGATCGACGGCATCACTTACGGCAATGCTTTCACGGCGGATGTGAACGTGCGGCGTGCGATCAATCTGGCGATTGACCGGCAGGAGATGATCGACAATGTCCTGAACGGTTACGGGACGGCCGCCTACAGCGTATGTGACAAAATGCCGTGGTACAGCGAGGACTGTCAGACGGAGTACGACCTGGAAGCGGCGAAGGCTCTGATGGAGGAGGCCGGCTGGATGGAGGGCGCGGACGGCATCCGTGAGAAGGACGGCGCGCGTGCGGAGCTTACGCTGATGTTCAGCAACGGCGATTCCGTGCGTCAGGCGCTGGCGGAGGATACGAAAAACCAGCTGCGGGAGCTCGGTATCGAGGTGACCACTGAGGGCGTCGGCTGGGACACCGCCTATGACCGCGCGCAGTCGGACGCGCTGGTATGGGGCTGGGGCGCGCACACGCCGATGGAGCTTTACAATATTTACCACACGATGGACGACGGCCTGGCGGATTACTCGCCGTATGCAAACGAGACGGTGGACTCCTACATGGATCAGGCGCTTGCCTGCCCGGATCTGGAGGAATCCTATGAGCTGTGGAAGAAGGCGCAGTGGAGCGGGACGACCGGCGTCACGCAGGACGGGGACATCCCCTGGATCTGGCTGTGCAACATCGACCACCTTTATTTTGTCCGCGACGGCCTGAAGGTGGCGGATCAGAAGCTGCATCCGCACGGCCACGGCTGGTCGATCGTGAACAATATCGACGAATGGGAATGGGAGTAACGGCTGTTGATGAAGAAAACGTTGCAGTTCGCAGGGAAAAATATCATAAGAGTACTGTTGCTGCTGTTCGCCGTGAGCGTCGTGACGTTCGCGCTGGTGACCGCCTCCCCGATTGACCCTCTGCAGGCCAATGTGGGGCAGGCGGCCCTCGGCTCGATGAGCGAGGCGCAGAAGGAGAAGCTGCGCTCCTACTGGGGCGTGGATGAACCGCCGGTGCAGCGCTATCTCAACTGGGCGAAGGATGCGGTGCGGGGGGATATGGGCATTTCCCTGCTGTACCGCCAGGAAGTGACAAAAGTGATCGCGGTAAAACTGGCCAACTCCATGTATCTGATGGGGCTGGCCTGGTTCATTTCCGGACTTCTGGGCTTTACGCTCGGCGTGCTCGCCGGCGTGTTCCGGGGACGGCTGCCGGACCGGCTGATCCGGGGCTACTGCCTGATCGTCGCCAGCACCCCGGCGTTCTGGCTGGCGCTGCTTCTGCTGATCGTGTTCAGCGTGTGGCTGAAGCTGCTGCCGATCGGGCTGAGCGTGCCGATCGGCGTGGAAGCCTCCGGGGTGACGTTCCTCGACCGGGTGCGGCATGCTGTCCTGCCGGCGGTGACTTTGAGCATCACCGGCGTCTCTAACATCGCCCTGCACACGCGGGAGAAAATGATCGACATCATGGAGAGCGATTATGTGCTGTTTGCCCGGGCGCGCGGCGAGCGCACGGCCGGCATCGTGTTCCGCCATGCGCTGCGCAACGTGCTGCTGCCGGCGATGACGCTGCAGTTCGCTTCCATCAGCGAGATCATCGGCGGCTCGGTGCTGGTGGAGCAGGTCTTCACCTACCCGGGGCTGGGGCAGGCGGCGGTGGCCGCGGGCACCGGCAGCGACGTGCCGCTGCTCATGGGCATTACGCTGATCACGGCGGCCATTGTTTTTCTGGGCAATTTCATCGCGAATCTTCTGTACGGCGTGATTGACCCGCGCATCCGGAGAGGAGGGCAGGGCGGATGAAACGAAACCAACGACAGCGCGCGAGGCTGCTGCTGATTTTCGCCGTCCTCTTTCTGGCGGGCGTGGCGATTGCCGGCCGGTTCTGCAGCGAGGCGGCGATGGCGACGGACTTTTCGCGGAAAAATCTGGCGCCGTGCCTGCGCTACCCCTTCGGCACCGACTGGCTCGGCCGAAACATGTTTTACCGCACGCTGACCGGGCTTTCCATGAGCATCCTCATCGGCGTCAGCGCCGCCGCGGTCAGCGCGGTGGTGGCGCTGCTGCTGGGGATTGCGGCGGCCACGCTTGGGAAGCGGGTGGATTCCGCGGTCACCTTTGTGATCGATATGGTGATGGGGATTCCCCACATCCTGCTGCTGATCCTGATTTCCTACGCGGCCGGCAAGGGTCTGAAAGGCGTGATTCTGGGCGTGGCCCTGAGCCACTGGACGTCGCTCGGACGCCTGATCCGCGGCGAGGTGCTGCAGCTGAAGGAGAGCGAATACATTCAGATTGCGGAAAAACTGGGCCTTAGCCGGGCGCAGATCGCCGTCAAGCACATGCTGCCGCATCTTCTGCCGCAGTTTGTGGTGGGGCTGGTGCTGCTGTTTCCCCATGCGATTCTCCACGAGTCCAGCATTACCTTCCTCGGCTTCGGCCTGTCGGCGGAGCAGCCGGCGATCGGCATCATCCTCTCGGAGAGCATGAAATACCTGATCACCGGGAAATGGTGGCTGGCGGTGCTGCCGGGCCTGATGCTGGTGCTGACCGTGGTGCTGTTCGACGTGGGCGGGGAAGCCCTGCGCAAACTGCTGGACCCGGGCAGCGCGCATGAGTAGAGACAAAGAGGTGAAGTCATGAGCTGTACCGATAAAAAACATATTCTGGAGATTGACGACCTGTCGGTTTCCTTTTTGCAGTATGAGAACAACCGGAGCACGCGGCAGATCGAGCTGCCGGTGATTTCCCGGCTGTCGGTGTCCGTGCACGAGGGCGAGATCGTGGCGATCGTGGGCTCCAGCGGCTCGGGCAAGAGCCTGCTGGCGCACGCCATTCTGGACATGCTTCCCTACAACGCAAAAGCGGGCGGAAAGATGTATTTTGAGGAGGAACTGCTGACGAAGGAGCGCATCCATGCCCTGCGCGGGAACCGCATCGCGTTCGTGCCCCAGAGCACCACCTACCTCGACCCGCTGATGACGGTGGGAGAGCAGGTGAGCGGCACGAAAAAGGAGGGGGCGCGCCGGGAAAAGCAGCGCAGCCTGTTCCGGCGCTATGGCCTGCAGGAGGACGTGGACCGCAAGTATCCGTTTGAGTGCTCCGGCGGCATGACGCGGCGGGTGCTGCTGAGCTCCGCGCTGATGGGAAACCTGCGGCTGATCATCGCCGACGAGCCCACGCCCGGCATGGACCTGGCGCTGGCGAAGCAGTCCATGCAGGATTTCCGCGATTTTGCGGACGAGGGCAACGGCGTACTGCTGATCACGCACGACCTGGAGCTGGCGCTTCTGGTGGCGGACCGGATTGCGGTTTTCTATGCGGGGACGACGGTCGAGGAAGCCCCGGTGGCGGACTTTGCCTCTGAGGAGACGCTGCGCCATCCCTACACGCGGGCGCTGTGGCGCGCCCTGCCGGCCAACGGATTTCAGCCGCTGCCCGGCGTGCAGCCTTACGTGAAGGACATGCCGGAGGGCTGTCCGTTCGGCCCGCGCTGCGAGCTGTTTACGGAGGCGTGCCGGGGCGAGATTCCGATGCACCGGGTCGGCTGCGGCACGGTGCGCTGCGTGCGGTATGCGTCTGAGGCGGGAGAGAATGCGGAAGTTTATCATCACCAGCATGCCTGACGGAACGCGGTTCTGCGCTGGATCAACCTAAAACAGAGAGATGGGTCTGCAATGATAAATGACAGATGGAGAAACGGGCTTGCAGCAGGTTATCTCAAAACAGGGAGACAGTTTTGTAACGATAAGTTGGCAGGCAGAGAAACAGGCTTGTCACAGAAAACAAAGCGACAGAAAGCCAGGGCAGCAAAACCATAACAGGAAATACAGTGACAGGAAAAAGAGACAGGAAAGCGAGACTGTATCATATGAAATTGGAGGGAAACCACCTGACATTTACCTACCCGGGGGCAAACGCCCCGGTCTTTCAGGATAAAAGCCTGTGTATCGAGAGCGGCGGCCGCGTGGCCCTGACCGCGCCCAGCGGCTTCGGGAAGACGACGCTGTGCAAGGTGCTGGCGGGCTATCTGCAGCCGCAGGAGGGGGAAGTGCTGCTGGACGGAAAGCCGCTGCCGAAAAAAGGGCGCTGCCCGGTGCAGATGATCTGGCAGCATCCGGAGCGGGCGGTGAACCCGCGCCTGCGCATGCGGGATTCGCTGGCGGACGGCGGCGTGATCGGGGAACGCCTGATCCGGGAGCTGGGCATCGAGCCGGACTGGATGAACCGCTATCCGCAGGAACTTTCCGGCGGGGAACTGCAGCGGTTCTGCATTGCCCGCGCCCTGGGCGAGGGGACGCGCTTCCTGATTGCCGACGAGATCAGCACGATGCTGGATCTGATCACGCAAAGCCAGATATGGACTTTTTTACTGAAGGAAACGGCGGAGCGCGGAATCGGCCTGCTGGTGGTGTCCCACAGCGAGCCGCTGCTGGAGCGGCTTGGAGTGCAGCGGATTGCCCTTTAGGGCGGCGCCGCCTGATTTCCTGCCCGTAAAAATAAAAACGACGAAATTTTTCCAAAAATTCCGGAAAAATATAGAAAGATTGCAATATTGACGAATTTTGAAAAAATCCTATAATAGGTGGTGAACAAAGGTGTTGCGATACGTGAGAACGTGAGCAGCACCTTTTTCCTGTGCAGCAGGAAAGATCTTGTCACGCCGGAGCGCGAAAGCCCTTTCCTGCCGCACAAAACGTGCTTCACGCACGGCAGTCTCATATTCCGGAATAACAGGACAATGGCGTTACTGGAACCCCGATCAGGTTCCGGCGGCGCCTTTTTTTGTGAGGAGGGAAATTAGGATGAATGAAATTTATGATGTTGTGAACGAGCAGCTGTTTGGCGTCTGGTTTCTGATCGGCGCGGCGCTGGTATTCTGGATGCAGGCCGGGTTCGCGATGGTCGAGGCCGGCTTCACCAGAGCAAAAAATACAGGCAATATACTGATGAAAAACCTGATGGATTTCTGCATCGGAACCGTGATGTTTATTCTGATCGGCTTTTCGCTGCTGCTGGGCGAGGATATGTTTGGCCTGATCGGAAAGCCGGGCTTTGATATTCTGACAAATTATGCAAATTTTGACTGGTCGGGATTTGTGTTCAATCTGGTGTTCTGCGCGACGACGGCGACGATTGTCTCCGGAGCGATGGCGGAGCGGACAAAATTCCTGTCCTACTGCATCTATTCGGCGGTCATTTCCGCGCTGATCTACCCGATCGAGGCGCACTGGATCTGGGGCGGCGGCTGGCTGGCGCAGATGGGCTTCCATGATTATGCGGGCTCGACCGCGATTCATATGGTGGGCGGCATTTCGGCCCTGGTCGGCGCGAAAATGCTTGGGCCGCGTATCGGCAAGTTTGAGAAAGACAAATCCGGAAAGATCGTCAAAGTCAACGCATTCCCTGGCCACAACCTGCCGCTCGGCTGCCTGGGCGTATTCATTCTGTGGCTCGGCTGGTACGGCTTTAACGGCGCGGCGGCAAAGAGCGTGGATGAGATGGCTTCGATTTTCCTGACGACGACGATTGCGCCGTCCGTGGCGACCGTGGTGTGCATGATTTTCACCTGGCTGAAATACGGAAAACCGGATGTCTCGATGTGCCTCAACGCATCGCTGGCTGGCCTGGTGGCGATCACGGCTCCGTGCGATGTGACGGACTGCATCGGCGCGTTTGCAATCGGCGCGGTCTCCGGCGTGCTGGTGGTATTCGGCGTATGGCTGCTGGACAACGTGCTGCGGGTTGACGACCCGGTGGGCGCCGTGGCGGTGCACTGCCTGAACGGTATCTGGGGTACGATTGCGGTCGGTCTGTTTGCAACTTCGTCTTCACCGGCGTTTGCACGGGCCGGAATCCATGAGGGACTGTTTTACGGCGGCGGCTTTACGCAGCTGGGCCTGCAGCTGGTCGGCTTTGTATCGGTTGCCTGCTGGACACTGGTGACGATTACCATTGCGTTTATGATTATCCGTGCGCTCGTCGGCCTGCGGGTCAGCGAGGAGGAGGAAATTGTCGGCCTCGACCCGACCGAACACGGACTTCCGTCCGCATATGCGGGTTTCAGCATCATGGATATTTCCAACACCATGACCATGAAGGTAAACGAAAATACGAATCTGGGCGTGGACAGCTATCAGGAGGCTTCCGAGGCGATGCGCAATGCTTCCGTCAAAGTGGTTACGCGGGAGCCGAGCGCGACCGGCATCTACAAGGTGGCTATCGTCGCCAAGCTGTCGAGCTATGACCGCCTGAAGAACGCGCTGAACCGCATCGGCGTCACCGGCATGACCGTCACGCAGGTGATGGGCTGCGGCATCGAGAAAGGCGCGGGCCAGTTGTACCGCGGCGTCGAGATGGACGCGACGCTTCTGCCGAAGGTCAAGGTGGAGGTTATCGTCGGCAGCATTCCGGTGGATACAGTGATCGATACCGTGAAAGAGACGCTCTACACCGGCCACATCGGCGACGGCAAGATCTTTGTCTACGGCGTGGACCGCGTGGTCAAGATTCGTACCGGCGAGGAGAATCTGGCGGCGCTGCAGGATGTGGAGTAAGGCGGAGGCTGTGCCAGGCCCTGTCTGGTTTTTGTAATAATTCCTTTTTGTGCGGCGGGTGCTTTTCCAAAAGCCCCGCCGCACTGCAGCATCCTCAGAAGTGCCGCACAAACTCATCGATAAAGTAGAGGGCCGCGCCCGCCGCGGACGGTTCCGTGCGGAACGAACACATCTTTATGTAATCTGCAGAATTCTCAAAGGGCGTCAGCCTGCGGGTGATCTCCCGCAGTTCCATAATGTAGTCTTCCATCAGGGCGCCCACGTTTCCGCCGAGCACAATATCGCAGTCAAAGCACATGCGCAGATTGTTTATGCCGATGGCCAGATAATGGAGGTACTGCTGAAAAATCTGCCGGTATCCGGCATTTTCCCCGAGCTTCAGCTGGCTGAAAAATTCCTTGATGTCTCCGTGTGTGAAGGAGGAGAGGACGAGCGCGCTGCAGTAGGCGTCCAGGCAGCCGTAGCGGCCGCAGTAGCAGCGCTTTCCGTGGGGGATGATGGTCATATGGCCGAATTCGCCGCTGCGGAAGTTGCTGCCGGTGTAGACGCGCTTGTTCAGCACAATCGCGCCGCCCACGCTGTTGCTGATGGAGAGATAGACGATGGGGTTGTCGTCCTCGCGCTTCCACAGCTCGGCCCAGCCGGCGGAGTTCGCGTCGTTGAACAGGAGGAACGGATGGCGGATCCAGCGTTTCAGTTCCTCGTAAAAATTGCCGGGCAAGTTGATGACCTCGGCGTAGGTGACAAGGTTCTGGGAAATGTCGACAATCACGGGCAGGGAAATGCCCACCCCGAGAAAACGATCCTCCGCGATGTGATTGCGCTCCAGCATCTGTTCGATCTGATCGCTTATCATGGAGTAGTAGCGGTCTGCGTTCTCGTAGGGGATCAGCAGCTTCTCGTTGTCCAGCAGATTGAGATCCAGGTCGGCCAGAACGAACACAAGGTAAGATTTTGTGATATCGATGCCGATGGCGTAGCGCGCGCCGGGCACAAAACTGATCATATTGGCCCTGCGTCCGCCGGTGGATTCAAATTCTCCCGCGTTGTAGATCAGCCCCATCTCCTGCAGCAGCTCCAGGCTGTGCGAGACGGTCGGCAGACTGATGCCGAGGTCCGCGGCGATTTTGGAGCGGGAGCTTGCGCGGTTGTGATAGATATGGCGGTAAATGTCACCGGCGTTTTTGGCAATTCCTTTGTTGTCAGGCAAAACAGTCTCCTTACACTGGCCGCACGGCGCGGACAGATTTCTGAAATAAAATCAATTTTTAAAGCAGATCAAAATCAGTATAACATAAAAGATGATTTTTTCCAATTTCCAAAAGTTAAATTAAAAATTTTAAAAATGATAAGGGCATATTTGATAAAAAATTATCAGGAAGCAAGGTATACAAGAAAAAGTATACAAAAATGCAGGAAAAAACTTGGCATTAGTATACAAACTTAAGTAAAAAATATGATTTATGTTTGACTTTGCGAAGCGATCGTACTATAAATAAAGTAGATGCAGATAAAACTGTCTGACGGCGGTTTTTTCATAGAATTTCTGACAAAATCCCACAGAAGGAGGGAAGGCGCATGGAGGAAATCAAGCTGAGAGTAAGCGGAATTGAGAAGTCGTTTCCCGGAGTAAAGGCGCTGAATAATATTAACTTTGCGGTCAGAAAAGGAACGGTTCACGCGCTCTGCGGCGAAAACGGCGCGGGCAAATCTACGCTTATGAAAGTCCTGACGGGCCTGTACAAGGCGGACAAAGGGCAGATTTTCATCGATGAAAAGCCAGTTGAGATTAAAAACCCCATCCAGGCGCGGGAATACGGGATTTCCATGATCGCGCAGGAGCTGAATTACGTGTCGGAGCTCTCGGTGGAAGAAAACCTGTTTATGGGACGCCTGCCGGTGAACCGGTTCGGCGGGGTAGACTGGAAAAAGGTGCGCCGCGAAGCCAAAAAGTTTCTGGAGGAAGAAAAGCTGAGCTATGACCCGGCGCAGAAATTAAAAACGTTGACGGTATCGGACATTCAGATGCTGGAGATCATCAAGGCGGTCACGAACAACGCGCAGGTGGTGCTGATGGACGAGCCGACCTCGTCCATATCGCAGGCGGAGGTAAAGCGCCTCTTTGAAAAGATTGCGGAGCTGAAAGCGAAGGGCGTGAGCATCATCTACATCTCCCACAAGATGGACGAGGTGTTTCAGATCGCGGACGACATCACGGTGATCCGCGACGGCGAGGTGGTGTCGACGGACCGGGTTGAGGATCTGGATATCCAGACCGTAATCGCCCGCATGGTCGGTCGTCCGCTGGAGAATGTTTATCCCAAGGAGTTCCTGCCGCTGGGCGATGTGGTATTTGAGGTGGAAAACTTCAACGCCAAAAATCTTTTCGGCGATATCAGCTTTCATGCGAAAAAGGGCGAGATCGTCGGCTTCGCCGGACTGGTGGGAGCCGGCCGCACGGAGCTGATGCGGGCTGTCTTCGGGCTGGATCCAAAGGACAGCGGCACGGTGCGCATCAACGGAAAAGAGACGGTGATCCGTTCCCCGGAGGAGGCCATCCGCAAAGGACTGATCATGCTTTCGGAGGACCGCAAGGAATACGGCCTGGTGCCCGTGCGCAGCGTGATGGAAAACGCCAGCCTCGCCTCCCTGAAACGGTATTTTTACGGAGGCACGAACCACAGAAAGAAGGAGCACAGCGAGGTGTCGGATATTTTCCGGAAAATGGACGTGAAAACGCCGACCCTGGACACGCAGATTTCCTCCCTGTCCGGCGGAAACGCGCAGAAGGTGCTGCTGGCGCGGTGGATGCTGTGCGAGCCGGATATCATGATTCTGGACGAACCGACGCGCGGCATCGACGTGGGAGCCAAATTTGAAATTTATAAGCTGATGACGGATATTGTCAGGGAAGGGAAAACGATCATCATGGTTTCCTCCGAGCTGCCGGAGCTGATCGGCATGTGCGACCGGATTTACGTGATGTGCCAGGGAAAAATCACCGGCTGTCTGAACCGGGACGAGTTCTCGCAGGAAGCGATTATGATGCGGGCTACCGGCCTGCTTGGAACGAAGAGAGAGGGGAAGCGCGATGAAAAATAACAAAGTTTCTTATTACCTGCAAAAATTTTCGATACTTATTGTCCTGATTGTGATGTTTATCGCCTGCAGTCTGCTCAGCCCGTATTTTTTGAAGGCCAATAACCTGATGAACATTGCCCGTCAGCTTTGCGTGGGCATCCTGATCGCCTACGGCGAGATGATCCTCATCGTCAGCGGATTCCTCGATCTGTCGGTGGGCTCGGTGCTGGCGCTGGCCGGCGTGATGGCGGTGTCCGCCTACAAATCGACCGGTTCCATGCCCGTGGCGATTCTGGCGGCCCTGGCGGTCGGCGTGCTGTGCAATCTGTTCAATGCGTTTTTTGTGGGAAATTTCAATGTGCCCGCATTCATCGCGACGCTGGGCATGCAGCAGGTGGCCCGCGGCATTGCCCTGTACTACACCGGCGGCGCGAATATCCTGCAGCTCGGCAAATTCGTCAATATCGGCCAGGGCATGCTGGGCGTGCTGCCGATCCCGGTGATCATTGTCATTATTATCACGGTGATCGTCTGGTATCTGTTTAACCAGACGCGATACGGCAGAAGCCTGTACGCGATCGGCGGCAACCGCAAGGCGGCGGAGGCCAGCGGCATCAACAGCCTGAAAAGCATTTATATTTCCTATGCGATCAACGGCCTGCTGGCAGGCATGGCGGGCGTCATTTTTATGGCCCGCAACAACGCCGGCCTGCCGAACGGCGCGGTGGGCTATGAGATGACCGGCCTGACGGCGGTTATCGTGGGCGGCACCTCCTTCACCGGCGGCGTCGGCACGGTAATGGGCACAATCGCCGGCGCATTCATCATCGGTTTTCTGGAAAACATCATGAACCTGATCGGCGTAAACTCTTACATCCAGAGCGTGATCGAAGGCATGATCATCGTGCTGGCGGTTGCGTTCGACATCCGCAGCAAGAATAAAAAGAGCAGTAAGGTGATCATGGTGTCGGACGACGGCGAGGAAAAGAAGACGCCGTAAACACAGAATGCGTTGCTGCATTGGACGCAGTATTTTACAATATATCCAGTAGTCGTACACAGGAACATTTATTTTGGAAAGGATGGGAGAAAAGTGAAAAAATTCAAGAAAATTGCAGCAGTAACGATGGCGGCTATGATGGTTGCCGCACCGATGGCAGTGCATGCGGACGAGGGCGAGACCTATGACGTTTGCTTTGTGGCCCGTGCCAGCGCTGACACGTTTGCCGCATGGCTGACGGACTCCATGCAGAAAGCGGCGGCGGAGTATGACAACATCAACCTTACCTGCGTGAGCGGCGAGGCGGACGACAACGAGATGGCTACGCAGCTTGAGAACTGCATTACCAAGGAGTATGATCTGGTAATCGTTCAGTCCAACAACAACGCGGCTCAGGCTCCGTATGTAAAAGAGCTGGTAGACGCAGGCATTCCGGTTATCACGACCAACCCCACCACCCATCAGTGTGATCTGGATGGTGAGACCGGCGACGAAGCAGTCGACAACGCTGTCCTGGCAGGCACCGGTACGGTTGACGCAGACCCGGTTGAGCAGGCATCCCGCGGCGCGCTCCGCGCAGTAGAGGAAGTTCCGGAAAATGCAAACGTTGTAGTGCTCCGCGGACCGTCCGGAAACTATCACGCAGAGAAACGCCGTGAGGCATGGGATACCTATTTCTTCTCAGAGCGCCCGGACGTAAAGATCCTTTATGAAGATTACGCAAACTGGAACAACGACGAGGCTCTTGCTCTGATGGAAACCTGGGTACAGGGCGGCACGCACATTGACGCGATCATTTCCATGAACGACAATATGGCTGCAGGCGCAATCGAAGCAATCAGAAACAACACCGATTATGTAGCGGAAGACGGCACACCGAACTTCCTGGCTTACGGCGTGGACGGCACCGCTCAGGGCTGCCTGCTGATCAAGGAAGGCCTGCTGACCGCTACCGCTTTGCAGAACGCAGAGGAGATTGCAAACCTGAACATGGAGTACGCAGAAAAGGTGCTCACCGGCGAGATGGATGTAACGGAAGTCAACGACTTTGTGGAAGCGCCGGAAATCAACGCGGAAAATGTAGACGAGTATATCCAGATTTACATCGAGAACGGTGAGATCGCAGCTGACGGAACGCTGGCTGAGTAAGACGCTGATTCAGAGACAGGTACGATAAATTCGGATTGGCTGGGTGATATATTGTAAAAATTTGTCCGGCGAGTGAATAAAAGCCCGCCGGACACTTTTATTCATGACAATAGGATGTGCAGCGTGTCTTCTATTGTCTGCATTCAGGAAAGGAGCAGATTATGAAAAACAGAGCAGCTTTCATGCAGGGTATCGACAAGATGATCCTCAAGGAGATTGAAGTGCCTCATGCCGGGGCGAAGCAGGTAGTGGTAAAGTTGGAATACGTGGGCATCTGCGGTTCCGACGTGCATTATTTCCACAGCGGGCGCTGCGGGGCCTATGTGGTACAGGATGACGAATACATGCTGGGGCATGAGTGCGCGGGCACCGTCGTGGAAGTGGGAGAAGGCTGTGTTTCCTTAAAGGTGGGCGACCGCGTGGCGCTGGAGCCGGGCATCACCTGCGGCGAGTGCGAATTCTGCAAGAGCGGACGCTACAATCTTTGCCCGGACGTGGTATTTCTGGCTACGCCTCCGGTTCCCGGCTGCTATGAGGACTATATCGCATTTCCGGAGAACATGTGCTTCAAGCTGCCGGATAACGTATCCACCAAGGCGGGCGCGCTGATTGAGCCGCTTTCCGTGGGACTCCATGCCGCAAATCAGGGCAATGTCGTGCTGGGCGACACGGTGCTGATCCTTGGCGGCGGCTGCATCGGTCTGGTGACGATGCTGGCCTGCAAAGCGCACGGCGCAAGCACGCTGATCGTGGCGGACCTGGTGGACGCGCGTCTGGAGAAGGCGAAAGAACTTGGGGCGACCTATGTGATCAACAGCGGCAAAGAGGATGTTTTTGAGGCTGTGAAACGCTATACGGACGGCAAGGGAGCGGAAAAGGTATTCGAGACGGCCGGCTCTCCGGTCACGATTGCCCAGACGCCGTTTATGGTCAAGCGCGGAGGCACGATCACGCTGGTCGGCATCGCGGCGCAGGAAGAAATCACCTACAACTTTGCTCAGATTATGGACAAAGAAGCCACGATTAAATCGGTATTCCGGTACAGAAATATCTATCCACAGGCAATCGCGGCGGTAGCGAGCGGCAAGATCGACGTGGAGAAAATCGCCACGCATGAATTTGATCTGGAGCATATCCAGGAGGCGTTTGAAGAGGCGATCAACAACAAGACAGACCTGGTGAAGTGCATCATCAAGATCTGACGGCCTCTGAACCGGCGAAGGCTCTGAACCTGCGAAAGCCCCGGCGGGGCGGCAGGACAAAATATGTGTGAAACATTGTGTGAAAACAGCGGGAACCGCTGCAGGAGATTCCGTGAGGATATCTGCGGCGGTTTCTTTTGCGCTGTGAGGGCGGGGGATTGGGTTGATCCGGCGTGCGGTTTGGTGTTTTACAGTCCGGTGTTTTACAGTCCGGTGTTTTACTGCTTGGTGTTTTACAGTTTGGTGTTTTACAGCCTGGCATTTTATAGTCCGGTGTTTTACAATTCAGTATTTTACAGTCCGGCATTTTATAGTCTGGTGTTTTTAACATTGTAACGGAAAGTCGAGTTATAAAATAAAATGCGACAACAGATGAATAATTTCGGTCACATTTATTTTTATATAAATCCTGGGTGGAAACGCAGTTTTTATTGCCTTCCGGGAACGGAACTGCTATACTGATTACATGCAGAATCAAACAAAGGAGCAAGGGCATGGAGGAAACTTATCTTAAGAGATCTCTCGATTCTGCAAATGATAAAGCGAAGTATAATGAGAATGTGAAAACGATTCTCAGCGACAAAACCATTTTGGCGTGGATATTGAAATACTCCGCAGAAGAGTACATGGAATGCAGTATAGACGAGATCCGCAGCTGCATCGAAGGAACCCCGCAGGCAGCGAATATTTCCGTTATGCCGGGGAGCACACAGCTTGACAAGGTCTTCGGGACGAATACGGAGTATGAAATTCCGAACGAGGGGAAGGTAACGTTTGACATTGTATTTTGTGCGGTTACGCCCGGAACCGGCGAGCGCACACAGATATTTGTCAATGTGGAAGGACAGAAGAACGGGAGCCCGGGGTATGATCTGGTTCCGCGCGGGGTATTCTATTGTGCGCGCATGATTTCTTCCCAGATGGACACCGTGGTCAGTGCAGATGATTATGCGGTGAAAAAAGTATATTCCATCTGGATTTGCATGGAGGAAGGGCGAAACGCGAACACAATCCGGGAGTACAGGGTGCAGCCCAGAGATATCTATGGTGAGTACAGGGGCAGGGAGCGGTATGACCTTCTTTCCGTCGTGATGGTACGGCTTCCGAAGAACGAAGACGCATCCGCCGGAAATCTGCTGCACCAGCTGCTGACGACGGCCCTGAGCAGCAGGATGACCCCGGAGAGGAAAACAGAGATTCTGGAAGGTACATACAGGATTCCGATGAGTCATGAATGGAAGGAGGCGGCAGCAAGGATGTGTAATTTGGCGGATTTGGTGGAAGAACGTGGGATTGAGCAAGGAATTGAGACGGAAAGAGACCACGGGATGCAGATTTTGATAGAATCCTGCAAGGAGTTTGGCCAGACGATGGAGACAGCCATAAAAAAGCTCATGGAGAAATACCTGCTTTCTGCGGAAGATGCACAGGCTTTGGTGCGGCAGTACTGGCCGGCGGATTGAGTGTTCTATATTCATTTCAGTGAAGTGTATAAGAGGCCTGATTTGTGTCGGGCATCTCTGCTGCACCAGCTGCTGACGACAGCCCTGAGCAGCAGGATGACCCCGGAGAGGAAAACAGAGATTCTGGAAGATACATACGGGATTCCGATGAGTCATGAATGGAAGGAGGCGGCAGCAAGGATGTGCAATTTGGCGGATTTGGTGGAAGAACGTGGAATTGAAAAAGGGATTGAGAAAGGAATTAAGAAAGGGATTGAACAGGGAATTGAGACGGAAAGAGACCACGGGATGCAGATTTTGATAGAATCCTGCAAGGAGTTTGGCCAGACGATGGAGACAGCCATAAAAAAGCTCATGGAGAAATACCTGCTTTCTGCGGAAGATGCACAGGCTTTGGTGCGGCAGTACTGGCCGGCGGATTGAGTGTTCCATATTCATTTCAGTGAAGGGTGTAAGATGCCTGATTTATGTCGGGCATCTTAATTTTATCGTTTATTTTCTCTGATTTCTTTGCTTTTCTCCCTATAATATGTTAAAATAACAAAATATAAAAGAAATACTGAAAAATATTTTTGAGTATTCTTGCAAAAATATGCAGGATTCTGAAAAATAAAACATCGTTGCTGAGGAAAGGAGGCGGCGGTTCCCTATGTGGGCATTAGTAAAAGAACGGCCGGAGGAGGGCCTGTGGATGCGGCAGGTTCCCATTCCCAAGCTGGGGCCGAACGATGTCAGGATCAAGGTACATAAGACGGCGATCTGCGGCACAGACGTGCATATTTATCAATGGAACGAATGGGCGCAGCGCACGATTCCCATCGGTCTGACCGTGGGCCATGAGTATGTCGGCGAAGTGGTGGACATCGGCGAGGGCGTGCGCGGGTTTCATCCGGGTGATCTGGTGTCGGGTGAAGGTCATATCACCTGTGGAAAATGCCGGAATTGTCTGGAGGGACATAAGGAAAACTGCAAAAATGCGAAAGGCGTCGGTGTGAATCGCAACGGTGCGTTTGCGGAGTATCTGGTAATTCCGGCGTCCAATGTGTGGCCCTGCAGTCCGATGATTCCGGAGGAGCTCTACGCGATTTTCGATCCCTTCGGGAACGCGACGCACACGGCGCTCTCGTATGAGATGCTGGGCGAGGACGTGCTGATCGCGGGCGCTGGCCCCATCGGCTGCATGGCTGCGGCGATTGCCCGGTTTTCCGGTGCGCGCCACGTAGTGGTGACGGATTTCAATGATTACCGGCTGGGACTGGCGGACCGGCTGGGCGCGACCCGCACCGTGAACCTGAACAGGGAAAAGCTGGAGGACGTGATGGAAGCGATCGGCATGCTGGAAGGTTTTGATGTGGGCCTGGAGATGTCCGGCTCGCAGGCGGCGCTGCACCAGATGATTCATCACATGAAGCACGGCGGCAACATCGCGCTGCTGGGGCTGCAGCGGACGGATACGGTCGTGGATCTGGAGACCGTGATTTTCAACGGCCTGAATTTGCGCGGCATCTACGGCAGAAAGGTGTGGGACACCTGGTACAAGATGTCGACCATGCTGCAGGCCGGGCTGGACATCGCGCCGATTATCACACATCGTTTTGACGTGCGGGATTATGAGAAAGGGTTTGAGGTCATGATATCGGGACAGTCCGGCAAGGTGATTCTCGACTGGACGCACCTGAATGATTAAGGGCGCCATAGATCGGCTGTGGATGAATTTTAGAAAAGCTCGGTAGGTGAGAAATCTGACTGGAAAGGACGGAACTATCAGTGGATGGAAGAATGTGGATGGATATGGCAAAAGACTGGTGAGTGAAATGCCTTGTCCGGAAATGATGAAGATATCAGTAGGCAAAAAGCCGTGATCGGAAATGGAAAACGCCCGGCGGGTGAAATGTTCTGACTGGAAATAACGGAAAAATCAGCGAGAGAAAAGGAGGAAAAGTATAGTGGATAAAAAAGATATTTTGAATATTTATGCAAAAGAAGTGGAGGGAATCCGGGAGGCCGGCCTCTTTAAGGGGGAGGCACCGTTCGTTTCCCCACAGGGCGCGCGGGTCGTACTGGAGGACGGGCGCGAGCTTCTGTGCATGTGCGCCAACAATTACCTCGGTCTGGGCGACAATCCGCGGCTGATCGAGGCGGCGAAGCGCACTTATGATGAAAAGGGCTATGGAGTGGCCTCGGTCCGCTTTATCTGCGGCACGCAGGATATTCACAAGAAGCTGGAACGCAAGATTTCGGATTTCCTTGGGACAGAGGATACGATCTTGTATTCCTCGTGCTTCGATGCAAACGGCGGACTGTTTGAGACGATTCTGACAGCGGAGGATGCTGTTATCAGCGATGAGCTGAACCATGCGTCGATCATTGACGGCGTAAGATTATGCAAGGCCATGCGCTACCGCTACAAAAACAATGACATGGCCGACCTAGAGGCAAAGCTGCAGGAGGCCGATGCGGCAGGCGCGCGTATCAAACTGATTGCGACGGACGGCGTGTTCTCCATGGACGGCATCATATGCAACCTGAAAGGGGTATGTGACCTTGCAGACAAATACCATGCGTTGGTGATGGTGGACGACAGCCATGCGGTGGGCTTTGTGGGCAAGACCGGCCGGGGCACCCCGGAATACTGCGGCGTGCAGGGACGTGTGGACATTATCACCGGTACGCTGGGCAAGGCGCTTGGCGGAGCTTCCGGCGGCTACACTTCCGGGCGCAGAGAGATCATTGACCTGCTGCGGCAGCGCAGCCGGCCCTACCTGTTTTCCAATTCACTGGCGCCGGCGATCGCGGGAGCCAGCATCGAGCTGTTTCAGATGCTGGACGAGAGCACCGCGCTGCGCGACCATCTGGAGGAAGTGACGGCATATTACCGCAAACAGCTGGTGGATAACAGCTTTGACATCATCCCCGGCGTTCATCCCTGCGTTCCAATTATGCTGTACGATGAGAAGACGGCGGCGGAGTTCGCGAAGCGGATGATGGAAAAGGGCGTGTACGTGGTGGCTTTTTCCTACCCGGTGGTGCCGAAGGGCAGAGCCCGCATTCGCACGCAGGTGTGTGCGAGCCACACGAAAGAGGACATTGACTTCCTTATTAAATGCTGCATCGAAGTGCGGGCGGAGATGGGGCTGTAGATTATTTACTTTCATCATCTGCTGCTGACGCTGCAATATTGTGAACGTCAGGATTATAGACTCCAGAATATAGGACTCAAAGTTACAGGTGCCAGAATTTTAGATGTCGGGATTGTGGATGCCAAGTTGCAGGTGCCAGAGCTGCAGACGACGGGATTGCGGCCATTAGGAATGCGGGTATTAGAATTGCCCGTATCAAGATTGCAGGTAGCAGAACTGCAGACGACGGGATTGCGGCCATTAGGAATGCGGGTATTAGAATTGCCCGTATCAAGATTGCAGGTAGCAGAACTGCAGATATCAGGATTACGGACGTCAGGATTCCTGCAAATTCAGCTTGACAAACCCGATTGTGTCCGCTAAGATTGTAGCATCAGAAAAAAGTGGTGAGAAAGAGGAGTACGCGCTGTGCGCCAAAAGAGAGGGCGGTCCATCGGCTGAAAGGCGGCCCGGGAGAGCAGGTGCGGAACGTGGCTTTTGAACTGAACGGCTGAAGCCGCCTGCAGGGCGGTGCGTAGGCGGTTCCGGGTATTCCCGTTACAGAACAAAGAGATGCAGGCCGCGCCGTGTTCCCGGAGGGGATGTGCGCCTGTAAGAAAAGGTGGTAACGCGAGACATTCGCCCTTTGCATTTGTGTGCAGAGGGCGATTTTGTGTGATAGAAAGGTCTTGGCACGCTGACGCGTGAAAGCCCTTCCCATCACACAAAGGCGCTTCGCGCAGTAATGCGCAGAATGTGCAGAGGAAAGCTGCTTCGCAGCTGCACATCCGCGCGCAAAGTGTGCAAGCCCCGCAGACTCAAGAAGTTAGGAAGCTAAAGCGGGCTTGCCCACTTTGTTTTGATGGCAATGAGCCGTGCCATACCGGAGCATGGCACAGACGCGTGAACTTGTTCACGTGTGTCTGTGCCTGTGCGACGGATGACAGGGCGAAGCCCGCGACCGAGAAAACCGAAGGTTTTCGAGGTGAGCACGGCGTACCAAAGTATTTCATGAAATGCAGTCCCATACTGCGAAATAATCACATACTGCATAAAACAAGGAGGAACTCATGAGCAGAGAACTTGCAAAGACCTACGACCCGAAAGGGCTGGAGGACAGACTGTACCAGAAGTGGCTGGACAAAAAATATTTCCATGCGGAGCCGAATCCGGACAAGAAACCGTTTACCATCGTCATTCCGCCGCCAAACGTGACGGGCCAGCTGCATATGGGCCATGCGCTCGACGAGACAATGCAGGATATCCTCATCCGTTTCAAGCGGATGCAGGGCTATGAGACGCTGTGGCAGCCGGGCACCGACCACGCGGCGATTGCGACCGAGGTCAAGGTCATCGAAAAGCTCAGGGAGCAGGGCATTGAAAAAGATGAGATCGGCCGCGAGGAGTTTCTGAAGCATGCCTGGGCGTGGAAGGAGGAGTACGGCGGAAAGATTATCAACCAGCTCAAGAAGCTCGGCGCTTCCGCTGACTGGGACAGAGAGCGGTTCACCATGGACGAGGGCTGCTCCAGGGCGGTTGAGGAAGTATTCATCCGTCTGTATGAGAAAGGTTATATTTATAAGGGATCCCGCATTATCAACTGGTGTCCGGTCTGCCACACCTCGATCTCCGACGCCGAGGTGGAGCATCAGGATCAGGACGGATTTTTCTGGCACATCAATTATCCGGTGGTCGGCGAGGAAGGGCAGTTTGTCGAGATCGCAACCACGCGTCCAGAGACGCTGCTGGGCGATACGGCGGTGGCCGTCAACCCGGAGGACGGGCGCTACCAGCACCTGGTCGGCAAAATGCTGGAGCTGCCGCTGACCGGCCGTCAGATTCCGGTGATTGCGGATTCCTATGTGGACATGGAGTTTGGTACCGGCTGCGTGAAGATTACGCCGGCGCACGACCCCAACGACTTTGAGGTGGGACGCCGCCACAATCTGGCGGAGATCAATATCCTGAACGACGACGCCACCATCAACGAACTGGGCGGCAAGTACGCGGGCATGGACCGCTACGAGGCCCGCAAGGCGATCGTCAGCGACCTGGAGGCGCTGGGCCTGTTGGTAAAAGTGGTGCCACACAGCCACAGCGTAGGCACGCACGACCGCTGCAAGACTACGGTCGAGCCCATGATCAAGCCGCAGTGGTTTGTAAAGATGGACGAGATGGCGAAGCCGGCCATTGAGGCCCTGCGCAGCGGCGCGCTGCAGTTCGTACCGGACCGCTTTGACAAGATTTATCTGCACTGGCTGGAAAACATCCGTGACTGGTGCATTTCCCGTCAGCTCTGGTGGGGACACCGGATTCCGGCGTATTACTGCGACGAGTGCGGCGAGGTAGTGGTGGCGCGGGAGATGCCGAAGGTCTGCCCGAAGTGCGGCTGCACGCATCTGACGCAGGACGAGGATACGCTGGACACCTGGTTTTCCTCGGCGCTGTGGCCGTTCTCGACGCTGGGCTGGCCGGACAAGACGCCGGAGCTGGAATATTTCTATCCGACCGACGTGCTGGTGACCGGCTACGA
>CANRIG010000040.1 GCA_947630595.1 uncultured Lachnospiraceae bacterium | reverse complement strand
CCCAGCGTCAGCCTGTACATGGACAGGATCTTGATCAGCCGTTCATATGCAAGCTCATCCCTGCTGAACGGATACATGGGCACGATACGCTCAATCTTTACCATGTCGTCTGTTTCACGCAGGCCCCAGAATGGGATCAGGTCTGAAGAACCGTCTGCTTTTTCAACCCTGGAAGCCTCCACAAACATTTCTTCCCACACGTCCTTATGAAATTGGATAACCCCGTACCGTTTCGCCACATTCTGCCGGATTGCAAGGCATTCAAAACGGTTGATGCGCCCTTCGCGCTGCTCCAGATCGATCGGGTTGGACGGCAGGTTCCAGTGCACAATCTTCCGGCAGTAATTGTGGAAATCCAGTCCCTCCTGGCCAATGGATGTTGTGGCAAGCACAAACGGACGGAACGGGGAGTTGAACGCATTCCGAATCGTTTTCTTCCGGTCCGTATCGGTCTCCTTTCCCTCTCCTTTGGTAAAGGCGACTGCAAAGTGCGTGCGGATATTAGTCGGCCGGTCCTTCTGTCCGTTTATGCGGCTCCGGAAGCTCTGGAACGTGTCCACATTGTACTGGGTCGCGCGGATATTGACTGCCTCCAGCATCTGTCTGTGCAGCTGCTTTACAAGCATATCGTCCTGATCGAGGCTGCTGGAGATCAGATGGGCATATTCATCCAGCACCGCCTGAAAACAACCCTGTCTGCAGTAGGTCAGAAGATTCATCCAGTGCGCGTCCTCGGACTTCTTTCCGCAGGCCAGCTCCACAGCCGCCGTGGACTCCGCCGTATTCATCCGGTTGAGGAACACGCGTGCAAGCTGGCTGGGAAGATAGCTCTCGACATCCTCCCCGTCCGCAAGGTACTTCCGATACGTGCGGTTTGCACAAATTGCCGGAGCCGCGATCGCCATGTCCGTCAGGACATCCGGAAGGTCCGCCGGCTGCCTGCCGAGATTCCCGCACTTCTGCGCATATGTCTCATCAAAGAGCTTTGCCAGCGTATCCAGATGTACCCGGAATCCCTTTGCGCGTTTCACTTTCTCGTCTTCGTCATAATCCGCCAGCCGGTCGCCTTTCTCCAGCCAGCGATACACGTATTCCATACCGTCCAGAAGAAGCGGCGCCAGATAATACCAGCGCTTGTCCACGCTGCCCCCGGCCGGGCTTTTATATGCCTCCAGCTTTGCGGCAATCTTTCCCCGAACCTGTTTCTGGATTTCCCGCATGGAGAGCCCTTCATTCATGCACCGGATCGGATCATAGCAGGCCGTCAGGAATTTTGATGGATAGAGCAGGCAGAACAAATACATCCCGGACGGAGTGCCGTTGCTCACGGAAAAATTCATCCGGGCAGAGGGATATCTCCGATCCCCGCTGTAGAAGTAATGGACGTCCCTGTTCTGGTTGTCCTTCGCCAGCTTTCCCACCGTCCTGCGCTCCGCCTCGTATGAGATCAGACTCGCCAGCATCCTCGGCACCATCTCCCACGACGAAAAAATAAGCGTTTTGGACATACACCCGGTATCTTTATAGACTCCCTGCAGCTCATAATACGGCCTCGACGGAGGCATCCAGAGCAGCTTCTCCACACCGCGCTGAAGCACGGAATCCATCACCCGCTCCAACCGCGCATTGTTGCAGGGAATCTTATCATAACGGTCAAAAGCACTCCGTTTCAGCCAGAATGTATCCTTCCTGATCTTTTTCAGCTCCAGCGGATGCTTTCTGAAATACCGCTCCACTTTCTGCTTCAGCTGATAATCCCGCATGAAAGACATCAGGTATGGCGATGATTTGACATAGTCCACCGGCACATGGCAGTTTTCTCCAATCTCGTCGAGAAGCTCCTGCGCCTGCACATAGGAGCGGATGTCCTGTTCCAGAACCTCCAGCGGCATATGTACGTCACTGTCGTCAATGATATCGGCACTTTCGTGCTCTGTGATCCGCTCCGTCCGGCAGACCGTCTGATACATGGCATCCTCTGCCGCTGCCTTCACAGACAGGATGGAGAGATCGCCCAGCGTCATCTCTTTCAGCCTTATGGAATAATCCTTCCAGACAGTCCGAAACTTTTCTTCTTTCACGGAATCTTCATTCAGGAAATCCATCACGGCCAGAAACTCCGTGTAGTGTTCATCAATTCTCGTCTCATCGATCTCTTCCGGGGTGGAATACATCTTATACGGCGTAGCGGAGAGCAGCAGCATGAGCACGCTCCGGGAATGAAAGAAGCGGTCCGCCAGCATCCCTGTCTCCGATTCCGGGTCCGAATTCAGCAGATATTTAAACCGCTGAAACTCATCCATGATCACCAGGTCCGGCTCCAGCTTTTCAAGGCTGATCTTGGCAAAGATGACGCGGAGCTGCCCGATGATTGCATTCTCCTGTACACGCGTACCATGGTTTTTTCTGATCCGGCGGCACAGGTCCTTAATCCCGTCCAGATAACTCAGCTCATCATGCCAGATCCCCGACAGCTCCTCACGGAGTTTCTTCAGCATATAGCGGAAATATTCGCCGCCCGAATTCCTGTCACATTCTCTTGCAAGTCTTTCATACAAGTCTTTGCACCATGCATCCCACGAATAAAACGCGTAATCCATCATCGCCGTTTCCAGTTCCGGCAGGTACCCTCTCAGTTCCGGGAGCCTTCGCAGAATCGCAAACATCAGGGCCCTCTCCTGGACAGTTCCCGCCCCGGCGGTCATGCGGAACGACGTGTCGGGAGTCAGCGGAATCAGCTGGATATAACGGCTCAGAAGCTCCGCGTCGTTTTCCTGCATAAAGATGTTCAAATGCTGCATGGACAGGCGGGAAGAGGACGCGCTTTCTGTCCGGACCTCGCTGGCAATGCGGAGCTTTCTGATGTTCTGGTCCGCAATGGCGGCATTGGAACAGATATAGACGACCTTGAACAGATTGTCGCCATTCTTCCGCCGCAGCTTCGCTGTCTTCGCAACGGTTCCACGTGCGATCAGCGTTTTGCCAAGCCCGACCTCATCCGATACCAGAACCCTGCGCTGTCCCTGCCTGTAAAGACAGTCGATGCGGTTCACCGTCGCCTTCTGAAAATCTTTCAGCCCCTCCATGACCCGTTCTTCAATTTTATCCAGCTGGTCTGCCACATTACTCATGAATATTCACTGCTTTCCTGAATGTATCATACAGTTTTTTGAACTCTTCCGGGATGATCCCATCCTCGTCAATCGTTTTCATCAGATACTCAATACCCCTGAATTTCTGCGGATTCGACGCTGCAGTCCGCAGCATCTTTTCATACAGGGCAGGGATTTTGTAGGACCGTCTGTTCTGAGCGCCTGCCTCTGCACCGGAGACGGCATCTGCCTCAAGCGCGCCGAGAACCATGTCGTCGCCAAGAAGAAACGCGACATAACGGTAAAAACAGTCCCGGTTGCTGACCACAGAGGAAACCACCGCTTTCTCCCGGTCTTCCGGCAGTCCGGAGGTCGGGATGATCAGAACCCGCTCTGCCCGCTCCTCCGCTTCGGAAACGGCAACGACAAAAAACTCTGAGAGTTGTGTCATCTGCAGCCCGTGAAAGGAAAGCTCAGCTCCAAACTCTGTCTCCCGCCGGGACAAAAGCGGACGAACCGTCACGCGGCAGCCCATTGTATCTGTATCGCCAAAATGTACCGACAGGGAATAGCCCTCCTGCCCCTGTTCTGCCTCAGCCCAGGGGCCGCTTCGGTTTATGGCTTTGATGATGCCGTCCAGAAAATTCTGCTTTCCATCCTCCGCGTCTATGATCGCGTTCTGGAGGGTCACTTCCTGAAACGGGTTGTCCGAACCGTCCTTTTCCCTGCCGAACAGGTCCCCGGTCAGCTTATCCAGATTCAGATAACGGTTTTTGGTACGCAGCAGGATCATAAACTCGATATTGCCGTACACCGCATTGTGGGAAGCATTCATAGAGCCCAGATAGAGATCTGTGTCCGAGTGTTTTCGCATCATATAGACCTTGGCGTGGATGTCCTGTTCCCGGATACCCGTGGAATCATCCGAGATGGCACTCTCTCCGTCGATCACAGATTCGCGCATCGTATAAATCGTAAAGTTGCTCACGTCCTCCGGTTTCAGCCTGCCCAGGGACAGTTCCCTCGTGATCAGCACATACCGCGAATCCCCGATGAAGCTGCTGCGGTTCCGATCGTTGAAATCACGGACGATGCTCCCGGAAAGGAACGGAGACATAATAAATATTTCATGGAATGTGTCATGAAACAGAGTCGTATCCCTGATGGAATAATAGCCCCCGTCGGACGCCCGTACCCCAAGCGGCAGAAATTCATAATCATAGAATTCCTTCTCCGCCGGCTCAAAGGAAACTCTCGGAAGCTCACGGATCAGTGAGCGGATCGCTTTCGTCTTTTCCCTGCCGTTTTCGTCTGCGGGAAGCTGCGATACCAGAAATCGCAGGAAATCACACAGCGGAAGATTCTTATCTGATGTCTCCCGCACAGGTTTTCCGTCCATGCAATAGGTAATGTCCCAGCTTCTGTCAAAGGTCAGGTTGCGGCTCAGGATGACCACCCGATACAGGGTTTCCCCGCCCTCCTTCTTATACCGGAGCAGCCAGAACTTCGGATGAAAAGACGGGTATGCCGCGGTCCCTCTCCTCCCGGGCGTCTTTACCTGAAAAACCATCTTCTCAAGCAGGATGTAGAGCGGCGTCACCTTGTTCGGCACATGAATCTGCCCGCCCTCACAGAAAAGGGCCACTTTATCTCCGGTGCTGCGGAGGGCCTCCAGAAGGCATACCGGATTTTTCATCAGCTCACTGTCTGTCTCCTCAGACAATCCCATCGCCAGGCTCGCGCCCACAAGCGCATCCAGGTCAAGGGAATAAGTGGTGCCTGCCGCAAAGTCAAGAAAGTAATCCGCCGGCGGTGCAAGAATCTGCCCGAAATCCAGCCTGTCATTATTCGGATTAAACATCACAGCCCTCACTTTCAAAAATATCCCGCAGAAGCACTTTGGCATTTCCGAACCGGTAATCCAATCCCCTGCCGCCGTACCATACCGCGGGATCGAATTCACCCGGATGCAGGGTTTTGGCCCTGCCCTGTTTCAGCTCCCGCTCCCTGCGGCGGATCTCTGTCTTCATCCCGTCAAGATCCCCGGCACGCATAAAGTCCCTTGACCTGTGGAGGAAATTGTATAGAAATACATTGCCATGTAAACGAAGGCGCCCGAATACAGCGTCAAGGTCGACGGCGGCCAGTTCTTCCAGATCCGGCTCAAGCGCCCGCCATTCTGCCTCTGCCTCCTCGTTGCTGCCGTTTGAAACAAGCATGTTGTAAACGGTCCGCAGGACATACAGGAAATCCGAAAAGGTCACCGCCAGCGCATAGTCGCCTCGTATCTGCTCCGGGAACCCGGCCATCAGGCTGTGCAGCCCGGGAAAGTCCTCACAGGCGAGTACCTCGGTCATATGGTTCCGAAGAATATACGCAAACATGGAATCCGGAAAGGCTGTGATGATCTGAGCTCTGAGGAAACTGCCTTCCTCTTCTGTCAGACTGATCTTCAGTTCCTTTGCCCAACCGGGCGTATAAGTCGGAATTTTCCAGAACTGCATCGAAAGCAGCCCTCCGGCATCCTTATCGTCCTTTTCATTCTCCTCCGCGCTGTCTCTTCGGTTTCCAAGCCGGCTCAGCGTATCCTTCTGGCCCTTTCTGACACACACAGCCCTCATATATTCGTAGAGAGAAAGATTTCCTCCGGTAAATATCCCATAACTCCGAAGTCCGTTCCAGTAAATGTCCGCCGGAGTCCGTTTCACCCAGCGGTTCTGCCGGAGCGATCTGCTGCCGATAATGCCGGCCGTATCCTCCCCGCGGGCGAGAAACTGCTCCCCGCACCAGCGCTCCACCGCGTCAAAAGACTGCCGCATGCGGTTCGGATTCGTCTCATCCCCATATTCCAAATCCTTGAGCGCGTAAGGAACAATCAGGAAATACTTGGCCCTTGTCTGGACTGTAGATGTCCCCGGAAAGAAAAGGTTTGCGAAACCGTCCCGGACAGGAGCGATCCCAAGCTCATCCAGCGTGCCCGCCTCCATCAGCATCTCCAGCACGCTTAACACCTTATTTCGTTCACTTTTTGAAAAATCGATCCATCCCAGCGGCATAATCTGTTTTCCCTTTCCTTAATATACAACTTTATCATCCACTCCGATAGTAACATATACCCCCGATATTTGCAAATCGCGGTCATCCTTCCAGAATCTGCCAGAAAAACAGCGGTTTCCAAAATCACCCTGATATGGTAAACTGATGTCAGTAAGGGGGAATGATCATGAAACGACAAAAAAGACACCTGCTGATCCTGCTGCCGGCGCTGCTTCTGCTGCTCGCGCTGGCGTTTCCGTCCGCTGCCTCGGCGGCAAACCCGGCCAAAATCACGGCCTGCAAGCTGATTTCCACAAACAGGTTCAAGGTCACCGCCACCGCCTCCGACACAGGGAAAATCCGCGGCAACAAATGCTATCTTTTCGCGCTTTCGCTGTCTGATACAGGCATCCCGTCCGGAGCCAGGCCCCTGAAAAGCGTCAAAAAAGCAAAAAATATGAGTTTTTCCTTAAAACTCAACGATTCCGACACTTCCAGCCGCCTTTACCAGCGGTTTGTGCTGGCTGCCAAAGACAGCGGCGGCGCTTACTCCATCATCAGCAACGCACGCTACCTGACCAATCCCAAAAAGGCGGCCGCCTACAAGTACAGTTTCCCGACCGCCGTTTCCAAGAAAGGGCTGCAGGTCAGCGCCGATATGCTGGAGGACGCCGCGGAGCTGAACGTGCGCCACTCCCTGATCAACATCGTATTTACTGATCTGATCGCCACAAAAGCGGAGGAAAATCCGGATTCCTCGATCTCCTACCGCTATCACGGCAATACCTACTGGTTCCGCCGGCCGGTAGTGTCCGGCTATGACCGCCAGCTCACCGCGCTGCAGGAAAGCGACGCCGTGGTCAGCGCCGTTTTGCTGCTTGGCTGGCGCGCAGACCTGACCAATCTGATTTACCCCTCAGGCCGCGAGCAGGGGCACAGCTACTATGCCTGGAACACCACCAACACCGCGGCCAGAGAACAGCTGCAGGCCACGGTTTCCTTCCTGGCCTCCCGCTACGCTTCGTCCTCGGCCCAGTACGGGCGGATCGTCAACTGGATCGTCGGCAACGAGGTGAATAATTATAAGGTATACAATTACGCCGGCGCGCTGAGCCTGAATTCGTACGCAAAGGTTTACGCCGACGCGTTCCGCATGGCCTACAACGCGGTCACCAGCGTCTACGCGAACGCCCGCCTCTACATTTCGCTCGACCACCTGTGGAACACCAACAGCGTGAGCGGCACGTTTGCGGCGCGCAAGATGCTCGACGCCTTCGCCGGCGCGCTCAAGAGCGAGGGCAACATCCGCTGGAATCTGGCCTACCACCCGTACAGCTCGCCGCTGACGGAGCCCAGATTCTGGGCCAACACGAACCGCCAGCTGACGAAGGCTCTGACCTCCCCGGTCATCAACATGGGCAACATCGGCGTTCTCACCTCATACATCCGCCAGACCTACGGTTCCAAGACGCGCATCATCCTCTCGGAGCAGGGCTACACGTCCGTACGCCACGCCGGTTCCTCCAAAACCGACGCGCAGAAGGAGCAGTCCGCGGCCATCGCCTACAGCTATTACCTGACCGAGTCCGACAGCATGATCGACTCCTTCATCATGAACCGTCACGTCGACCACGAGGTGGAGGTCAAACAGGGGCTCGATCTCGGCCTCTGGACCACGGACACCAGCAGCGGCAAGCTGGAATGGGCCGGCAGCCAGAAGGATTCCTGGAATGTATTTAAATACATGGACACCAACAAATCCAAGAGCGTGACCTCGGAATACCTGCCAATCGTCGGCGCCAGCAGCTGGTCCTCCCTGATTCCGAATTTCAGCAAAAAGCTGTACAGCAAGACCAGTATCGCCTCCGCCGACCTTCTGCAGGTGTCGTCCTACCGCCAGACCGCGCCGCTCGCCTCCGCCTGGAAGCAGTACGGAGCCAGCACCGGCATGACCGCCTCCGGCGGCACGCTGCGCGCCGCGCACGACAACACCCGCAACCGCAACAGCCTCTGGGGCTTCTCGCAGACGCTCGCCAAAAAGGTGAGCTTCGCCAAACATCCTGTCTTTTACACGACGCTGCAGGTCAGCGGTTCTACCGCCCCGCAGGTCAAGGTGAAGTTGCGCTTTTACAGCGACAAGCGCATCCTGGAGAGCGAGGCGGTCATCCCCGCCAACCGGCCGGTTTCGCTCGGCGTTTCGCTCGCCAAGTGGAAATACCGCAAAAAGGTGACGAAAATTCAGGTACTGATCGCGCCGGCGGGCGGCACCTGGAACACCGGCGCCGCGCTCAGTATGAGCCTGCCGGTACGGGGCCAGTAGAGATTGTCAATGAAATCAGCCAGGGCACCGGCAGGATCCGTGAGAAATGCCGCAGCAACCGGCCTGGCCTCAACAGAATCCGTATGAGATGCCGGTAGAATCAGTGAAATACACTGGAAAAATCAATAAGTGATGTCAGCGTCTCCAGCGCATACCCCTGCTCCTGCAGGCCGGCGACGATGGCCTCGAGGGCCTGCGCCGTATATTTCGCGCCGCTGTGCAGGCGGATGACGGCCCCGTTTTCCAGGCGGGGATTTTCGACGACATTGCGGACGATGGATTCCACGCCGTAGTCCTTCCAGTCTTCGGAATCCACGCTCCAGAGAACGGGCAGGCATCCGCACGCGCGCGCCGCCGCGGCCAGGCCGTTTCCAAAGTCGCCGCCGGGCGCGCGGTACAGGCGCACCGCTGCGCCGCACAGCTTCTGTAACTGCTCGCAGCTTTGCCGCAGTTCACGCTGCAGCTCCTTTCCGCTGAGGCTGTCCGCCTTTCTCTGCCCGCTGCCGCGGCTGCCGATGTCATGTCCGGCCGCGGCCATGGCCGCGAGCTCCTGCGGATGCGCCTGCGCCCACCCGTCCGTGACGAAAAAGACCGCCTTCGCGCCGTACTTTTCCAGTACCGCCAGAATCGTCTGCACATCATCGCTGTCTTTTTGCACATCAAAGGTCAGCACCGCCTTTTTCTCCTCCGTCGGTACACAGGTGAGCGGCATCTGCCGTCCGTCCGCCGCGCCGCTCGCCGTGACGCTGCGCTGGTTGGCAAGATAAGCCCCCACAAAAAATACGAGGGAACACAGGCAAAGCAAGCCCAGTCCCCTCAGTCGGTACCACACAATCCATTCTTCTTTCATTCCAAGTCCGTCCCGCGTCTTTCTTATGTAACTATATGAAAGCGCGGCACGTCCCATGCCTGCCGATTTTTATTCCGCCGGCCCTGTGCTCACATTGCCGCCGCCAGCTTCTTCGCCAGCACGGCCGCCTCCGCCGCGTCCGCCGAGTATCCGTCCGCACCGATCTCGTCCGCAAACGCCTGCGTGATCGGCGCGCCGCCGACCATGATCTTGATCTTCCCGCGGAAATCCTCCTGATTCAAAGCGTCCACCGTCTCCCGCAGATCAGGCATCGTCGTCGTCAGCAGGGCTGAAAGCGCGATGATTTTGGTGTCCGGATTTTCCCGGTACGTCTCGATGATTTTCGCAATCGGCACATCAATGCCCAGGTCCAGCACCTGGAACCCGGCGCTCTCTATCATCATCGCCACCAGATTTTTGCCGATATCATGCAGGTCGTTCTTCACGGTAGCGATAATCACCTTGCCCAGCGTGCCGGTGGAATCCGCCGAGAGATGCGGCTGCAGCACTTCCACGCCCTTCTTCATGGCGCGGGCCGCCACCAGCATCTCGGACACAAAAATCTCGTTGCGGGAAAACTGTTCTCCCACCTCGGACATGGCTTCCACCATGCCCTGATTCAGTATTTCCGTCGGATCGCAGCCCGCGTCCAGAGCGGCCTGCACCGCCTTGCCCACTTTCCGCGCGCTCCCCCGGATCACTAAATTTCTAACCTCTTCTATTTCTGGTGTCATAATACATCCTCCCGTGTACAAAATGATCTTCCGCTCTCAGGCTTTATTTTCCGGGCGCGCCAAACACTCCGTCCTTGTAGGCTTCAATGTATTCGATGCAGTAGCCGTCCTCGTCCATGCCCAGAAGAGCCTGCGCCGCGTACGCCATGCCGGCCGCGTCCGGATCCGACTCGTCCGGCTCAATCTCCCGCGCGCCGGCGTTCATGGCCAGCACGGTCATGCAAAGGCTCATGTATTTGCGCGCCTGCTCCGCATCGCGGCCGTCAACAGCCGGAAATACGCAGCCGTCAAGCCGCCCCTCTGCCGCCGCCCGCACCAGCTCCGCAAATTCCGGTTCAGGCAGCTTCAGCAGCTTCTCCGTGCTTTCAAGCACCGCCTTCATGCCCTGATTCAGGGGATCGAGGATCCCGCTGTCCAGGCCGTAAGCCAGCGCCAGCACCGCAAAGCTGTAATTCATGTATTTCCGCGCCGGAAGCCCGTGCGAAATATTGCTGATCGCCGAAGTAATGTGAATCGCCGGATACTGCGCGCGGATGGTTCCGATCACCTTCGTGTTGATGGCGATCCCCGGGCCGTCCGCCTGGTCCGGGTCCATCAGCGCCGCCGCCTCAATGACAGGGTCAATATGAATTCTGGCGGGATCGATCCCGTAATCCGCCGCCTTTTTCATGATGTTTTCAAACACCCGCAGGCGGTCCGCCGCGCTTTTGGGGATTCCGGAATCGTCGCACAGCATCGCGATGACTTCCCAGCCGGGATTGTCCGCCATAATGCGGAAAATATGGTCGATCTGCTTCTTGCTCTCCATGGACACGGAATTAAACAGTCCCGGCCTCCGGCAGAACGGATACGCCTGAGCCAGAATTTCCGTACTCGGGCTGTCAATGCAGATGGGAACGTCTGTCACGCTCTGCACCTGATCGATCATCCAGTGAAGCGTCTCCAGCTCCCCGATCTCCACCGACGCGCACAGATCGATAAAATCCGCGCCGGCCTCCGCCTGCCTGAGGGCGACATCCTTTATCCACTCCCCGTCCCGGGCAGCGATGGCCCTGGCCACGGAAGGGATGGTTCCATTGAGCTTTTCACCGATTATTATCATGGCTTTTCCTCCTCGCCTTATGTCAGTCCAGCTGCAGAGATTTCTCAAGCAGCACCTCCGGATGGTATTTCTGTATCTCATAGACCAGATTTTTCAGCTTGTATTTCGGGTAAAACAGTTTAAAGCGGTGCTTTTTTCTGGTGTAGAAATACACGACCAGACGGTTCAGCTGATAAGGCTCTACCTGCACCTGTTCAATCTGATCCCAGGGAATGACAAAGCCGAGCTTTTCCACGCCGCGGACGCTCAGGCCCCGCTTAACGGCCAGCGAAAAGAAAAGCGCCATCAGAACCAGCGTGTTGCGCAGGCTCTCCAGAAATCCGGCCATGATATCCGGGCGCAGCAGCAGCATCGCCACCAGCATCACCATGCAGAGCAGGAAAAAATCGTCCTTTCCCGCCACGGTCACCGTGCGGTTGCGCTTTGCCACCAGCCAGGTCTCCCAGCCCAGGACCAGCAGCGCCAGAATACAGATCGCATAATTCAAAACTGTCGTCATATCTATCCCTGCTTTTTATACGTGCCATACTTTTCAAAACATTCCAGCTCAAAAAGCATGCTCTCTTTCGTGGTGCCGATCGCATCCAGATAGCCGTACTCCACTCCGATGAAGCCTCCGGCCCGGGTGCCCCACTTCTCGACCAGCGCCTTTGCCTCCTGTTCAATCCTCGCCCGGTCGCCTGTCGGCAGCGTAGTCTGAATGTCTACGGAAGCCTCAAAACAGATCCGGCCCTGCGCGATTCTGGAAATCTCGTCAATTCCCACCAGATTCGGCTGATGAATGTTGATGATGTCCACGCCAAGCTCGATCAGGTCCTCCAGGATATCGTTGATCTTGCCGTCGGTGTGGAAACGGATGTCCATGCCGCACTCATGCGCCTTATCAAAAATGCGTTTGTACTGCGGCTTGAAAATCTCGCGGAACTTCCTGGGAGAAATCATCAGCGCCTGCTGCGTTCCCCAGTCGTCCGTCGTATCGTAGCAATGAATCCGGCCTTTCCCGAGGCGATAGGCTTCCTCAATGATTCCGATCTGGTAATCGGCAAGCTTTTCCGCCAGCTCGGCAGTCTCGTCAGGCAGCTCTATAATGTCACATAATGTATCCTCAAATCCGTGCAGAAAATGCATGCGTTCAAAAATGCACTGAGGACTGTTCAGCTGGACATAAAGCTGCTTCTCCTGCGCCTTCTGCAGCGCTTCCTCGAGGCCGTCAAAGCGTCCCTCCGCCCTGGGATCGGGAAATTGAAAATCAGCCAGCTCCTCTTCCAGATCCCCAAGCGCGATATTGCAGGGCTCGCCCATACTGGAGCCCTTGCCGTCGCTGCGCCACAGGCAGCCCCACTCGTCGTACTCGTTGTCGCCGGGGCGCACTTTTCTGGACACGCTGTAGGTTTTGCTGTTGTCCCTCTTGTCCTTCGGGGGCAGGACAAAAATGCGGCACACGTCGCCTTTTCCGGCAATCCGGTCAAAACGCAGTCCGATACGGTCCGGATTCTGAAAATGAATATTGGCTTTCATAATTTCATAGCTGGTCATTGCCCCATCCTCCTTAGCCGATCTCATTCGGGAAGTTTTCTTTGATGCAGTCGACCAGAAGCCTCGTCACCTCTGCCTTGTCCATCAGATTTAACGTGGTCACGATTTTGGCATCGGTCGGAGGCAGCATTTCCAGGATGTCCGGGCTGGTCAGCACGATATCCGTGGTCATCAGAAAGCCCAGGGCCTCGCCGTGCGCGCACGCTTCCACGGTAGCGCTGATCCCGTTCTCCATGCAGATATTGTTGACGTTGATCTTCATCAGCATACTGGTGCCCATGCCGTTATGGCATACACATAAAATATTCAGCATAAATTTTTCCTCCTTTTTCTCTGTGCGGGCCCTGCCCGGCGTTTCCCCGAAACAGGGCCCGATTATTCCGTGCGGTTACTGCAGTGCAGCAGGCTCAGCCTGCAACCGGAATTCCAAACAGGCCGCCGATAAATTTGAAAATGCCGATCACGCCGACCCAGATCGTCGCGTAGTCCGCACTGCCCTGCCACCAGGTCAGATCCATCATGCTGACCGCCAGCATGGAACCAAGAATCTGAATAATACCACAGCAGAGACAGAGCACGACCGCCGCTTTCCAGCCGCCGAACTTGTTGGCAAAAATCGCCACCGTCGCGTTGTCAAAGAACAGCGGGATAAATCCGGGTACCAGGAAAATCGGGCTCTTGAATGCCAGCAGCAGCAACAGGCCGATTACCTGTCCGATTGCGCCGCATACGAGGCCGAGCACAACCGACTTCGGAGCGAAACCGAAGATCGCCGCACAGTCCACGCCGGCCACAGCGCCGGGCAGCAGCTTCTCGGAAATACCCTTGAAGGACATCATCAGCTCGCCGACAAACATGCGGACGCCGGCAAGCAGCACCCAGATATTCGCCGTCAGCGTGATGCTGATCCACAGCAGGAAGATCACCGGGTTCTTATAGGACGCCTGGTTGAAGCCGTCCGCGCCGCGCAGCCAGTCCACGCCGTCCTTGCCCACCACGAGCATGATCACAGCGGTGGAAATCAGCATGACCAGCAGCGTTACCAGCACGCTGTCCTGAAGGAAATTCAGAGAGGTCGGCAGTTTCTTTTTCTCGATATCGTCCTTCTCCGGATTGCCAAGCAGCGGCGCGATTTTGTACGCCGCAAAGGCCACGTACATCTGCTGGTGCGCGACCGTCAGGTCCGCGCCGCCCGTAATCACCTTCGTCGGCTTGATCAGCAGCGTCGCGCCGATGCCCCAGTAGAGAGCGGTGATAAAGGAAGCGATGAGGATGGTCGGGATCATGCCCGTACCCAGGAATCTCCATACGAGATAGGTGCTGATGCCGACCTGCACGATCATGGCGTTGCCGGTCAGGTATACGGCGCGGATTTTTGTGTATTTGCGCAGGGCTACCAGCGCAAGGTTCATCAGGAAGCCGATCAGGAGCACGTAGATGCCCCAGCTGTTGCCGGTGCCTTCGCCCAGGACCGCATCCATTTTTGCATAGCTGGCCGTCATCGTCGGGTAGGTATTGAGGCCCGCGCCCTGAATGCCGGTCGTATTCTGCAGTACCGTCAGCAGCTTGCCGAAGTTTGCGATCAGGGCGCTGGAGCCCATGCCCATCACGAGGATGCCGATCGAGGCCTTAAACGCTCCGATGATCGCCTTGGACACCTTCTGCTTCATCGCAATGTAGCCGATGAACACGACGATAGCCAGCAGCAAGAATGGCTGTCCGAAAATTTGCGTTAACAACAGGTCAAGAATGTAACTCATAAATTTCTCTCCTTTCGCTTATCCGGTTTCCCTGCCGGATCGTAATTTATTTATCTGATATACCGAATGTCGCATGCATCCATCCGGTACCATCATTCCTCCTCAAAGTACATGCCGCTCACATAGTATTCCTGAAAATCAGGCTCCGCGCCCAGCAGCAGCTCCGTGCTGGCCGCGCGCAGCCGTTCCGCCCGCGTCCGCGCCTGCGGTGAAGTCAGGTACAATCTGGCTCCCGCCAGCGCCGAATTGCCCACCGTCCGGATACGCCCCAAAAACTGCGCCGGAAGCAGTCCGATCGCCGCCGCCTGTTCCTGCGAAATCTGCCAGCCGAAGCCGCCCGCCAGGAACACCTGATCCAGCTCCCCATAGTCCGCGCCGTACTTTTTCATCAGGATTTCGATTCCGGCGCGGATCGCGGCCTTGGCGGTCTGCAGCTCCCGGATGTCCCGCTGCGTCAGCACGATCTGTTCGCCGTCCGCCGTCTCTGCCAGCGGATAGCCGGACGCAAGGTAGCGCTCCGTCAGCCTGCCGGTCTCATCCATCAGCCCGCAGCGCAGCAGCTCCGCGGACGCCGCAATCAGGCCGGTTCCGCAGATGCCGGCAGGCGTCTGGCCGCCGATCGTCTGCACCCGGCAGGTCTCGTCCGGCAGAATCTCCACCTGGCTGATCGCTCCCGGCACGCTGCCCCTGCCCCAGCGGATGTTGCCGCCTTCAAAGGCCGGCCCCGCCGCCGTCGAAGTCACGTAAATGCGTTCGCAGCCGCCGAGCGCCATCTCGCCGTTGGTGCCAAGATCCAGGAAAAAGCAGGGCTTTTCCTGACGGTCAAACCCGCAGTGCAGCAGACCCGCCGTGATATCCGCGCCCACAAAAGCCGAGATGCCCGGCAGCAGGCACACCTCCAGATCCGGCCGTACGCCGTGCTCCAAAATCCTCCCGCCCAGAATCTCCCGGGCGCTGCCCCGCACTTCTTTGATGTTATACGGCCGGAACGGCAGACGCCCCATTGTTTCGCAGGAATACCCCAGCAGCAGATGCCCCATCGTCGTGTTGCCGGCAATGCAGATCTGACGCAGGCGGCCGGCGTCCGCGCCGTCCTCCAGCAGCTCGCCGATCACACGGCACAGATCGTCGCGGATGCGCTGCTGCAGCGCCGGACCCTTTCCTTCGTTGGAAGCCTGGATCCGCGAAATCACATCCGCGCCGAAATCCCGCTGATGATTGAGGGAAACAGCAGTCCTTTGCACCTGTCCGCCGGGCAGCTCCACCAGCTGTGCAGCGATCGTCGTCGTCCCGATATCGACGGCAATTCCAAGCCCGGACGCCGCAGCGTCTTTCACGGCTGTGTCCGCGCTCTCCGTCAGAACTTCAAACGCTTCCTCCGACGAAAGCAGCTCGATCACGCAGTCTCCCCGCGGATAGGCCCGGCAGGCAAGCCGGAATCCCGCTTCCAGCTCTCCGCTGCTGAAAAACGCCCGGTCTTCCTTCGTCGGCGGCACGTCACCGCTGCGCACGCGGACGCGGCACTTTCCGCATCGCCCCTGTCCGCCGCAGACCGCCGTAAAGCCCTGCCGTTCCCGGCGCAGGGCGTCGAGAATCCGCTCCTCCCCGCAGCATGTCACAAAAAATATTTCTCCCTGCCCATGCACCTCCACCGTCGCCGGCAGAACCTCGCGCATATTGCAGGCGGCGTTCCGGCAGCGGCGGCAGTTGTGCGCGACCTCGAACACATCCTTCTGATCGGTGAGCAGAAAAATCTGGCAGACCGTTTTCACAGGATAGAACATATACGCATCCGAGAGGCGCATGCCCGGCAGTTCCCCGGCGCCGATGGCCTCGAAGGCCAGGCGCTGCGCCTCCATCGGCAGCTCGTCCGGCACCTCCAGACGCCTGGCGATGCCCACGCCCCGTTCCCGGCAGGCCGCGATCAGCTGCGGCGACCAGCTCTTTTCCATCTCAAAGAGATAGGTGTCGGCAAACGCATTGGCCAGCATGCCCCGGACAAAGTCGCCCTCTGCAAAAAAACGGCTCGTATACGCGCTGATCCCGTCCCCGATGTTCGTGATCACGCACGCCACTTCGGAGCCCGCCGGGATCTCCGGCGCAGCCATGGATTCCGGAATCACGGCAAACGCCATCGCGCCCACCGGCTTTACCTGCGCAAGGGCCTCGTCCCGGATTTCCCGGTATTCCTCCAGAAACTCCTCATAATGTATCGAATCCGGCCGGCAGTCCAGTTTTTTCAGTATCTTTTCCTCGGGCGTCTTCGCCCACAGGTTCTGAAATCTCATGATTTCCCCTTTTTGCCAGCACAGCCTTCCGCGCGGCCTGCGCGCATGTAACTGCGTCCGGCGTGTAAATGTCCGCGGTAATTTCCTGCGCGAAAATGCGGTTGACGGGCGCGCCGCCGATCATCACGATATATTTCCCGCGCACCCCGCGCTCCTCCATCTCCCGGATTACTTCCTGCATCGCCGGCATCGTCGTCGTCAGCAGCGCCGACATGCAGATGATATCCGCATGAATCTCCTCCGCCGTGTCAATAAACATATCCGCATCCGCGTCATAACCGATGTCCGTTACTTCAAATCCCACGCTCCGCAGCATCATCGCCACCAGATGCTTGCCAATGTCGTGCCAGTCTCCGTGCACGGTGCCCAGCACCACCCGGCCCAGCGGCTGCTCTCCTCCGCTGTGCAGCTGGTCTTCCAGAATCGTCAGCCCCACGTTCATCGCCCGCGAGGCCATCAGCACCTCCGGTACGAATACCTCGTCCCGCTGGAATTTCTCGCCGATGACCATCAGGCCCGCCAGCAGGCCGTCGTCGAGAATGGTCTGAGGCGGAACGCCGTCCTCCAGCGCCTGCTGAACCAGCCGGCGCACATCTTTTGCCTTTCCTTTCTGCAGATATTCGGCTATCTCCCGGGTTATTGACATTCTTACCACTCCTCGAAAAATTTACCGGATACAATTTCATTTTAGTAAATATTTTTGTAATTTGATGCCATTTTCTTTTGAAATCTTGTACTATTTTTAGATATTATGTTATAATGTTCTAAAATAGAAACAATCCATGTTTTGTCTTCTGAAGGAGTATCGCCATGCGTCCGTATCTTTATACAATTGTAAACAGTCAGAAGCTCCAGGAGATTCTGGAGTGCCTCTATTCCTGCCTGGGACTGCCGATCCAGGCGCTCGACGAGTCCGGCGACACGCTCTGCGGCTTCGGCTCCAGCATGCCGTTCTGCATGCAGTTCAAAAAGCTGCTCCAGACCGCGCCCGAGGCCAGAAGCTCCTGCCGCGACATGCACATGAAAGCCGCGCGCAAAGCCATGGAGCTCGGCGAGCCCTATATGTTCGCCTGCCACGGCAACATGAATCATATTGTTTTTCCGCTCGTCAACAAAGTCACGCTGTTCGGCGCCATCCTCGTGGGACCGTTTCTGATGGACGCGCCCGATTCCATGATGCTGCTCGATCTCGCCAAGCGCTATTCCCTTTCCATTGAAAAAACGCTGGCGCTCTATGAGTCCGCGGACAGCGTCGCCGTCATCACGCCCGAAAAGGCCACGCAGATCAGCCGGCTACTCTCCTACACGTTCAGCCACCTGATTCCGCTGTCCGCGCAGGAGATGTTCGACAACCGCAGCAAGCTCGTGCAGCAGTCGCGTATCAGCAAATCCATCCGGATGTATAAATCTGAGGAGGATAAGGCGGGGCAGACCTACCCCTATGAAAAAGAAAAGCTGCTGATCCGCAAGGTAAAGGAGCGCAATGTGCAGGAAGCCCGCCGCGTCCTCAACGAACTGCTGGGCTACGTCATGTTCGAGGGCGGCAGCAACCTCAATATCATCCGCTCCCGCTCCATCGAGCTCTGCTCCGTGCTTTCCCGCGCGGCTGTGGAGGGCGGCGCCAATACGGAAGTCGCGCTGGAAATCAGCAACAACTTCCTGCAGGAGCTGAATTCCACGCGCAATCAGGAGGATCTCTGCCTGAAGCTGCAGAAAACCGTCGAATTTTTCATTGAAAGCATGTTTGTCCAGTCCACGCCCAAAAATACCGAGGTTATGAAAAATGCCATCCAATACATCACACAAAATTATAACCGGCCGCTGACGCTGGAGGAAACCGCCGGCCACGTGCACCTGAACCCGTCGTATTTTTCCACGATTTTCAAGCAGTCCTGCGGTTCTTCCTTCAAGGAATATCTGAATTACATACGCATCGAGGAGAGCAAGCACCTGCTCACCGAGACAAATTATTCGATCATTGACATTGCAGTGGCCGTGGGTTTTGAAGATCAGAGCTATTTCACAAAAGTATTCAAGAAATTTACGGGATTGACGCCGAAGCGCTTTCGGAATTGAATAGATATCGTTAATGTTTCTAAATTTTTTTATATTTTTATAAAATTTTTGTTAAAAACAGACAGGGATTCGCGCTGTTCCCTCCGGTCTACGCGAATCCCAGAATTTCTTTTGCCTGCTCCAGCCGCAGCGCAAACTGCGGGTAAAACGCTTCCGTCCCGTCATAGGGGCGCAGATAAAACAGGCGCAGGAGCAAAAGATTGATATTTTTCACGTTCTCCTCCGTCTCCCGCTCCAGGCGCTCCTGGACATCCTCCAGGAAATAATGCCAGTCATTGACAAACTTCTCATATTGCTGCAGATCCGGCGTATCCACCCATTTGCTGACCCGGACCTTGGTTTTGTTCGGCAGCGGGCATTCGTGCACCTGCAGGAAATAGCGGAACCCGCGGCTTCCGTCGTCCGGGTAATAGCGGCCCAGCGGAAACAGGCGGCAGATTCCCGGCCGCAGCGCATGCACGCTGCACCGCCCCTCGCCGTTCAGGAACGCGCACTGCTCCCCGCTGCCCTGCATCCGCAGGTTCGGCAGAATCACTCCGTCCACGACGCCGAGCTCCATCCGGTCCGCCAGCAGCGCCTCGCACGAAACGCCCAGCCCGGCCGTCAGCCGGAACACATCCAGCGGGTCGAGAATCACGGAACCGCCCATGCCCCGGCAGCAGGCCGAACAGCCCTTACAGCCGCCGCAGCCCGCCCGCACCATGTCGTTTTTATCGTACAGTCTGCCGTCGGAAATTTCTTCGATGCTCACCTGACGCTTCATAATCTGTCTCCCATATTCCTGAATCTTTCTTCATTTTGTCCCCTATTTTATCTTGTTTTGGGAACAAAAGCGAGGAATATTTTTTATTTCGTCCGCTTACGCCGGATTCACATGCACCATGATATGCTTCACCTGCTCAAACCGGCGCTCGATTCCGCTGTGCACGCGCTCCGCAATGCCATGCGCCTCGCGCAGCGTTATCCCGCCGTCGGCGATGATGTCCACATCCACATAAATGCGGCTGCCGAACGTGCGCGTGCGCAGCTCGTCGATGCCCTCCACGCCCTGCTGCACCAGCACAAACTCGCGCAGCTCCTGCTCCAGCTCCGGATCGCAGGCCGTGTCCACCATCTTGTCAATCGCATCCCGGAAAACGTCGTAGGCCGCTTTCAGGATAAACAGGCAGATCACCACGCTCGCCGCCGAATCCATCACCGGATAGCCGCTGCGCGCGCCGAGGATGCCAACAAACGCGCCCACCGACGACAGCGAATCGGAGCGGTGATGCCAGGCATCGGCCATCAGCGCGCCCGAATTGATTTTTTTTGCATAAAAGCGCGTGTACCAGTACATCCACTCCTTCACCGCCACCGAAAACACGGCCGCCGCCAGCGCCAGCGCGCCCGGCACGGCCAGGTTTTCATAGTCGCCGGAGAGAATCCTGCGCAGCCCGTCAAAGCCGATTTTCGCTCCCGTGACAGCCAGCACCGCCGCCAGGAGAATCGCGGCCACGCACTCCATGCGCTCATGCCCGTAAGGATGCCTGCGGTCCGCCGCCTTGCCGGACAGGTGAATGCCGACCATGACGATGATCGTGCTGAACACATCCGACGCCGAATGCACGGCGTCCGAGACCATGGCCCCGGAACCCGCCAGGATGCCCGCCGCCAGCTTTGCCGCCGAGAGCAGCAGGTTCACCAGAATGCTGACTCTGGACACCCGCAGCGCAGTCTGCTCCATCGTGCTGATACGTTCTTCTCTCATTTTCAGATTCCCCATAAAGCCCTCCCTGCAGCATATTCGCCCTGACTAAAGCTCTCCCTGCAGCATATTCGCCCCGGCGTTTCCCGTGTGAAATCCGGGTTATAAAAAAACACCTGCGGAACCGTTGTAGCCCATTGTCCCGCAGATGTTTTCCTCATCCACTGTCTGTACCGACCCGGCGCTGTGACTGCGTCATCGCCTGTTCAAGCTTGCATTTTCTTTATTATACAGTGCATAACTTTGCATAACTGCTTTTATTGCACTCCATCGTAACAGGCGGCCGCCAAATTGTCAATACATTTCATTTCCTAACTTTTTGTTGTGCAAACTAACTCCGGTAGCATATGACTGCCGCAGCACTGCCTTATCGTCTCCGGCCCAATACTTCTTTGCTGCCTCCGGCACAGCGCTGCTTCACAGTCCCCGGTACCGCACTATTTCACCGGCACCAGCTCGTACTCCGCGCTGCCGAGGCCGATCTTCACCGCATGCTCGATCGCGGATTCCCAGTTGGTATCCGGGAACACGGAGCCGAAATAGTCGCGGTGCTCATGGCCTTCGTGGCTGTGCTCCTCCTCCAGCGCGTCGCTGAGCGCCGTGTTCGCGATCGCCGGCTGCGCATTGACCGCGTCCGCGCAGGCCATGTCGAGCGCTACCGGGTCAAACGAGGCAAACATGCCCACGTCCGGCACCATCGCCGCGTCGTTCTCCGCGTGGCAGTCGCAGTACGGCGACACGTCCACCACCAGGCTGACGTGGAAATTCGGCCTGCCCTGACAGACTGCCTGCGCGTACTCGGCGATCTTGCAGTTCAAGATATCATTGGCCTCGTCCGACGCCGGATTCATCGCATCCCGCGGACAGATACCGATGCAGCGCCCGCAGCCCACGCATTTGTTGTGGTCGACCGTCGCCTTTTTGTTGACGACGACCGCCGCGTCATGCGCGCAGACCTTGCTGCAGCGTCCGCAGCCGATGCAGAGCTCCTCGTCCACATAGGGCTTGCCGGCGCTGTGCATCTCCATTTTGCCCGCGCGCGAGCCGCAGCCCATGCCAAGGTTCTTCAGCGCGCCGCCGAAGCCGGTCGCCTCGTGGCCCTTGAAGTGCGTCAGCGAAATCACAATGTCCGCGTCCATAACCGCTCGCCCGATCTTCGCTTCCTTCACATACTCACCGTGTTCCACCGGCACCAGAGCCTCGTCCGTGCCTTTCAGGCCGTCGGCGATCAGCACATGGCAGCCGGTCGCATAGGGCACAAACCCGTTTCCGTACGCGGAGTCGATATGATCCAGCGCATTCTTGCGGCCGCCCACGTAGAGCGTGTTGCAGTCAGTCAGAAACGGCTTTCCGCCCAGCTCCTTCACCACATCCGCCACGACCTTTGCGTAGTTGGGACGCAGGAACGCCAGATTGCCCGGCTCTCCAAAGTGCATCTTAATTGCCACATACTGATCTTTAAAATCAATGTCTCCGATACCTGCCTTCAAAAGCAGCCTTCTCAGCTTGTCCAGCAGGTTATCGCCCGGTTTTGCCCGCATGTCGGTAAAATACACTTTCGATTTTTCCATGTTTATCCTCCTCTTTTTTTGATTTGCTGTAAATATACAGTCTTTGTATATGGTCAGCCGGCGGTCATCCGCCGGACTGATGTAAAACTGAAGTCTGAGGGAAGCCGGCCGCCGTCACGCCTCCTGCAGAAACGCCCGGTACCCCTTCATCGCCTCATAGACGTCCGCCTTGCTGGTGACCTCCATCGGCGCGTGCATATTCAGCACCGCCACGCCGCTGTCGATGACCTGCATCCCGTAGAGCGCGGAAATATAGGCGATCGTGCCGCCTCCGCCGATGTCCACCTTGCCCAGCTCCGCCGTCTGGAATTTTACCTGGTGCTTCTCCAGCAGCGCCCGGATTGAAGCGATGTATTCGGCGTTGGCGTCGTTGCTGCCGCTCTTGCCGCGGGAGCCCGTGAACTTATTAAATACCAGGCCCCTGCCAAAGTAAGCGCTGTTCTTTTTCTCGAAGAACGACGCAAACAGCGGATCGTAAGCCGCGCTGACGTCCGAGGAAAGCATGCGGCTGCCGCTCAGGCAGCGGCGCAGGTCAAGCTCGCTGTACTGCCCGGCGCACTCCATCAGCTCCGCCACCGTGTTTTCAAAGAATCTGGACTGCATGCCGGTCGCGCCCACGCTGCCGATCTCTTCCTTATCCACCAGCAGGCAGCAGCAGGTGTACTCCTGCGGCCCCGCCGTCAGCTGCGCTTCCAGGGAAGTGTAGGCGCAGACGCGGTCGTCCTGCCCGTAGGCCATGATCATGCTCCGGTCCAGGCCGCAGTCTCTGGCTTTGCCCGCCGGCACGATCTCCAGCTCGGCCGAGAGGAAGTCCTCCTCCTCCATTCCGTACTGCGCCCTGAGGATCGCCAGAATATTCTCCTTCACCGCATCCTTTTTCCCGCGGTCTGCAGCGTCCGCATCACATTTTGTATTTTCAGCCGCAGCGCCGTCCGCATCACATTTTGCATTTTCAGCCGCAGCACCGTCCGCATTACATTTTGCATTTTCACTCGCGGCGTCCTTCGCGCCCTCCTCCGGCGTCAGCGGACGGCTGCCGACCAGAATGTCGAGGTTTTCTCCCTCGATGACGACGCGCGCCTTTTTCTCCAGCTGTTCGCCCGCCAGATGAATCAGCAGATCCGACACGAACACCACCGGATCGTCCTCTTTCTCGCCGATGCAGACGTCCACGACGGTGCCGTCCTTTTTCGCCACCACGCCGTGAATCGCCAGCGGAACCGTCACCCACTGATATTTCTTGACGCCGCCGTAATAATGCGTGTCCAGATAGGCCAGCTCCGTGTCCTCATACAGCGGATTCTGCTTGACGTCGAGGCGCGGCGAATCGATATGCGCGCCCAGAATGCGCATACCCTCGCGCAGAGGCCGCGTGCCGATCTGAAACAGCGCCAGCGATTTGTTCATGCACACCGCGTACACCTTGTCCCCGGCCGCCAGCGGCTTCCCGGATTCCTGCGCCTCCGCAAGGCTTACGTAGCCCTGCTCCCGCGCCAGGCGCACCGCTTCCTTTACGCACTCGCGCTCCGTCTTTCCGGCGTCCAGAAACGCGCGGTACCGCACAGACAGCTCCTCCAGCCGGGCAAGCTGCTCCTGATCATACTCTTTCCAGGCATTTTCCCGATTCATAAGAATTCCCCCTTGTCTGATCTTACATTTTTACGTATTTATATCAAAACGTTGCATTTCACTTTATGCGGCCGCAGGCTTTCCGCAGCGCAGATTTCCTGCACCGCAATTCTCCCGCGCGCCGCCGTTTTCAGCAGATTTCCGCTCCGGACGGCATCTCCTTCTCCGGCACCACCAGCGAAAGCGTCCCGTTTTCATCCTCGGCGCACAGCAGCATGCCCTCGGAGAGGACGCCCGCCAGCCTGGCCGGTTTCAGATTTACCAGCACCATGACTTTTTTGCCGACCATCTCCTCCGGGGAGTAGCCGGACTTGATGCCGGACACGATCTGGCGCACCTGGCTGCCGATCTTCACCTGGGAGCACAGCAGCTTGCGCGATTTTTTCACCGCCTCGCAGGCAATAATCTCGCCCACCTGGAACTGCAGCTTCTCGAAATCTTCAAATGTGATCTCCGGCTTGGGCTCCAGGTCAATCCCGGCTCCCGTTTCCCCGGCAGCGTCCTGCGCTTTCGCGCCATCCTGCGCGGTCTGTCCCTCCGCAGCGTCCTTTGCCTTCTGCCCGTCTGCGGCGTCCTGCTTTTCCGCAGCGCCCTGCGATTCCGCAGCGTTCTGCGCCGCCTGCGCTTTCTGGATTTCCTCCGCCTTCGCCATCACGGCCTTGAGGTCAAGGCGCGCAAACAGGATTTCCGGCTTGTCGGTCACCTTTGTGCCGGATTCGTAGAGGCCGTACTGCGCCATCTCCTCTATCGTGCGCTTTTTCGCGTTCAGCTGCGCCAGGATTTTCTCCGAGGTCTCCGGCATGAACGCTTCCAGAAGCGCCGCGCCGATGGAGATGCACTCAGTCAGGTTGTAGAGCACGGTCGCCAGGCGGTCCTGCTTCGTCTCGTCCTTCGCCAGCGCCCAGGGCATGGTCTCGTCGATGTATTTGTTGCAGCGTTTGAACAGCGTGAAAATTTCCGTGATCGCGTCGGCCACGCGCAGATCGTCCATCTTTGCGCAGACCCTGCCCGGCGTCGCCAGCGCCAGCGCTTTCAGCTCCTCGTCCACCGGCTCCGCCGCGCCGCCGTCCCGGACCACGCCGCCGAAGTACTTGTTGCTCATGGAAATCGTGCGGTTTACGAGGTTGCCGAGCGTGTTCGCGAGGTCGGAATTGATGCGCTCCACCATCAGCTCCCAGGAGATCACGCCGTCGTTGTCGAACGGCATCTCATGCAGCACAAAATAGCGCACCGCGTCCACGCCGAACACTTCCACCAGGTCGTCCGCGTAAAGCACGTTGCCTTTGGATTTGCTCATCTTGCCGTCGCCCTGCAGCAGCCACGGGTGGCCGAACACCTGCTTCGGCAGCGGCAGGCCGAGCGCCATCAGGAAAATCGGCCAGTAAATCGTGTGGAAACGGATGATGTCCTTGCCGATCAGATGCAGCTCCGCCGGCCAGTTCTTTTTGAACTGCTCCGTGCTCTCGCCGCCGCACTCGTAGCCGATGCCGGTGATGTAGTTGGTCAGCGCGTCCAGCCACACGTAAATCACATGCTTCGTGTCAAACGTCACCGGGATGCCCCACTTGAACGAGGTCCGGGACACGCACAGATCCTGCAGGCCCGGCAGCAGGAAATTGTTCATCATCTCGTTTTTGCGGGACACCGGCTGAATAAACTCCGGATGCGTATTGATATGCTCGATCAGACGGTCTGCATATTTACTCATACGGAAGAAATAAGCCTCCTCCCGCGCCGGCTTCACCTCGCGCCCGCAGTCCGGGCACTTGCCGTCCACGAGCTGGGATTCCGTCCAGAAGGATTCGCAGGGCGTACAGTACAGGCCCTCGTACGCGCCCTTGTAAATATCGCCCTGGTCGTAGAGCTTTTTGAAAATCTTCTGCACCTGTCTCTCATGGTAATCGTCGGTGGTGCGGATAAATTTGTCGTAGGACGTGTTCATCAGATCCCAGATGCGCCTGATTTCTCCGGCCACGCCGTCCACAAATTCCTTGGGCGTGACGCCGTTCTCCTGCGCCTTCAGCTCGATCTTCTGCCCGTGCTCGTCCGTGCCGGTCTGAAAAAACACATCGTAGCCCTGCGCCCGGCGAAATCTGGCGATGCTGTCCGCCAGCACGATCTCATAGGTGTTGCCGATGTGCGGCTTGCCCGACGTGTACGCGATCGCCGTCGTCATATAATACTTTGGTTTGCTCATTGCTTCGTTTCCTCCTTCGGTTTCCTGACAAATTCATAACAAAAAAACTCATCTCCTATTAAAATAAGAAGACGAGCATGCCCGTGTTACCACTTCTCTTCGCCCATGCCTCGCGGCGCGGGCCTCTGCGGGTACTTACCGCACGCAAAAGGCCTCTGTCTCCGTGCATCCCCGGCGGATGCCGCTGCAAAACAGCCTTTCTCAGCGCTCATACCCTGCCGCTGTAACAGGCGGACCTGTCGCAGCCTGACGGCGGACGCCGCTCGGCCGCACCCCTCAAAAGCCATCTTCCGCGCGCGCTCCTGCTCCCCCTCTCACCGCCGGGAGATTCTCTGTAACATTCCCGTGCGCGTACTCTCTTTGTCGTCGGGTTTTCCATATCATCTTTAAGTTATCATAAGGCCGATTTTCTGTCAAGGCGACGGGCAAAAAATCCCGCGCGCTGCAGCGGGCAAAAAATCCTGCACGCTGCAATGGACAAAAAAACCGCGCGGCGGGCATGTTCCGGCGGCTCGCGCATAAACTGTTCCAAGAACGTTTCCCGTGGAGCTTCCTATGCTGCATTTCTCCCATACGTCAGACATTCCGGCCGGGCAAAGCGCCAGACCGCAGAAATCTTCGGAATATACTGCGGAATATAAATCCGCAATGCCGGGTAAAAGCCGGGAGCTGAAACCCGCCGGTGCAAAAGGCCGGCGCACACTCCCGCCCGTCGTCTTCGTGCTGGCGGCCGTCTTTGCGCTGCTGACCGCGCGCCTGCTTTTTGCCTCCCCGCCGTCCTTCCTGCTCTCTGAAAATAAAAAATTCGAGCGTTTTTCCCGGGAGGTGTTTCGCGATGAAATGAGCGCCAACACGCTCAACCTGCACTACACCGTCGCCGACCCGGACGCCTACGGAATCAAAACGAAAGAAGTATCGCTCGGCAACGCCAGCCTGCAGGCGCAGAAGCAGGCCTGCGCGGCGGCGGAAAATTATCTCAGCCGGCTTGACTCTTTCGATTATCAGAAGCTCTCGCACAATCATCAGGTCACATATGATATTTTTCGCTCTGAATTGGAAACGCAGCTCCAGGGCGCTGATTTCCTGCTCTACGACGAACCGCTGAGCCCCGCGCTTGGCATCCAGGCGCAGCTGCCGATTCTGTTCGCGGAGTACGCGTTCCGCACCAAGGGCGACGTCGAAGATTATCTGGCTTTGCTGGCGCAGGTTCCGGACTATTTTTCCTCGGTGCTTTCCTTTGAGCGCCAAAAGGCGGCCTCCGGGCTGTTCATGAGCCGCGGCTGCGCGGACGAGGTGATAAAACAATGTGAGGACTTTATCGCCGACCCAGAAAACAACTTCCTGATTACTATTTTTAATGAGAGAATCGACGCCTTTTCCAACCTGACGGCCGACGAAAAAATCGCCTACCGGGAGCGCAACCGCGCCATTCTGCAGGGCTATGTGATCCCGGCCTACCAGAGCCTGATCGACGGCCTCTCCCGCTGTGCCGCGGACAGCAAAAACGAGGGCGGCCTGTATTACCTGCCGGACGGCGCCGGGTATTACCGCTGGCTTGTGAAAAGCACGGTCGGCGACAGCCGCTCCGTCGAGGAAATCGAGGAGGCCGTGAAAGTGCAGATGGTGGCCGATTACGCGGCAATTCAGGAGCTGATGAAGGAAACGCAGGCAAATACCGCGTTGTCCGCCGGCACGACCTGGAAGCAGTCGCCCGCCAACGGGCCCTCCGCCATGCTTGACGAGCTGCGGCAAAAGATCACACAAGATTTTCCGCTCCTGCCGGAGGTATCCTGCACGGTAAAATACGTGCACCCCTCCCTGCAGCCCTACCTCAGCCCGGCCTTTTATCTGACGCCGGCCATCGACGACTGGCAGAATAACGTGATTTATATCAACCCGGCCAGCGATTACGACGACCTGGAGCTGTTCACGACGCTGGCGCACGAGGGTTACCCGGGGCATCTGTATCAGTCCGTCTGCTTCAGCGCCCTGCAGCCTGACCTGCTGCGAAGCCTGCTGGAGACCGGCGGCTACACCGAGGGCTGGGCGACCTACGTGGAAATGTATGCCTATTCCCTGTGGGAGGACGACCCGCAGCTGGCCGAGCTCTGCCGGAGGAACCGCTCGTTTACGCTCGGCCTCGCCTCCCTGCTCGACATCGGTATCCATTACCGCGGCTACTCGCTGCAGGAGGTCTCGCAGTTTCTGGCAAAGTTCGGCTTTTCTGACGATACCGCCGCCTCCCTCTACCAGAATATCCTGCAGACCCCGGCCAATTATCTCAAATATTATGTGGGCTGCCTGAATTTCTGCGCGCTGCGCGACGAGATGCGCGCGGCGGCTGGCAGCCGGTTTTCCCTGCGGGATTTTCACCAGGCCGTCCTCGAAACCGGACCGGCCCCGTTCGATATCCTGAGACGGGAGGTCGAAAACCGGCTGGCAAAGCGGACCGGACAGGCGAAGTCCGCCGCGCAGTCCTGAAAAAACGCCGCCAAAGGAGGAGCGCATGAATTTTATTCTCTATCTCTCGCAGTTTATCATTCCGTTCCTGGTGCTCTACATCGTCGGCTACGGCCTGCTTGCAAAGGTGCCGGTCTATGACAGCTTTATCCGCGGCGCGCGCGAAGGGCTGAAAACCGTGCTCCGGCTCGTCCCCACCATGATCGGCCTGATGGTGGCCGCCGGCGTGCTGCGCGCCTCCGGCTTTCTCGATTTCTTCGCCGCGCACCTGGAAGGACTGGCCTCCCGCCTCTCCTTCCCGGCCGCGCTCGTGCCGCTCACGGTGCTGCGCATGTTTTCCTCCAGCGCGGCCACCGGCCTGCTGCTCGACCTCTACAAGCAGTACGGCACGGATTCCCGCGTCGGCCTCATCGCTTCGCTGATGATGTGCTGCACGGAAACGATTTTTTATACCATGAGCGTGTATTTCATGACCGCCGGTATCAAAAAAACACGCCACACATTGTGTGGCGCGCTGCTCGCTACCTTTGCCGGTATCGCCGCCAGCGTCATGCTGGCCGGGCGGATGGGCTGAATTTTTATGCGCGGTTATGCTTCCTCCTGCGGCTCTGTCTCCGCTGCTGACTCGTCCGCTTTCGCCTGCGGGTCCTGCGATGCCGCCGGTTCGTCTGTTTTTACCTGCTCAGATTTCTGCGGTGCTGCCTCCGTACTTTTCACAACGGCAGCAGTCTCAGCAGCGGCAGCGGCAGTTTCAGCGGCTGCTTTCACTGCGGCTGTTTTCGCTGCCTCTGCCTGCAATTCCTCTTCCTGCGCCGCCCGCCCGCTCTCGCGCTGCATGCGGATGTGCATTTTTTCCTCGTTTTCTTCGTTCTTGATTTCCCAGTGAATCAGAATCGTGAGCACGGAGCGCAGCGCGATAATGGCCGCCACAATATAAATCTCGTCGAGCGACCGCACCACCACGGTGCGCAGAATCTCGCTGCCGAGCTTGAACTCAAGCCCCATCGCCAGCCCCTTCGCGAGAAGCAGCCGCGTCTCCGGCACCCGGCGCACGTAATTGACGATGCCCTGAATGCCGGCGAACGTGATCACGCCGACGCCTATGTACTCAAACAGCAGGATTGCATAATTGATAAACAGGTGAAGTATTGTCTCCAGCATTTCCATACGTAAATTCCTCTCCGATATCAGGCTGCGCGGCGACGGCTCCGCCATATGCCGCATATTGTATTTTCAAATCCAGTATACCGTTAATTCACCGGAAAGGCAAGCTCGAAACTTTCAATATTTTCTCCCGTCCGCCCGTTTTCATTCCATTACTCCCCAAAAAGGTGCTTATTTTCTATCATTTTACGCGCCGCGGCCGGATTTACAGAATTGCAGGAGACTGTGTTCTATGTTATACTGCTGGCATATGACGAGAATCTCGTATGAGTGAGGAGGATTAGTGTGAAGACGTAAAGTAGGACCAGAAGCATAACGAAAGAAGCGCCAGGAACTGCCGCTTTTGAGTGTAAGA
>CANRIG010000039.1 GCA_947630595.1 uncultured Lachnospiraceae bacterium | reverse complement strand
CAATACATAAAAATTAATTTGACATAAAAAAATAAGCCTGACAAGGCTTTCACGAGATATGGGTGTCAAAAACCCGATCCGAAAAGCATATTTTTTTCTCATTTCCCTTGTTCTGAAATCAGTGCACGGATTGACACCGCCGTTATTTTATACTATAATGTTTGCATAAAAAGAGCATTTATCGGCAAATTGCCCTCCATTTTCTTTTTGGCTGAGAAAATGTTTTGTGCTTTTGCCGTTTTCATTTTGCCTGCCCGTTTCAGGAGGACACATATTGTGGCATACAAAGACAGCTATGTGCGGTACTTAAAGGAAGCGGCCGCGGATATCAGTTTCTGCGAGCGCACCGGACGCCGGGTGGTGTTCGGCTACGCGAGCAACCTCGACATCATCTTTCAGTACGATCCGGCGGCCTTTCAGCGGCTGCTCGACGAACATCTTCACACCGAGCCTCATTTTGACGCGGAGGATTCCATCGGCAGCATCGCCGATCTGGCGCGGATTCTCAGCGCCTACATGCTGCTGGGCGAGGGGGCGGAGATCGACATCACCGACTACCGCGTCTGCCAGTACCTGAACGAACACTTTCAGGGCACGCCCGGACTGGGCGGCACCTGCGCGCAGGGGGCCGCGGCTCTGGCCGCCGTGGGGATGCCTCTGATCACCCATGTGACGGACCGCTGCCGCGAGGTCTGCGAGCTCATGAGCTATCCGGGGCTGGACGCCGTAAAGGACGGCAGGCAGGTGCCGATCCGCGAGGTCGCAGTTGCGCAGACGCCGGTTTATCACATGGTATTCCAGTTTACGAAGGGCGATACGTTCCGCATCGGGGACCGGGTGTGCACCGTCCCCCGCTCCAACCGCCTGATCATGGATTACGATACCGTCCACAAGGATTTCGGGATCGATCCGGATTTTCAGGCGTATCTGGAGGCGCACGCCGGACAGCTCATCGCCTACAATATATCGGGCTTCAACGGCATGATCGATCCCGCCGTGGCAAAGCGGCGGCTGGCGGAGATGGACCGCCACTTCCGCATCATCAAGGAGCGGAATCCGGACTGTATTTTTTATTTTGAAAGCGCCCATTACATGAGCCCCCAGGTCAAGCGCATCGTCTACGACACGATGGCGCGCTACGTCGATATCCTGGGGATGAACGAAGAAGAGCTCGTCGTCCACACCAGAGAATGCGGACAGGATATAGACAAAACCAGCTTCCCGGACATCCTGCGGGGACTGGAGCTGGTGCATCAGAAGCATTCCGCGAACGGAATCATTCTCCACACGCAGGATTATTCCATGTATTACGGGAACGAGCTGAAAGGGATCAACATCGAGAAGGGCCTGACCATCGGCAACCTCATGGCCGGCACACGCGCAAAGACCGGGCGCTACGGGAGCTACCGGGACTGCGAGGACGGCCTGCAGTATCCGCTGAGCCGGACCGGCCTGCGCTTTTTTGAGGAGCTGGCGGCCGCTCAGCTTCCCGTCTGCACATGCCTGGTTCCTTCCAGATACATGGATAAGCCGAAATGTACGATCGGCCTCGGCGACACCTTTGTCGCAGGCGTACAGATGGCGTTTGTCCGCTGACCCGAACAAAGTATGAAAAAAGAGGTGAACAAATTGGCAGAGAACTACATACTGGAATGTTCCGGCATTTCCAAGGCATTTGGCGGAACGCAGGCGTTGAAGGACGTCCAGCTCCACATCCGCCCGGGCGAGGTACACGCGCTCCTCGGGGAAAACGGAGCCGGCAAATCGACGCTGATGAAAATCATTATCGGCCTGTACAAACAGGACGAGGGCACCATCACCTGGAACGGAAAGCCCTATCAGGCGCGCGGTCCCGTAGACGCGATCAACCAGGGCATTTCCATGATCCACCAGGAGCTGAACCCGGAGCCGCACCTCACGATCGCGGAGACCATCTTCCTCAAGCGCGAGAGCACGGTCGGCACCTTCTTCCTGAATAAAAAAGAACAGAACCGGCGCGCGGAGGAGGTCCTGAAAAAATTTGACTTCCCGTTCGGGCCGAAGACGATGATGAAGGACCTGACGCTGGCGCAGGTGCAGATGATCGAGATCATCAAGGCGGTCTCCTGCGACGCCAAGCTGATCATCATGGACGAGCCCACCTCCTCCCTCGACAGCGAGGAGACGGAGCATCTGTTCCGCACCATCCGCGACCTGCGGTCCAAGGGCGTGGCGATCATCTACATCTCCCACCGCATGGAGGAGATTTTTGAAATCTGCGACCGCGTGTCGGTCTTCCGCGACGGCACCTACGTCAGCAGCCGCGACATGGACGGCGTCACCCGCGACGAGCTGATCTCGATGATGGTCGGCCGCGAGGTGAAAAACATCTTCCCCAAGGTCGACTGCCCCATCGGCAAACCGGTGTTCCGCGTCGAGGGCCTGACCGGCAAGGGGTTCCGCGACATCAGCTTCGAGGTGCACGCGGGCGAGATTCTCGGCCTCTCGGGACTGGTCGGCTCCGGGCGCAGCGAGACGGTGCGCGCGATCTTCGGCCTCGACCCGCTGGAGTCCGGCAAAATCTATCTGGACGGCCAGGAGATCAAAATCAAAAATCCGCGCGACGCGATCAAGCGCGGCATCTGTATGGTAAACGAGGACAGGAAGGGCTACGGGCTGTGTCTGCAGCGCTCCATCCGCGAAAATATTTCCCTCCCGAACCTGCCGGAAAAGCAGGCGGGTCTTTTGCTGAACCAGCGGCGTGAAAAGAAGGAGTGCCAGGAGGCGGCGCAGATGCTGACCGTCAAGTGCGCCAGCATCGAGCACACCGGGCTTTCCCTAAGCGGCGGCAACCAGCAGAAAGTGGTGCTCGCCAAGTGGATTATGGCGACGCCCAAGGTACTGATTCTCGACGAGCCGACGCGCGGCGTCGACGTCGGCGCAAAATCAGATATCCACACGCTGATGTGCCAGTTCGCCGCGAAGGGCATGGCCGTCATCATGATTTCCTCCGAACTGCCGGAGATCATGGGCATGAGCGACCGCATCCTGATTTATCACGAGGGCCGCTTGAACGGCAGCGTGGACCGCTCGGAAATCCGTGGCGGCAGCGTGACGCAGAAAGAGATTCTGGAAAAAGAATTTGGTGGAAAATAGGAGGGAAAAAGCAATGGCAAAAAACGATAAAAAAGTTCTCGGCATGGATCAGGACTCGTTCCGTATGTTCATGGGTAAATACGGTATCGGCATCGTCCTCATCGGCATGGTAATCATCATCTCCATCATGAGGCCGCGGTTCATCCAGCCGACCAACCTGTTAAATATTTTTACCCAGATTTCAATCAACGGCCTGATCGCCTACGGCATGTGCCTGGCGATCACCACCGGAGGCATCGACCTCTCCGTCGGTTCGCAGCTCGCGCTGGTGAGCTGTATCCTCGGCCAGCTGGTCGGCGTCAAAAACATGAACATGGTGCTCTCCATCATCATCGCGCTGGCAGTCGCGACCGCGTTCGGCTTCCTCAACGGCGTGCTGATCGCCAAGTTCGACATGTTCCCGTTCGTCGTGACGCTGTCCACGCAGCTGATCATCCGCAGCATCGCGCAGATCATCAGCAACGGCCAGGCGGTATCGATGACCAGCTCCGTGTTTAAGTCCATTTATTCCGGCAACTTCCTCGGCATCCCGAGACCGATCGTCTATCTCGCGATTGTCGTGATCATCATGTACATCGTCATGCACTGGACGCGCTTCGGCCGTTACGTGTACGCGGTCGGCGGCAACGTAAACGCGGCCATCGCCTCCGGTGTCAGCGTATTCTGGACCAAGACCCTGTGCTACACGATCAGCGGCCTCCTGGCCGGCCTGGCGGGCCTGATCTTCACCAGCAAGACCGGCGCCGCACAGGCGAACATCGGCGTCGGCTACGAGACGGACGCCGTGGCGGCCTGCGTGCTTGGCGGCACATCCTTCGCTGGCGGTATTTCCACCGCGCCCGGCGTGCTGCTCGGCTCCATCATCATCGGCTGTATCTACAACGGCATGAACTTCCTGCGCATCGACTCCTACTATCAGTCGATGACCAAAGGTATCATCATCATCTGCGCCGTGCTGCTGGATATGGTCATGAACAAGAAGAACCGTTAAGGTTCCCGCTTCCCTCAAATATAACATGGGCAAAACCATTGTTATAGATAAATCTATTTTTAAAGGAGGAATACTTATGAAACTCAGAAAACTCATCTCACTCTCTGTGGCTGCTCTTATGGTAGCCGGCATGGCAATCCCGGCAGCGGCAGATGAAGCAGCTGCAGGCGGCGACGTAAACGGCGACGGCAAGATCGTAGTCGGCTACATCTCCAAGAACACCACCGACCCGTTCCACGGCCCGATCAACAGCACCGCTACGGAGATTCTGGACGGACTTGTAGCAGACGGCACGATCGACGAGTGGACCGGTATCCTGGACGGCCTTACCGATGCCGGCAAGCAGGTTGACCTTGCGGCGGACTGCATCGCTCAGGGCGTTGACTACGCAATCATTCTTCCGGCAGAGGCAGTCGCTTCTGACCCGGCTGTTGTAAACATGACCGAGGCCGGCATCAAAGTCGTGGTTGTAAACTCCAAGACGGACAGCACCGACGACCTGGCTCTGACCTACTGCGGTTCTGACGACGTATACGCAGGCGAACTGATGGCTACCTACATCCAGGAGCAGCTCCCGGACGGCGGCGCTTACATCCACTGCCAGGGCGTAATCGGCAACTCCGCACAGATTCAGCGCGGCGAGGGCATCCTCAACATCCTCGGCGAGGACGACAAGTTTGAGGCTCTTGGCGACTATCCGTGCGACTGGGCGGCAGACAAGGCTGTAAACGCAGCGACGGACGCTATGTCCATGTACGGCGACGACCTCAAGGCTATCATCTGCGACAACGACGATATGTCTTCCGCAGCACAGCAGGCATGCAACGAGGCTGGCAGATCCGACATCGTCTGCATCGGCGTTGACGGCAACCAGGGCCCGCTGACCATGGTTAAAGAAGGCACGCTCGGCGCAACTGTTCTTCAGGACGGCGTTGGCCAGGTAACCGCAGGCATCGACGCAATCGTTGCTGATATCAACGGCGAGACCGTTGAAAAGGAATACACGATTCCGTTCGTTCTGGTTACCTCTGAGAACGTTGACCAGTACCTCAATGCGGATTCCGCAGCAGAGGCTGAGACCGAGGCTGTTACCGAGTAAAGACAGGTTCCGGTCCGCCGGTTTCAATCCGGCATGATTTTGCAGAGCAAAAAGGGAGGCGGTCCCGTGACAGGATCGCCTCTTTCTTTTATTTATAGCAAACGTCAAATATGTTTTCCGTTTGCTAGTCCCTCCGGGGGGATGCGCACGAATTTGCACCGGAAATATGCTGCTTACGCAGCGCAAATTCGGCGCGGGAAACGAGCAAAACGAAAATCGTTTTGTCGTTTCCTATATCTATACATGATGGCATCATTTAACCTCAACATTATAGTTCCACTTCTGACCTCAATCTATCTTCAGGCGAGCTTCGACTTTGCCAGCTCCACCAGGGTAGCAAAACCTTCCGCATCGTTGACCGCCATGTCAGCCAGCACCTTGCGGTTGAGCTCTACGCCGGCCAGCTTCAGGCCGTACATAAATTTGCTGTAGGAAAGGCCGTTCAGGCGCGCGCCCGCGTTGATCCTTGCGATCCAGAGCTGTCTGAACTGGCGTTTTTTCTGTTTTCTGCCCGCGTAGGAGCTCGCGAGAGCACGCATCACGGACTGCTTTGCGATTCTGTACTGTTTTGATCTGGCGCCTCTGTAACCTTTCGCCAGCTTCAATACTTTATTATGTTTTCTCTTGGCATTCATGCCGCCCTTAATTCTTGCCATGTCTTATTTCCTCCTTCGCCTGTGCTTATAAATACGGTAAAATTTTCTTCATGTTCTGAGCGTTTGTCGGATCCGTGATCGTAGCATGTCTCAGATTTCTCTTTCTCTTCGTCGACTTCTTGGTTAAGATATGGCTCTTGAACGCTTTATTTCTTTTTAACAATCCTGTACCTGTCTTTTTGAAACGTTTTGCAGCTGCTCTGCTGGTCTTCATTTTTGGCATCTTCTTGTTCCTCCTTATATTTTAGAATCCCTGCTTACTTCTTTTCCGCCAAGAACATCGTCAGGCTTCTGCCCTCCTGCTTGATCGGCTTGTCAATGACAGCAATATCCGCCAAATCTGCGGCAATGTCTTCCAGGATATGCCGGCTGGCCTGCATGTGGGCCATTTCCCTTCCACGGAATCGCAGACTGATTTTCACTTTGTTGCCCTTGGAGATGAACTTTCTCGCATTGTTCATCTTTGTGTTCAAATCGTTCGCATCAATGTTCGGGGACAGTCGAACCTCTTTGACTTCGATCGTTTTCTGCTTTTTCCTGGCTTCCTTTTCCTTACGGGCCAGCTCATAACGATATTTCCCGTAGTCAATAATCTTGCATACAGGCGGTTTCGCCATCGGGGCCACTTTCACAAGATCAAGCTCGGCTTCTCTTGCAAGCTTCATCGCATCCCGGGCCGACATAATCCCGAGCTGCTCGCCGTTCTCGCCGATCAAGCGAACCTCACGGTCTCTGATCTGTTCGTTAATCATCAATTCGCTAATGGTACTGCACCTCCACACACTGATAAATACGGCCGCCGCCCGTGCGCGCCAAAACCGCGCCGGCGCATCCGCAAAAAGAAAAGCGGATAACACAGTTATCCACTCCAATCGTCACAAAACAGCACGCGCCAATACCGCCCGCCGCCGTCTCCGATATGAACCGCTGGTCACCGCCCGTGCCAGGGTGAGAGTGGACACTCTGCTTTCCTGTCAATTACACCTTATGTATCGTAACACAGGGGAATACGGTTGTCAAATGTTTTTTGGGGAGATTTTTCGATGATTTTCTGATGATTTTCTGATGATTTTTCGATGACTTTCCGATGACTTTCCAATGACTTTCCGATGAGGCAGACAGCGCCGCCGTCCGCAGGCCTGTGTTCCCGCGAACGGCGGCGCCGCTCTCTTATTTTTTATCCTCAAATGTCACACATTCCGTATCCTCGCACTCGCACGCCGCGGCGCCCGAAATGTCCACATGCTCCGCGTGGCAGACGCGCCCGTCGTTGTAGCGGCAGTTCACCGCCTCACACCCGATCTCGATCCGCACCGAGGGGCTGCCCGCAGAGCTCTGCGCGTTCTCCCTTCTGCGTTCCTCAAAGCTCTCGCAGCAGGTGTCCTGGCAGGTCTTTGCCTCCCCGCCGCCCACTGTGATGTCGCCTCTGCTGCAGTACATCGCGTTGTTGTACATGCAGCGCTGCGCCGAACAAACCAAAGCTGGCATAATTATTACCTCCTTATTGTGTAAAATCCGCCCGGCACAGCCGTACAGCCGAAGCCGGACCGCGAATCTTCAGAGGTAGTATCTGCCGTTTTTCGGATAATATACCTGCCCCGGCCGTTTAATTGGAACGCACTTCCTGCCGCATGAATCCGATGTAGGACCCGCCGAACGCAATCAGCATCAGCGCCGCCAGGCCGGTCAGGTGCGGCCACACCAGCAGCAGGCTCTGGCCAAGTCCCAGATAGCCGCTGATCGCGCCGGTCAGCTGGTTGACGGTCACAATATTCACCGAGCGCACCGACGGATTCATGATCGTGGACACCGCCTCGCTGTACAGATAGTACGGCGAAATCCGGTTCAGGTTCTGCTCCAGCGTGTAATTGTTCAGCGAATTGACCAGCATGCTGTACTCATCCGTCATCGGATAGACGGCGTTTGCCACGATGCTCGCCACCAGGCTCATGAAGATGGCGAAGAAAATCCACACCGCAATCGAAGCCAGCGCCGAGGTCGCCGCGTGGCGGCAGACAATCGAAAACAGGATGGACAGCGCCAGCCAGAACGCCACATATATCACGGTAAACGTCAGGAAAATCAGGATTCTCAGCACTTCCTCGGCGGACGGCTTGAGTCCGGTGACCACGATGCCCACCGCGCCCAGCGCAATCCCCATCGCGTAGATAATGACCGCGATCACGGCCGTGCCGGCCAGGAATTTGCCGATGATGATGGAATCCCGGTAAATCGGCTGCGCCACCAGACGGTTCAGCGTGCCGCCCGCGCGCTCGCTGTTCACCGCGTCAAAGCCGAGCGCCAGCCCGATAATCGGCCCCAGCAGCGCGATAAACGACATGAACGACGGAATCGAATTGCCGCTCGCCGTATACAGCCCGAGAAACAGGAAATTGCTGTCCGCCGCATCGGACAGGCCCGATATCGCTCCGTAAAGGCTGGCGAAGCTGGTGCCGCCGATCAGCAGCAAAAGGATCAGGAAACGCCTGCTCTTGAAATGATCCGCAAGCTCCTTGCGGTACAGGGCATGAAGCCCGGTCATCCCTTTAACGCGCCTGCGCTCCTCTGTGTTTCCATCCGTGCTTTTTCTTTTTTCCAAAGTCATTTCTTTCATCACTCTGCCCTGCCTTTTCAAAATAACGTCTGTAAATCTCATCCAGATCGCCGCCGCGCTGGTGGAGATGCTGGATGGTGTAGCCGCGCTCGCCTAAAAACTTCGTGAGGGAACCGCGCAGGTCCTGTTTGGAGGTAATCAGGATCGTATCCCCCTCCTTGCTGATGTGCTCCACGCCCTCCTGCTGGTACAGCATGCCGAACAGCCGGTCGTCGCACGGATGCACGCCGAGCTCCAGCAGATAGCTTCCGTCCCGGCGGATCTGCTCCTCCAACTCCGGCAGCGTGCCGCTGGCGATCAGGCTGCCATCCACGAAAATGCCCACGCGGTCGCACACCTGCTGAATCTGGTGCAGCTGGTGCGAGGAAATCAGCAGCGTCCTGCCGTCCTCCACGGAGAGCTCCCGGATCAGGGCCAGCAGCTCCCGCATGCCCTCCGGGTCGATGCCGAGCGTCGGCTCATCCATGATGATAATCTCCGGATCCTTGATCAGCACATCGGCGATGCCGAGCCGCTGGCGCATGCCCTTGGAATAGGCGCCGGTCCGCAGATCGGCGGCCTGCGTCATGCCCACCCGCTCCAGCAGGCGGTCAATCCGGTCCTCCAGCTCCTGCCCCTGCAGCCCGTTCAGCCGCCCGGTAAAGCGCAGGTTCTGACGTCCCGTCATATCCGTATAGAATCCGACGTTGTCCGGCAGATAGCCCACGATCCGCTTGACCTCCAGCGGGCTACGCGTGCACTCCATGCCCTCGATCAGGGCCGTCCCGCCGGTCGGCTCCGTCAGGCCCAGCAGCATCAGGATGGTCGTCGTCTTTCCGGCTCCGTTCGGCCCCAGCAGGCCGAACACCTCGCCGCGCCGGATCGACAGGCTCAGGTCATTGACCGCCGTCTTCTCCCCGTACTGCTTGGTCAGGTGCGAAATCTCGATTACATTTCTGCTTTTCTCTGCCATACTCACCGTCTCCCGTACTTCTTAAAGATAAATCCGAGTCCGCAGACCAGCACCACAATCACCGCGATGGCCGCGATCCCCCAGGTCGTCGACGTCTTCACGGAAACGCGGAAGTCCGCGCCGGCTTTGGCCTCGCTGTTGCTGACGGTGATCGAAGTCACATAGTCGCCGGTGATCGCATCCTCGCACGGTTTTACATAGGCGGTAATCTCTTTCGTCGCCCCCGCTTCCAGCGCGTCGATCGTGGACTCGTCAAAGCGTACTTCCCAGTCGGTGGGCGCGGACGAGGTGAGGTTCAGGTTGGTCAGATCCACATTGCCGGTGTTGGTGATGCTCAGCGTCACCGAACTCTCTTTATTTTCATAGGCGTCAAAGCTCAGGCGGCCGTCCGGAGTCGACAGCTGCAGCTCATATGTACCGGTAATATCGACGCTCAGCTCCAGCGTCAGCGTGTCGTTTGCCGAAACCGCGGTGCAGGGAATCGTATAGGTGCCCTTTTCCACGTCCTCCGGCGGCGTAACCCCTATGGTAATTCCCTGGCTTCCGCCTGCGTCCACCGAAAGGTTCGCCACATTTGCGGACTCGCCGGACGGAGTAAACGTCACCTGCCAGCCGGCCGGCGCTTCCGCCGCCAGGCTGTAAGACTGGTTGGTGCCGCGGTTGTTTACGATCGTCGTGTCAAAGCTGAACGCCGTCCCCGACGCTCCCTGCTGCTCAGGATATTCAGAGGTGAAATTGCTCTGGCCGCTCTCCTCGGCGCTGACCGTCACTTCCAGCTCCAGCGTGTCCGTCTGTCCGGCCCCCGCGTCCGCCTCAAGCGCCAGCTCATAGACGCCCTCGCCCGTCTCCGCCGGAATGCTCAGGCTGAACTCCGCATCGATGTCTTCCGCCTCCGCCGCGTCCGTCGGAGCGTTCACATGCACCTTGGTAATCTCACTGCTCTTGCCGCGGAAATAACCGCTCCAGTCCTCCGGAAGCTCCGTCACAGAAAGCGCCACATCGTGTCCTTCCCCGTCCAGGCTGGCAAAATCCAGCGGAAAGCTCACGCTCTCGCCGGCCTTGACCGTAATGCCCGGGTAAGCCGTACTTATATCGACTCCGCCTTTTTCCGCTGCCGCCGCCGGCACCGCTGCCATCCATACCGCCGCCAGTGCCGCCGCTGCCGCCGCGCCTGTTTTTCTGCTCCAAATTTTTCTGCACCTCATATCCCTGTGCTCCTTTCGTTCCACTGTAGTAGTCTGGCCGCTTCGGAATCCAACAATGGAAGTCCCCTCTGCGGCTACAAAAAGAGTACCTCTGTTTTGTGACCTGTTTTTGACTATTTTGTGTTCCGACTGTGTCCAATTTGTGAAAAAAGTATGTACAAAAGAAAGGACGCGCAAAATACAAAAGGGCCGCTGCAAAAACAGACAGGGCCTGGTACAATCTGGCGGTACCGGGCCCTGTTTCTTCATTTTACAGAATGTTTTTTTAAATGCTTTTTGCAGATATTCTTTGCAGAGTAGTCTTTTTACAGAGTGTTCTTTTACAGAATATTCTTTTACAGGGTATTCTTTTACAGAGTGTTCTTTTTACAGCATTTCTTTCTATCAGCCGCATGAAATTTTTCTGATCAGGCTTCCATCTGCGCCAGTATCTTCCCGCAGTCATACTCCGGTGCGCATGTCTGCGCCGCCGTGCAGATGCGGCGTATCAGTGCGGTTTCTTCGCCCAGGTCGTCCGCAATCTGCTCCGGCTGATCGCCCCGCTGCAGCCTGACGCAGACAATCTGGATCAGTTTCTTTTGTGCTCCAACCGCTATGCCCTTTTCTATGCCTTCTTCACGAATCAGCCGGTCCCGCTCCTCCATCTTCATATAGGACACCTCCACCTCGCGGCTCGCTTTAGCATGAAATTTTACTATCAGGCTTCCATCTGCGTTAGTATCTTCCCACAGTCATACTCCGGTGCGCATGTCTGCGCCGCCGTGCAGATGCGGCGTATCAGTGCGGTTTCTTCGCCCAGGTCGTCCGCAATCTGCTCCGGCTGATCGCCCCGCTGCAGCCTGACGCAGACAATCTGGATCAGTTTCTTTTGTGATCCAACCGCTATACCCCTCTCCATGCCTTTTTCTATACCTTTTTCTATACCTTTTTCTATACCTTTTTCTATACCTATTTCCATTCCCTTTTCCATACCTTCTTCACGAATCAGCCGGTCCCGCTCCTCCATCTTCATATAGGACACCTCCACCCCGCGGCTCGCTTTAATATGCTTCACCTTCGCATGCAGGTACCGCAGGCGCTCGTCGCAGTCTTCCGGCAGGGCGTCGTCGTCGCTTTGCTCCACGTAACGCAGAAAATCCACCAGAGGCTTCTCCACTTCATCCGCATTCCGGCCTTTGGTATTCAGGATAATTTTCTTGCATCCGTCGCCCATAATCAGGCCCGGCACTTCCTCGCAGTAGCTGCCGAACGTATAGCGGTACTTTCCGAATCCGTACAGATCAAATCCGCAGATCACAACAATGTAGGCAGAGTTCAAGCGGTCGAAGCCTTTCTCTCCGCGCTCCAGAAGCGGAGCGTCTACCAGAGCCTGATAGAAACGGGTGCGCTTCGGGATATTGCCGACATTGCGCTTCTGCATCTCGACGTCAAACAGGTTGCCCTCCATGTCCTCGGCATAAAAATCCATGCGGACGCCCCGCTTCCCCGGCAGATTGTGCAGCACCTTCTGGCCCTCGCGCCAGCGTATGCGCCGCAGCTTTCGGTTAAGCGACAGCTCAATAATAATCCTGCAGGCCTCCAGATCCGTCGTCATCACGTCAAATAAAAAATCGTCGATCAGATTCATCTCCTGCAGGGGCGTCCAATGCCGCCCTGCTCCCGTGCGCGCCGCAGCCGACTGCTCTCCTGCTTCTTCCTGCCGCATCTGCATATTCTGTTTCTGCATTTCTTTCAGCAATTTGGTTACTCCTTTATTATAAACGTTCGCAATGCTGCGGTCAAAAGATATTTTTCTTCTGCATCGCCTTTCATTTTCTCTATTGTACTTAAATTCGCCTTATATGTCAACATATTATATAAAATAAATTTATATTATATATAACTAATAAACATTCAAAAAAGAAAGCCATTCAGCGCCCCGAATGACTTCCTTTTTCTTTCTTATATCGTTACTGTTCTCTTTTCCGCTGTATTTGCCTCCGCAAATCTTTCTGTATCGATTTACGTTTTGTCTGTATCAGCTTATTTTACGTCTGTCCTGGCTTATCTTTTGCAGGCAGCGGTTTCCTGTCCAGATGTTGGCCTGCCTTCTGCCATCCTATTTCTTCTCCTCGTCCTGCGCCACGGTCTCGCGCGCCGTCCTCGTGCGGATTTCCTCCTGAATCGCGGAGATAAACTCAGCCAGCGATCTCTGGCCCTCGTCGCCCGCAAAGCGGCTGCGCACGGCTACCAGGCCGTTCTCTTCCTCCTTGGCGCCCACCACCAGCATATAGGGCACCTTGGCCAGACGCGCCTCGCGAATCTTGTAGCCGATCTTTTCCGCCTTGGTATCGACGCTGCTGCGGACTCCTGCCTCGTTCAGCTGAGCGTTTACCTGATTTGCGTAGTCGAGATACTTGTCGGAAATCGGCAGCACGCGCACCTGCTCCGGCGACAGCCAGGTCGGGAACGCTCCCGCAAAGTGCTCGATCAGGATGCCGATAAAGCGCTCGATCGAGCCAAAAGCCACGCGGTGAATCATGATCGGGCGGTGCTTCTCGCCGTCCGCGCCGATGTACTCGCAGTTGAAGCGCAGCGGAAGCTGGAAATCGAGCTGAATCGTGCCGCACTGCCAGGTTCTGCCGATCGAGTCCTCCAGATGGAAGTCAATCTTCGGACCGTAAAACGCGCCGTCGCCCTCGTTTACGACATAATCCAGCCCCAGATCGTCAAGCGCGCTGCGCAGGCCCTCGGTCGCCATCTCCCAGTCCTCGTCGCTGCCCATGGAATTCTCCGGGCGCGTGGACAGCTCCACATGGTACTTAAACCCGAACATCTGATATACCTCGTCGATCAGCTTCGCCACGCCCTTGATCTCGCTGCGAATCTGCTCCGGCGTCATAAAGATGTGGGCATCGTCCTGCGTAAAGCAGCGCACGCGCATCAGGCCGTGCAGCTGGCCGGACTTTTCATGACGGTGTACAAGGCCAAGCTCGCCCATGCGCAGCGGCAGGTCGCGGTAGGAACGCGGCTCCGACTGATACACCAGAATGCCGCCCGGGCAGTTCATCGGCTTGATTGCAAAATCCGTCTCGTCGATGACCGTGGTGTACATGTTTTCCTTATAATGATCCCAGTGTCCGGAGGTCTCCCAGAGCTGGCGGTTCAGCATGATCGGCGTGGAAATCTCCACATACCCGGCCTTTCTGTGGATTTCTCTCCAATAGTCGAGAAGCGTGTTTTTGAGAATCATGCCGTTCGGCAGGAAGAACGGGAAGCCCGGCCCCTCGTCGCGCAGCATAAACAGGCCCAGCTGCCTGCCGAGCTTTCTGTGGTCGCGCTTTTTCGCCTCCTCCAGGCGGGTGAGGTACGCCTCCAGATCGGCTTTCTTCGTATAGGAGGTGCCGTAAATTCTGGTCAGCATCTTGTTTTTCTCGCTGCCTCTCCAGTATGCGCCGGCCAGGCTCGTCAGCTTAAACGCCTTGACCGGTTTGGTCGACATCAAATGCGGGCCAGCGCAGAGGTCGACAAACTCGCCCTGCTGATAAAAGCTGATCTCCGCGTCCTCCGGCAAGTCCTCGATCAGTTCTACCTTGTATGGTTCGTTCTTCTCCTTAAAATACGCGATCGCTTCCTCCCTCGGCTTGGTAAAGCGCGTGATCGGAAGGGCCTCCCTGACGATTTTCTTCATCTCCGCCTCGATCTTCTCCAGGTCCTCCGTCGTCAGCGGCGTATCGCTGTCCACGTCGTAATAAAAGCCTTCCGCAATCGACGGGCCGATCGCCAGCTTCACATCCGGGTACAGGCGCTTAATCGCCTGAGCCATAATATGTGATGTTGTGTGGTGAAACGCGCCCGCGCCCGCAGGGCTGTCAAAGGTCAGAATATTCAGGTCGCAGTCCTGGTCGATCACGGTACGCAGATCAACCGTCTCTCCGTCCAGCTCTCCGGCGGTCGCCGCGCGCGCCAGCCCCTCGCTGATGTCCGCGGCAATCTCCAGCACCGTCATCGGCTGCGCATATTCTCTTTTAGAACCGTCTTTCAATGTGATAATCATGTTTCTCGTCTCCTTTTTCTAATTTCTTTTTATTTGCTTCTTCTTTTCTCAATCAACTTTTCTCAATCAACAAACAACCCGCCTCCCACAATCCGTACGGACTGCGAGGGGCGGGTAATCTTCATTACTCGCGGTTCCACCCTGCTTGTTTTACAAACCGCCTGGCGACGGCCTGCGCTGTAAAACCACTCATTTGACGATAACGGAATCACCGGGCCGGATTGGGGCCGCTCAGAGGCAGTTTTCAAATGGTTCCGCACAGGGACTTTCCAGCAGCCGTCCCCTCTCTGGGTGCTTCCGCATTTTACTCATCTCGTCAGCGCGTTTTCGGTATTACTTTTCGGTGTTGCTTTTCTTCTGTCATCTGCTATCATATAGCATTTCCGCCGATTTTGTCAACCCGGCATTTTTATTTGCTATGCTGACGCATTTCTATTTGCCGCGCTGACACATTTTCATTGCCATGCCGGCGCATTTTTATTTGCCGCGCTGACACATTTTCATTGCCATGCTGACGCATTTTCATTTGCTATGCTGACACAGGCATCACAGCAGCGCCTGTACTTCCTCCACGGTCGGCATCACGCGCAGCGCGCCCTTTCTGGTGGTGATTACGGAAGCGGCCGCATTGGCGAAAGTCAGCATCTCGCGCAGGCCCTCCGCGGTCAGATGATCCAGATCGTGGCCGCACACATAGTGCAGCACGCAGCCGCAGAAAGTATCGCCGGCGCCGGTGGTCTCGATCGTATTCTCCTGCACAAACGCCGGTACTTCCACCATCTGGTCTCCGTAGTACGCGCGGCTGCCGTCGCGGCCCATGGATACCAGAATCAGGCGGATCGACGGATAGCGCTCCTGAATCCAGCGCACGCCGGCCGTAAAATCCTCCTCGCCGGTCAGCCACTGAATCTCATTGTCCGAAATCTTCAGCACGTCGCAGAAGCCGAGGCCGTACAGCACCTGTTCCTTCGCGTCCTCCAGCGACTTCCACAGCGGCGGGCGCAGGTTGGGATCAAAGGAAATCAGGCATCCGTGCTTCTTCGCAAGAGCCAGCGCTTTTTTCGTCGCCGCGCGCACACCCTCGTGCGTCATCGACAGCGTGCCGAAATGGAAAATTTTTGTGTCCGCGATCAACTCCTCCGGCACCTCGTCCTCCGTCAGCATCATGTCTGCGCCCGGGTTGCGATAAAAGGAAAAATCGCGGTCGCCGTCCGGGAAAGTGTGCACCAGAGCCAGCGTCGTATGCACTTCCTCGTCCATATACAGGTATTTGGCGTCAATTCCCACGTCGCCAAGCGCCTCTTTCAGCTGTGAGCCGAAAAAGTCTTTGCCGACCTTTCCAATAAAAGCCGTCTTTCTGCCCAGCCGGCCCAGCATCGCCAGCGCGTTGCAGGGCGCTCCGCCCGGATTGGCCTCAAACAACGGGTTCCCCTGCGCGCTGGAACCGTTCTCCGTAAAATCAATCAGCAGCTCTCCCAATGCCGTCACATCGTATGTTTTCATTTTCTGCACTCTCCTTTTCTCCGGCCGCTTTTCCTGCCGGCCTTTTCCTTGTATCAAGTTTTCTTATACAAAACTTTCTTACAATCTTTCTTATCCAATCTTTTTTATATCAGTTTTTGTCAGTTTTTCATCCGTTTTTTATCTGTTTTCCCCGGTCAGTGTTCCTGGTTCTGGTTTCTCCGATCCTGATCTTTTTATATCTGTCGATATCATACTATTCTTATTTCATTCTTATTTCATTCTTATTTCATTCTTATTTCATCCTTAGCTCATTCTTGTTTCGCTTTATCTTATTCTTATTCCATCCTCATATCGATCAGCATCGTTTTATATTTATACTTTCCCGTCCGCGTCCGGTCTGCATTTTTATTCCGTCATTCCGTTCAGCCGCAACGCGGTCGATGCGATTCTCCACGCGCACACAAGCAGCTCGTCCCGGAGCAGCGTACCCTTTTGCAGCGCCTCCAGAATCTCTTTCCGGTCGCCGGGCGTGCCGGGCATCACCAGATCGTTGCCGTGTTTGATGCAGACGGAAGCCACGGAATCGCCCGGGTCGGTCGTGCCCCAGTCGGTCATGACCATGCCCTGAAAGCCCCATTCCCCGCGCAGCACCTGTGTGCAAAGGCCGTAGCTGTTGGCCGTGTGCACGCCGTTCAGCAGGTTGTAGGAGGTCATGAGGGCAGCCGGAGCGGCCGTCTTCACCACCATCTCGAAAGCACGCAGGTAAATTTCGCGCAGCGGCTGCTCCGCCACAACGCTGTCGGAGACAAAGCGGTGCAGCTCCTGGTCGTTGCAGGCAAAATGCTTGATCGTCACTCCGGTGGCCGGATCGCTCTGCACGCCCCGGCAGACCGCCGAAACCAGACGCCCGGTCAGCAGCGGATCTTCTGAATAATATTCAAAGTTTCTGCCGCACAGCGGATTGCGGTGTATATTCATGCTCGGCGCCAGCCACAGATGCGCGCCGAACTCCTTCATCTCCCGGCTCACGCCCTGCCCCACCTCGTAAAGCAGTTCCTCGTTCCAGGTCTGGGCCAGCATTGTGCCGCACGGGAACGCCGTGCAATATTGATAGTAATCGATACATCCCTCCGGAATCTCCGCCGGCGGCACAAAGAGGCCGCCCTCCAGCGCTTCCATCGGATGCTGGCCGATGAGGTTGCCGTCCCGGTCGGTGTGGAAGTGATGCGTCAGGCGAACGCCCGCTCCGCCGTCCGCCAGCACCATGGCCGGAATTCCTTCCAGCCGGGAAGTCTCCCCGGCTGCGCCCACCACGGTCTGCGCGGCATTGCCCACTGTCTCGCGCTGCGTCTCGGGCGACGCGCCCACGACCAGCCGCACCAGTTCCTCATCCGCGAACTGCTCCAGGCGTTTCCACAGCGGATCCTGACGGTCCGGCGCTCCGATGTCCTGTCCCGGCGCCGTTTCCCGCGAAACCCCGGCTGTCTGTTCCGGCTCTTTCTCCGAAAACAGCCGCAGCTGCTCCAGTATCTCCCGCGTTTCCACCGTCATTTCCCCGACCAGGCTGCAGTCCGCCGAAGAATTGCCGAGATAAAACCGGTACGCGCCCGGCTCCAGCACCCACGCCGCCTGCTCTGTGTCGTAGGAAGCCAGATCCCGTTTCGTGCAGGCAAGCGTCAGCTCCTGCCGCTCGCCCGGGCGAAGCTGACGGGTCTTGGCAAAAGCCGCCAGCACCTTGCGCGCCTTGGGAATGCTCCCGGCCGGCTGCGCGCAGTACAGCTGCACAACCTCCCGGCCCTCGTAAACCCTGTCCGCATTTTCCACGGCCGCCGTCACGGAAACCGTGTCCCCGCAGCAGGCGGCCTGCCCCGGATAAATCCGCAGATCGGCGTAGCTCAGCCCGTAACCAAACGGATACAGAGGCTCGATTTCCTTTTCCTCAAAATAACGGTAACCGACGTAAATGCCTTCCTCGTACACGATGCGGTCCGGATTGTCGCCCACATCCGAAAAAGCGGCCGCTCCCGGGTAATCCAGATAGGCCCTGGCCCACGTGTCGGAAAGCTTTCCCGAGGGAACCGTCCTGCCGGTCAGCATGTCCGCCAACGCATTGCCGCCCTCGATGCCGGCCTGGGAAAGATTGACGATAGCCCTCAGTCCCTTCCAGTCCGCCACCGGCGTCAGATTCACCGGGCCGCCCGCGTTGATCACCAGAATCACCTCCGGGTAACGCTGCGTCAGCAGCCGGATGCCCTCCAGCTCCGCCGCCGACAGGCAGAAATCGCCTTCGCCCGAGAAACGGTCCACGCCCTCGCCCGAGCGGCGTCCGACCACATAAACCGCCGTCTGCGCCTCCGCCAGGTCTGTCTCCAGAACCGGCAGGTCCGCCGGAAGCAGGTGGCGGGTCTCCAGGTAGGCAAACACAAACGATTTGCCTTCCTCGCGGCAGACGCGGTCGAGCTCCTCTTTCCACCGCGCAATGTCCTGCTCATAGAGCGCGTCGTAGCGCTCCAGCCAGGCTTTCGTCACAATCCGGTAGCCGGCGTTTTCCAGCCCCTGCTCCACCGTCACCTGATAGCGGGTGTTGACGTCCCCGGAGCCGCTGCCGCCTTTTACGGTCTTTCTCGCTCCGCTGCCGAACAGGGCAATGCTCCTGCCGTCCGCCGGAAGCGGCAGCACGCCGTCGTTTTTCAGCAGCACAATTCCCTCCGACGCCGCCCTGCGCGAGAGCGCGGCGGTCTCGATTTCCAGACTGCTGACTGCATCTGTTGTTTTCGCCAGATATTTCATGGAAAATCTCTCCGTTTCCTGTTTTGATTTTTGTTTTTTATTTTCTTCAATTTAACCATCTCAGAGAGAAGATTGCAAGCAAAACCTTGCGTTCCGCAGTATTTTCATTCCGCGGTTTCAAAAATCGCGACGAGAAAAAAGATCAAAAACCACGGGGAGAAAGATTCCAAAAGGCGCCGGAAAGAAAAAATTCAAAAACTGCAGGAAAAAAAGATTTCAAAAGACACCGGAAAGAAAAAATTCAAAAGCTGCAGGAAAAAAGATTTCAAAAGCTGCGGGGAGAAAAGAAGCGTTTGCGTTCCGATGCGTTTGGGTATATACTTCTATATTAATAAGATTTCGCGTGTCGGAGACATTCCGGCTGGCCTTTCCCGGGACGGCTCCGGCGGACGCGGTTTTCACAGAAACGGAGAAAAACAGTATGGCGGAGGAACACAGAAGTCTGGAATCCTATACGGAAAAAGAAAAATGGGCCAGCATGAGCTGGCCGCAAAGGATACATTATATCTGGGATTATTACAAAATTCCGATTCTCATTGCCTGCCTTGTCCTCTACGTCGGAGGTTATTTCGTCTACCGGCAAGTCACGCGCAAGGAACCGGTGCTCTATGCCGCGCTCGCCAACGTTCCCGGCGAGGAGCCCCTGACCTATCTGCTCACGGACGGCTTTCTGGACTATGCGAACGTCAATCCTTCCAAAAATGAGGTCATGCTCTACGCCAACTGGTACATCACCGACGATTCCACCGACCCAAATTACCAGCTTGCCTATGCGACCACCGTGCAGACGATGGCCACCACACAGGAAAAAATGCTCGATGTAATCCTGATGGATCAGACGGCGTTTGACCACTTCGCGGAAAACGGCTTTCTCTGCGATCTGGAGGAGCTGCTGACCCGGGAGGATCCGCAGCTGTATGCGTCCGTGAAGCCGTACCTGACGGAAAATACGGTGAACCTGCGGGAGGAAACATCAGGCACCGGGGAAGCGGATACCGCATCCGGAGACACTGCATCCAGCGAAAACGTATCCGACGAAACTGCGTCTGATAGCACTTCACCGAACAAAGCAGCGTCCGATGAAACTGCATCTGACGACACTGCACCGAACAAAGCAGCGCCCGATGAAACTGCATCCTACGACACTGCGCCAAATGAAGCGGCACCCAATGAAGCCGCATCCAGCGAAACCGCATCCGCCAGTGCTGCGTCTGCATCCGAAACATACCCGATGGCAATCGACCTCACCGCATGCACCGGCTTCCAGCCGGCTTCCGCGCCGGATATCACGGTATATCTCGGTATTGTCAGCAACACGCCGCGCACGGAAATCGTCATGGACTACCTGCGCTATCTGATTACGGAGCGCTGAGCCTGCACGCCCATGCGGCAGCCTTCGCATCTCAGACAGCTCACCCGTCCGTCTCCCACGTCCTGCGCAGCAGCAGAATCAGCGCCAGCACCACCAGCGCATTGACCACCGCCGCGGCGGTTCTCACAACCTATGCAGCCCTGCGAGTCACGCAATAACCTTATATCTCAAACAGCTTATTCCGGGGCTGTTGCAAAATACGGCGGGTTCGGCACAATCTGGTATTTTTGCGACAGCTCTTTCGCATCTCAGCCAGCTCACCCGTCCGTCTCCCACGTCCTGCGCAGCAGAAGAATCAGCGCCAGCACCACCAGCGCATTGACTACCGCCGCGGCGGCGATCTTGTCAAACGCGAGCTCGCGGAACCAGTTGTTGTAGAGGTGCTGCAGGAGATACATGCTCTGGTGCGGATAATCCCCGGCGACCAGCCAGGCCTCGCGGAACACCTTAAAGGAATTGAGCAGCGACAGCACCGTGATCGTGTACAGGGACGGCAGCAGATTGGGCAGGGTGATGCTGACGAAGCACCGCCACTCGCCCGCCCCGTCCACGCGCGCCGCCTCATAGATTTCCGTGGGAATTCCCGCCAGACCGGCCAGCCAAAGCACCATATCATAACCGATGTTTTTCCACAGATAACTGAGCACCAGCACGAAAAAGGCCGCTCCGCTCGTCATCCAGCCGACCCGCTGCCCGCCCATGCGCTCCGCCAGGGCGTTCAGCAGGCCGTTGGAGTGAAACAATGCCTTCCAGACCAGCACCACGGACGCGGCCGGGGCCGCCACCGGCATCAGGAAAATGCTTTTCAGCACATTTTTTCCTACCGTCAGCTTCTGCAGCACCACGGCCAGCAGCAGCGAAACCGTCACCAGCAAGGGGATGCAGATGCCGGTGAAGCGCAGGGTATTGAAGGCGGCCAGCCGGAACGCCGTGTTGGAAAAAATTTCCCGGTAATTTTTCCAGCCCACCCACTCCTGCGTGACCGCGCTCTGAAACGAGCGCCGCACCACTTCGGCAAACGGCAGCAGCGTAAAGCAGACGACGCCGGCAAAGTCAGGCAGGAGAAAGAAAAATCCCCGATATCCTCCTTTTTTCCTATGAAAGCCGCGCGGGCTGCGTCCACGCCGCCTGCCGCGCATGACGCTTACTCCGCGAGATAGAGATTGATCCGCTGCAGGATTGCATTCACCGTCTCATCGGTTCCTGTCTCGCCGTTCAGGCAGCGTTTCATCTCTTCCATCACCACGTCGTGCTGCACCTGCTCCGAAGCGACCGGGACTGTCGCCTGCTCCGCCATCGCAAACAACGCGTCGCATTCCTCCCGGGACGGCCATTCATAGGTCAGCTCAAAATAGCTGCCGTCCTTGTCGGAGCTGACGACCTCCATGCCGCCTATCTCCTCAAGCCGGTCGTCGTAAACCGTATGCTCCAGCGCCGTCCGGTTGACCGGGAAGCCATTTCCCAGGTTCTCCTGCGCCTCCCGGGAAAGCATGTATTTTACAAAATCGGCCGCCCGCTCCGGCTCCCGCGAGGTGCTCAGGATGCTGAGCATGCAGCAGGGTACAAACAGCTTTTCTTCCGTCAGCGGCAGCGCCTCCAAAGCGCACATGCCCGTCTGTTTGTTTACGGTCGTCAGCCCGCAGTATCCTATGATATCATACAGCGTGCCGAGGTGGATACCGCCCGGGTTCTGCGCTATATCCATAACCTCTATGCTCAGATCGTCTCCGTTCATGCCGGTCTGCTGGAACTGATTCCAGTTCATATAGCCCCCGTCTTCATACATGGCAAGCATGTCAAGATCCTCCGGCGCTGCATACTCCTTCCAGGTGTCCGTGATATGCTTTACCGCATTCACATATGCGGAGAGCCTTTCCTGGTTCAGCGTATGGTCCTCATTTTCCCAGCTTCCGGAATACACGCGGTATAAAAATTCCCGGAGCATGCCGATATCATAGACGCTCAGCGCTCCCTGCTGCGCCGCCAGCTCTTCCAGAGCCTCCGTGCCGTTCAGGCCGTCTAAAAGCGCCGGGTCGCCTGCCGCCGTCAAAATCCCGAACTCCGCCGGAATCAGCGGCAGAAAACCGTCCTGCTCATACGCGCCCGCCACGTTGTCCAGCAGTCCGTCGCTGTCCCGGACTTCCGCGGCGATTTCGCTCAGATCCGTCAGCAGGCCCTGCGCGGCGTAGGTGTCCGCCGCCATATTGTCCAGCAGCAAAACATCCGGCCCGCTGCCCGCCAGAAGCTCCGTGTTCAGCGTCCGCAGCGCGTCGGCCGCCGTCACCCCGTTCTCGCCGCTCATCCCGATCTCATAATTCACGTAGGTGTCCGGATACTGCTTCTGAAACACTGCCGCCGCCTGGCGGATCTCCGCATTCTCCATCAGCGAATAAACCGTCAGCTCCTTCTGCGGCATGCTCGGCGTATCCGCCGAATATTCATATTTCATCATCTGGTATACGCTTTTCCCGTCGTCATAGCAGATGAGATAAAAACACTGGTCTGCGGCCGCCAGCGCGCACAGTTCCATGCTCGGTGACGTCATGGAATTCATTTCCCCGTCCACAACCTTTTCCACCGCGGTGCCTCCCATCCTGTGGACAAAGATTCCCTCGTCCGTGCAGTAGCACAGACGCCCATCTTCATCCTCCGCCATCACAATCGGCTGGGAGATGCTGGAGCCAATTATATAATCTTTTCCGGAGGCAAACAGCGCTTCGTCCAGCGCTTCGTCGCGCGGCAGCGGTTCTCCCGTCGCTGTGTCATAGCGCTGCAGCTCACGCGAACCGGTCAATAGCAGCACTTCCTCCCCGCAGATTCCGATCTCCTCGGCTCCGTCCGTGCTGAACGTTACCGCCGTCTCGCCGGTATCGCCGTCAAACAGCATTACCTCGTTTCCCACCCGTCCGATCAACTGTCCGTTCTGCGTAAAGCACAGATGGGAAACACTGTCTTCCTCTATATCCCTCCGGTACAGCACGTTCCCCTGCGCGTCGAAGGACACCATATAATAGATGAAATCCCGCATCCCGGCGCCGGTCTGGCCTTCTGCGGGCTGTTTTTCCTCCAGGCCCACCACAGCGCAGCCGCCGTTCGGATTCAGCGCAGCGTCCGTGAACCACTCGTTCGCATACTCCGCGGCCAGCGTCCCCGTCTGTTCCCAGGAAGCGCCGCCGTCCGCGCTGTCCCAGAGGGCATACCCTTCCCCGCCTCTGCCGATGATGCGGATCGTCCCTTCCGCCGTCCGCACCACATCCTGAAGCTCCATCTCCTCCGGCAGCGCAATGTCCGTCTCCAGATAACGGCCCATCGCCGCTTCGTTCTCCTCCGCGCACACGGCAGCCGGCATTCCGGCCGCTGCGCCCGTCACGGTCAGTACGGCCGCCAGCACAGCGGCGCACCGTTTCTTCCCTGCATTCCGGCTTTGCCATCCGTTTTTCCTTATGCTTTCTCTCATACTCCAGCCTCCTGTTCTGTAAACTATAAATGTAAATTGCCGTTCGCCCGCAGCATGGCGCTGCATGTGAACTGCTGCCATTGTAAGACTGTTTTCTCTAAAAAGACTCTAATTCACATTTTAATTTTTTCCCGCCTTACAGAAAATTTAGAGATTTCTGTGGTATAATTTTCAGATAAGCAATGAGCCAAAAGGAGCCGAAGCTATGCGCATACTGCTGATTGAGGATGATCCCGCCCTCTGCCGCTCCCTGCGCCTGATGCTGGAACAGCAGGGCTTTGCGGTCACAGTCTCGCACGACGGCGAGGAGGGCCTCTATTATATTCTGGAAAATGCACACGACCTGGTGCTGCTGGACCGGATGCTGCCCGGGCTGGACGGCCTCGAAGTGCTGAAGCGCGCCCGCGAAGCGCACGCCTCCGTGCCGATTCTGCTTCTGACTGCGCTCGGCAGCCTCGAGGAACGGGTCACCGGACTGGACTGCGGCGCGGACGACTACATCGTCAAGCCGTTCGCCTTTGAGGAGCTGATGGCGCGCATCCGCTGCATCCGCCGCCGGCCGTCGAAGCTGACGGCGAGCGAGTGCCTTGCCTGCGGAGACATCACATATGATATAGAGCAGAATCTGCTGCACTGCGGCGGCAATGCCTGCACGCTCTCAAAGCGTGAGGGCGACCTGCTCGCCCTGTTTCTGCAGAACGCAGAACAGACGCTCCCCCGCGGCACCATCCTGCTGCGGGTCTGGGGTCCGGATTCCGAGATTGAAAACGGCAATCTCGACAATTACATTCATTTTCTGCGCCGCCGTCTGCGTTCGGTCGGCAGCCGCGCGGAGATCAAAACCGTGCGCGGCGTCGGCTACCGGCTGACAGGCGCAGTCTGACGGAGGAAACCGCCATGTTTCGCAAACTGCACGTACAACTGACCGCTCTGTGCGCCGCCATCACCGCCCTGGTGCTGGCCGTGCTCTCCGCCGTCTGCCTGCTGATCTCCGAGTCGGGCATCCGCCGCCAGGAATATGACGCTTTCCTGTCCGGCGCCGCCGCCATGTATCAGAGCCTCGAGCAGCAGAATCTGTTTTCGCACGCCCTGATCCGGCAGCTCGAGCACAGTTACCGGCTTTCCCTGCAGCTGTCCGACAACGGTTCTCCCTTTTTCTTTCAGCAGCTGGAGGCCGCCTCTGTCCCCGACGGGATCTGGGAAGCGGTCTCCCGCCGTGCGCTCGACGACTGCGGCCTCAACCTGAAAGAGCCCGCCTCCCTGGGCGCGCTCACACAGCACCACGAATTTTCGATTGTCTATGCCGGAAAGAACTGGTACGCCTCCGCGGCCCTGCTGCCGCGCTCCGGCGGCTTTGTCGGCGTGATGGCGGTGCGCGCCCTGTCCGCCATGGAACAGCGCATCTTCCGGCAGCGTCTGGCCTTTCTGCTGACCGGGCTGGCCGCGCTCGCCCTGCTGAGCGCTTTCTTCTGGAATTTTACGGCGCGGATGCTGCGCCCTCTGTCTGAAAACCGAAAAAAGCAGATACAGTTTGTCGCATCTGCTTCCCATGAGCTGCGCTCGCCGCTGACGGTCATTCTCAGCAGCGCGGCCGCAGTCAGAAACGGCATCATGGCCGGCGACCGGCAGTTCCTCGACACAATCGACTCGGAGGGCCGGCGCATGTCCTGCCTGATCGACGACATGCTGCAGCTCGCCAGCGCGGACAACCGCACCTGGAGCATACAGCCGTCCGAGACGGAGCTGGACACCCTGCTGCTGCAGACCTGGGAGCAGTACGAGCCGCTCGCCGCTTCCCGCGGGCTGCACTGGGACATCGCGCTGCCGGAGGAGGCGCTCCCCCGCTGCCGCTGCGACGCCGGGCGCATCCGCCAGCTTCTCTCCGTCCTGATTGACAATGCGTTCTCCTATACGCCGCCAAACGGAACCGTGCGGCTGTCGCTGGAGTACGCGGAGCAGCCTGCGGCCCGCAAAGCCCTCTCCCTGAGGCACGACGCCCGCAAAGCCCCGGCGTTTTTTATCCGCGTGACCGACAACGGCCCCGGCATCCCGGACGAACAGAAGGAGGCGGTCTTTGAACGCTTCATCCGCCTCGACCGTTCCCGCACCGATAAGTCACATTTTGGTCTGGGGCTGTGTATCGCGCAGGAAATCGCCCGTCTGCACGGCGGCCGCATCCTGCTGACCGACACGCCCGGCGGCGGAGCCACCTTCACGGTCGAACTGCCGGCAGCCGTCCTGTGAGAAAGGGCAAAGCGCAATAAAGCTCCCGTTTTCCCGTTTATTTCAGCTTCCCGACCAGCCATTTCCCCCACTCAGAAAGGTCGGAGCTTTTCCAGTCCGACGTTTTCTGCGTGGAAGATTTGAGCAGCGCGGAGCTCTCGCCTTTGTTGCTGAGATTCCAGCCGATAAAGGCGATTTTGTTTTTCTTCAGAAAACTGAGCCACTTTCCTCCCTCGGTCTTGTTGAGCCCGCCGTTTCCGGAGGCGTCGGAAATCCCGAATTCGGAGACGAACAGCGGCAGGCCGGCGTCGAGCGCCTTCTGCGCCTTGTCCCTGAGCCATGCGCCGTGCGTGCCTGCATAAAAATGCAGCGTGTACATCAGATTTTTCCCTTTCAGGGGATTTCGGGCTGCCTCGTCCACATCCTGCGACCAGTTCGGCGTGCCCACCAGAATCACGGCGTCCTTGTCCTTTTTGCGGATCGTTTTGATCACCTTGTCCGCGTATTTGCGGATGGTGCTCCAGGAGGCGCCGCCGTTGGGTTCGTTGCAGATTTCATAAATGACGTTGGTATTGTTTTTATAGTTCGCGGCCATCTTTTTGAAAAACGCCAGCGCCTGCTTCTCATGGGTCTGCGGGTTCCCGTCGCTCAGGATGTGCCAGTCAATGATCACATAAAGTCCTGCGGACGTGGCGGCGCGCACGCCGTCGTCGACGAGCTTCTCCAGTTTTTTCCGGTTCGCCGCGTCGCCGGTGCAGTAGCCGTTGTACTCGGCCGTGTACATCGCCAGGCGCACGGTGTTGATGTGCCAGTTCTTTTTCATGTACGCAAACGCTTTTTGGTTCACATACTGCGGATACCACGACAGCCCGTGCGTACTCACGCCTTTCAGCTGCACGGCTTTGCCGTTCTCATTCACCAGCTTCGTGCCCTGCACATGCAGCGCCGGCAGCTTCGCCGCCTGCACGCCCATCCCCGGCGCCGCCAGGCTGAGCAAAAGCGCCGCCAGACAGACAAGACGGCGCCAGAACCGTTTTCCGTTTTTATTCATAACTGTTTCTCCCTGTTTCCGATTTCTGTTTCCAATTTCAATCGCCGCCGGGCGGGGCGTGTTGGTTTCATTATCTGTATTTCCATGATATGTGATATTTTATCCAAGCAGCCCCTTGACGACAAAGAAGAGAATCGGCACCGCCAGCGAGGGCAGCATATTCAGAGCCTTGCAGTCCTTGATTTTCAGGATGCCGAGCCCGGAGCTGAAAATCAGCACGCCACCGACGATGCACAGCTCCGCGATCATGTCCTCCGAGAAAAAGGTGCCGGAGAGATTGCGGGCGATCAGGTAGATCGAGCCCTGCCAGCAGAACAGAACCGGGGCCGCGAAGGCCATGCCGATACCGTAGGTGGACGCCAGCACCGTCGAGGTCACGAAGTCAAGCGTGGCGTTTGTGAACAGGTAGGTATTGTCGCCGTGGAGCGCGCTCATCACCGGCCCCAGAATCGAGAGCGTGCCGATGCAGTACAGGAGGATGCCGGTGGAAAGGCCCTGCCCGAGGTTGGATTTGGAGTATTTCCCGACGAGCCCCTGGAATTTCGCATCGATGTCCAGGATCGTGCCCAGCAGGCTGCCGGCCGCCAGACTGACGATAAACAGCACCGGATAATGGCTTTTAGCCATATTGCTGACCACCGCATTGATGCCGAGCACCGAGGCCGCCAGCCCCATCGCCGTGTACAGCGCATCCTGATATTTTTCCTTGACGCCCTTGCGCAGCACGCTTCCGAGCGTGCTCCCGGCCAGAATCGTCCCCGTATTCACAATTGTTCCAAGCATCTCCTGTGTGTCCTCCTCTGTTTTCCGCCGCATATCATACGTTCTGATCTGCCGGCACATTTTCCCGCACAGCAGGCTGCGCGCCTGCTCCGCATATCATACGTTTTAACCCGCCGGCGCATTTCCCCCACACGGCAGACTGCGCGCCTGCTCTGCATATCATACGTTTTAACCTGTCGGCGCATTTCCCCGCACGGCAGGCTGCGCGCCTGCTCCGCATATCATACATTTTAACCCGCCGGCACATTTTTCCGCCAGGCAGGCTGCGCGCCCGCCGCTCAGACTTTCTCCTGCATTACGCTTAAATACGCCGGACGGATGATCTTCCCCGCATTGACCAGCTCCTCGAGCCGGTGCGCGCTCCAGCCGACGATACGCGCGACTGCGAAAATCGGCGTGTAAAGCTCGACCGGAATATTCAGCATCTGGTATACAAATCCGCTGTAAAAGTCCACGTTCGGGCTGACGCCCTTGAAGATCCGGCGCTTGCTGGCGATGATCTGCGGCGCGATTTCTTCGATATTATTGTACAGCATCATGTCGCGCTCGCGGTGTTTCTCCGCCGCCAGCATCTCCACGAACTTCTTGAAAATGCGTTCGCGCGGGTCGGACAGCGAATAAACCGCGTGTCCCATTCCATAGATCAGACCCTTGCGGTCAAAGACCTCCCCGTCAAGCATCCGCGAGAGGTAAGCGGCGATCTCCTCTTTATCCCCGTAATCGCGCACATTGTCGCGAATGTTTTCGATCATCTCCATGACCTTGATGTTGGCGCCGCCGTGCTTCGGCCCCTTCAGCGACGACATCGCGGCCGCAATCGCCGAATAGGTATCCGACCCGGACGAGGTGACGACGCGCGTCGTGAACGTGGAATTGTTGCCGCCGCCATGCTCCATGTGTAGAATCAGCGCGATATCGAGCACTTTCGCCTCCAGCTTTGTGTAGGAGCGGTCCGGGCGCAGCATCAGCAGCAGATTTTCCGCCGTCGAAAGGTCATGCATCGGACGGTGAATATACATGCTGTCATCCTGCTCGTAGTGGTTGTATGCGTGATAGGCGTAAACCGCCAGCATCGGAAACGTGCTGATCAGCTGGATGCACTGCCGCAGGCTGTTTCCAAGCTCGGTATCCGTCGCGCGGTCGTCATAGGAGGCCAGCGTGAGGATGCTGCGCGTCATGGAATTCATGATGTCTCTGGTCGGCGCTTTCATGATCACGTCCCGCGTAAAATTGGTCGGGAGATTGCGGCACTCGGCCAGTATCTGGCGGAATTCCAGAAGCTCGGCGCTGTCCGGCCGCTCGCCGAACAACAGCAGATATGCGGTGGATTCAAATCCGAAACTGTCCTTTCCCAGCTCATGAATCAGGAGGTCGACCGGATAACCCCGATACCAGAGCTGCCCGTCGCACGGAACCTTTTTCCCGTCAACATCCTGGAACGATATGATTTTTGAGATATTGGTCAGACCTGTGGCGACGCCCTTGCCGTTCGTATCGCGCAGTCCGCGGTACACGCCGTATTCTTCAAACAGATGGTCGGAAATCAGATCGTTTTCCAGACAGATTTTTTTTGTCCGTTCTGTATAGTCAAACATGTTTTCTACGTAACCTACGTTGTTTTCCTCATAGTTCATCCGGTATCCTCCATTTCTAAGTGTTATGTTACCCTGTATCATTGTTAGTTTTATACCATATTTTTTCCATTTAGGCAAGTCCGGCTGAAATCCGATTCAGCGCCAGGTTCTCTCAAAACCGGTTGAACCAGAGAGTCTTCCGGTTGTTTTGCCGGTCATTTCAAATGACTTTCAGGCATCCTCTGTTTTTGTCTCACCTGGCTCATACACCTGCACAGATATAAAAATGTGATCGCAGAGCCACAAAACCCGTATAATTTTGTGATGAGGGTTGCAAAGAGTTCGGTAAACGCTGCTGTGAACATACCACTTATTTTCATTTTGAGGAAAACGGGGAAGCCGACCAGTTAATCGAGCTCGCACTTGAACGCAGGATAAACCGATGATGCCGTTTGCACCCTTATTTTTCATCAGCCTTTCGATAAAACGGACTCAGGTTTATAAACAGTTCCCGGAGCCGGTCCGGGTCATCGCAGTTCCTGAACAGATACTCTAAAAGCTCCTCCTGTCTGGCCTGCCCCAGCGTCAGCCTGTACATGGACAGGATCTTGATCAGCCGTTCATATGCAAGCTCATCCCTGCTGAACGGATACAT
>CANRIG010000038.1 GCA_947630595.1 uncultured Lachnospiraceae bacterium | reverse complement strand
CCCCGGTCAGCTCCGGGTCGAGCGCCGAGGTCGGCTCGTCAAAAAACAGAATCTTCGGGTTCAGCGCGAGCGCCCTGGCGATCGCCACTCGCTGGCACTGTCCGCCGGAGAGCTGGAACGGATACGAGTCCTCCTTGTCCTCCAGCCCCATCTTCTTCAGGAGATCCCTGGCCTCCCGGTACACCTCGCTCTTGTCCCGCTTCTGGATCCGGATCGGTGCGTCCGTGATATTCTTCATCACCGAATAGTGCGGAAACAGGTTAAAGCTCTGGAACACCAGTCCGAAATAGGAGCGGATCTTCTTCGCCTCCGGCCCGTGCGGGTAGACCTGCCTGCCGTCCTCCACCCAGGCGGCGCGCTCTCCCATATAGCGGATCTCGCCGCCGTCAATTTTCTCCAGCATCGTCGCACAGCGCAGCAGCGTCGACTTCCCGGAGCCGGACGGCCCGATGATCGAGAGGACCTCGCCCTCCTCCACGGAGAGAGAAATGTCCCGGATTACCTCAAGCCCGTCAAATTCCTTGCGAATGTGATTCATTTCCAACAGCTTCATGCCTTCTCCTCCCCGCGGGGCCTACTGGTAATAGCCCAGCCGCTTCTCGATCTTCTCCATTCCCACCGCAACCACAAGATTAAATATGTAATAAAACACGCCCGCGACCACAAACGGCATGAACGTCGTCTGCGCCGCCGCGATCTGTTTCGCGATCGTGAACATCTCCGCGTACGCGAGCGAGAAGCTCAGCGACGTGTCCTTGACCAGCGTGATGACCTCGTTCGTGATCGACGGAAGGATCCGCTTCACGACCTGCGGGAATATAATGCAGAAAAAGCACTGCACCCGGTTGTAGCCGAGCACCGTCGCCGCCTCGTACTGGCCGACCGGCATGGACTCGATGCCCGAACGGTAGATCTCCGCAAAATACGCCGCGTAGTTCAGCGCGAAGCCGATGATGATTGCCAGGAAACGGTACGTGCCTCCGATGCGCATCCCGAACAGATAATACGGTCCGAAATAGACGACCAGCAGCTGAAGCATCAGCGGCGTGCCTCTCATGATCGAAATATAGATTTTCACAATCCTCTGCAGGATCCTGTTTTTGGACATCCTGCCGAATGAGACCAGCAGGCCGAGCGGCAGGGAAAACACAAGCGTCAGCACGAAGATGCCGAGCGACTTGACCATACCGCTGCTCAGTTGTTCCAGCATTACCGAAAAACTCATGTTTTCTCCTCCCGAATCCACTGCCGGACACAGTGTACGGGGCCGCCGCAGGATGTGTTGGCAATCGCTTCCGCGCCGCTGTCCACAAGCTGCAACAGCCCCTCAATTTTTCGTATATCGCGCGGCGCACAGCCCTCTCCCGGGCGCCTGCATCCACCGCGCAACCCACGCGCCGCAGCGCGCCTTTCACTTACCGCCGCTCACTGCCTGCTGCGGCGCACATTCTCACTGCTCCGCACGCATCGCCTGCCGCAGCTCGCATTCTCTTTACCCCGCACGCATCGCCTGCCGCGGCGCCGCGTCTCTTTTCTACTCTGCCGCGGCCTCTGTCTCAGTCTCAGCCGGCGTCACATCACCTGTCTCAGCCTCCACCGCTTCCTCAGCAGAGCCCCCGAGGCAGACCATGTCGGTCAGCTCATACTTCTCGGCAAGGTCGTAGAATGTACCATTGTCGACCAGCTCCATAAGAGACTCGTTCACCTGGTCGCGAAGCTCCTCGTTGCCAAGCGCGAAGCCGATCGCATACTGCTCGGAATTGAGCGCTTCATCGAGGATCGAGAAACCTTCCTTGTCCCTGATCTGATACTGTGCAACGCCGATGTCCATCGCCACCGCGTCCACGCTGCCCGCCTGCAGCTCTGCAAATGCGGTGTTGTAATCCGGGAACTCCTGGATCGCTCCGAACGTCGCGCCCAGATCCGCCTGGTCGCCCTCGCCCGTCAGAAGCTCAAGCGCCGCGGAAGCCGCCTGCGCCGCCACCGTCTTGCCCGCAAGGCCTGCAAGATCCGTGATCCCGGAAGCGTCCGCCACCTCGATCACCTGGCTGTTGTCCACATACGGAAGCGACCATGTGTACTCGTCCTCACGGCCGTTCATCGTGAAACCGTTCCAGATGCAGTCGATCGCGCCGGAGTTGAGCTCCATATCCTTGGAATCCCATGCGATCGGGGTCTTCACAAGCTCCCAGCCGCGCAGATCGCAGACTGCCTGAGCCAGCTCAAGGTCGAAGCCGGTGTACTCACCGTTCTCATCCATGTAACCGTACGGCGGGTACTCCGCGTCGAAGCCTACCGTAAACGTCGTGCGCTCGTCCGCCATGCTGACAGTACCGGCCACCAGAGAAGCCGTCATCGCCACTGCCGCCGCCAGACACAAAGTTCTTTTTTTCATAATGTTATCCTCCTTGTATGGTTCTGTTCCATATCTCTCTGCCATGGTAATACTCTACCACGCTAAACTGCACGTCTATACTAACAAAAATAGCGGCCGCTGTCAACACAAACAGAGCCGCCATTTTATTAATTTCCGCCTCACCGGCCGGGCCTCCGCAATCCGCTCAGGTCCGCGCAGGCTTACAGATTTTTCATTTTCCTTCTGTATCCGAAAATCCAGACGCTCAGCAGGATCATCCACCCCATCTGGCAGACCCCGCTGACGATGCCTGTGATCTCCTCGTTGACGATGCCGGAGAGCAGGCTGATAATCGCGGTCAGCGCTACGATGATCTGCAGCACCGCCGCATAGGCCGATGCCTTTCCGTAGCTCTCGCCCGTATTGCTGTTGATCCTGCAGGTCTTCAGCGTCGCAAGATAACTGAAATAGTACATGATCACCATCATCACCGCGATAATCGTGAGCACCAGGATCACAATCGCGGCAATGATCATATTCTGAGAGCCGGATACCCACGCGGACACCACGATCGCCACGGACACAATCAGAACCGCCGCCATCACGATACAGGCCGCCACCATGCGGATGACCACGGAGATCTTCGCGAGAAGGAACCCAACGCCGGACATCCTGTCCTTCGCGAGACGGACGGTCAGCACGATCAGCCAAAGCCCGAGGCAGAACAGAAGCGCCGGAACCCGCAGAACCAGATTGGTCACGGTCATACCGGAGTCAAGCCTGCCCAGCAGGGAGGACGCCGTGTTCATATATCCGGATACCTGACCCGGCAGATCCACATCGCCCAGCAGCCGGACGATCTGGGAATAGTTCAGCTCCCTCATAAAGATTGCCGCGATGGAACTCGCCACAAAGCCGGTGTTCAGCAGTGCAATCAAAAGGAAAAGCGGAGACCTCAGCGCCGCTCTCGCGGTCTGCACTCTGCGCTTCGCCCAGGGATCCGCGCCGGCCAGTCTGCTCCCTGCGTTTCCGGGAGTCACTCCCGTCAAACGGCCTGCGCCTGCCGGACCATACCCCGCCAGGCGGCCTGCTCCCGCATTCGTCATGTCCGCCTGACCATACCCCGCCGGGCGGCCTGCTCCCGCATTCGTCATGTCCGCCTGACCATATCCTGCCGGGCGGCCTGTTCCCGCATTCACCATATCCGCCTGACCATATCCTGCCGGGCGGCCTGTTCCCGCATTCACCATATCCGCCTGACCATATCCTGCCGGACAGCCTGTTCCCGCATTCGCCATGTCTGCCTGGCTATATCCTGCCGGGCGGCCTGTTCCCGCACCTGCCGCGTCCGCCTGGCCATACCCTGCCGGCCGGCCTGTTCCCTGCACCTGCCTGAGCGGGCGGCCCGGACTGCGCTGCGCCGCGCCGCCTGCGGTCATCCCCTGCGGCTCAGAGCTTCTCGGGGCGACCGTCCTGCGGATGCTGCCCTGGTGGGCGTACATCTCAGGATCCTCCGCGGCATCGCCCTCCTGTCCGTAAATCCGGGGCGCGCTCTTCGTCATACGTGGTCTGCGGCCGTCCGGAACCTGCGCCGGCTTCGCAGAGGTCTGCCCCTGCGCGTCACCGGCAGAATCCGCAGCATCCGGTCCTGTTCCTTCGCCGGGATCCGGCTTCTCCCCGGATGCCTGTCCATCGCCCTTAGCGGGCGCGGCGGCACTGTCCTCCATATCCGCAAAGGGGTTCCCACACACACTGCACAACCTGGCGTCATCTTCCTCCATATTTCCGCAAAACATACAACGTTTCATCCCGCAACTCGCCTCTCTGAATTTTTCTCTTTGTATCTGTACCGTTCTCTCACAGATATGCGTCTCTGTCTCTCTTCCAACTGCTCTCAGCCGGAATTCCCGCCCGCATTTTCAGCAAAATATCGCCAAATTCAGCGGCAGCTCCGGCTGCGCATACTACTATGAGCACTATATCATACTTTCGCTCAATCCGCCAGCATTTTTTCAATACTGACAAGTTTCACGCTCAGCACGAAGATTTCGGAAGCGATCGTCAGCTCATCCGGCTCCGGGAAGGACGGCGCAATGCGGATATTGCTGTCCTTCGGGTCCTTTCCGTACGGGAAAGTCGCGCCTGCACCCGTCATGACCAGGCCGGCCTCCTTCGCCCGAGCCACAATCTTTTTCGCGCAGCCCTCCAGCGAATCGAACGCGATGAAATAGCCGCCCTTCGGCCTCACCCAGGTCCCGATCTCCAGACCGCCCAGCTCCCTGTCCAGCGTGTCCAGCACCGCCTCAAATTTCGGGCGCAGAATATCCGCGTGCTTCCTCATGTGTGCGCGCACGCCGTCCATATCCTTAAAGAAGCGCACGTGCCTGAGCTGGTTGAGCTTGTCATGTCCGATCGTCTGATAGAACATCGCCTTCCGCGCGTCCGCGAGGTTCGCCTCGGACGCCGCCATCGCCGCGATGCCAGAGCCCGGGAAGCTCACCTTCGACGTCGAGATAAATTTATACACCATGTCCTCGTTCCCGGCCTTCTCACACTCGGTCAGAAGCTCGAGAATGACATCCTGGTCGTCGTCATAGAGATGGTGGATCGAGTATGCATTGTCCCAGAAAATGCGGAAATCCGGGGCGGCAGGCTTCAGGTGCGCGAATCTCCGCACCGTCTCGTCCGAGTACGAGATGCCGGTCGGGTTGGAATACTTCGGCACGCACCAGATTCCCTTGACCGTCTCGTCCTCCGACACCAGCTTCTCCACGAGGTCCATATCCGGGCCGGTCGTGTACAGCGGCACGTTGATCATCTCGATGCCGAAAAATTCCGTGATCCCGAAGTGCCTGTCGTAGCCGGGCACCGGGCACAGGAATTTCACCCTGTCCAGCTGGCCCCACGGCGTGTGTCCGCAGACGCCCATCGACATCGCGCGCGCCACCGTGTCAAACATCACGTTCAGGCTTGAGTTTCCGTAAATCAAAATATTTTTCTCCGGCACCTCCGACATATCGGCCAGCAGCTGTCTGGCCTCCGGAATACCGTCCATAATACCGTAGTTGCGGCAGTCCACTCCGGCCTCGCAGACCATGTCGGAGCTGCTGTTTAACACATCCATCATGCCGTTCGCCAGATCCAGCTGATCCTTCGACGGCTTGCCGCGGGACATATCCAGCTTCAGTCCCCTGCCCTTGACTTCCTGATACTTCGCCTCCAGCGCGGCCTGTTCTTTCAGGAGTTCCTCTCTTGTCATCTCTCTGTACGGTTTCATAATATTCTCCTCCTGTGTCTTTGCATCGCGGACATATGTCCGCTGCTAAAAAGTCACCTTGTCTATTTTATCCCCAGAAGCATCTCCCGTCAAGCCTTTTTCCATCCGCCGGCGATATTTGTACTGCGAAATCTCCACGGCGTCCTCGATTTCCAGGTCGCACTCCCCGGCCAGGGATTCCAGATGATGCCGGAATTCATGGAGCAGCACCTTGCGGACGCGTTTCTGCAGCTCCTCCCTGGAGGCATAGCCCATGCACTGCGCGAAGGAGCCGTAATACAGCACGATGAACCGCCCCAGGTAGCGGTTGACGTGATATTCGCCCATAATAAAAAGGTCATGGTCTTCCGCCGCCGGATGCAGCCGGCACTCGCTTCGGACCATGACGCCTCCGTTCAGTTCCCGGAAAAAATCTTCCGGGAACGTATCTGCAGTTTCAAGCGTAATCTCCTCAAACTCTTCCAACGATATCATATATTTTTGATTTCTCCGATCTTCTCGGCCAGCGATTGTTTCAGCTGAGCAAACGTCTCCCTGTGCAGGCGCGAAACCGCAGCCGGGTTGCGCCGGAGCAGTCCGTGAATCGACCTGACGTTCGGCACGGCCAGCCGTCCTCTCAGCTCGCCGATGCGCAGCAGCAGCTCCTGCAGCTCCGCCGCCCGCTGCTCCCTCGCCTTCTCGCCGGCATCCGCCAGCCGCTGTTCCAGTTCACGCCTGCGGAGCGCAAGCTTCTGCAGCTCCTCGTTGAGCTTTTCGTTGCGCACCAGAATGTCGCGCAGGTGAATCGCCGCGTGGAACGAATTCATAAAATCAGCGGTCACAAACGGCGTCAATACCAGCGCCGCGGCGGTGTCCCAGGTCTCCCCGGCCGCCAGCACCAGGTCCGCGACGTAGCGGTGCAGAACGTTCACCATCAGCACCGTCATCACGCCCCAGCAGACCGTGGAGCCCAGACAGATATAGCCGTTGACGTTAAACGGCTTGCCGGAATAGTCCCAGTAGCGCACGCGGAACAGGCGCTCCATCACCGCGCCCGTCACGTATTCCAGCGCCGTCGCGGCCACCATGCCCACCACAAAGGTGAGCGCGATGTTGTCCCGCACGGGAATGGTCGCCACAAGCACGCAGACCGCGCCGCTGCCGTAAATCGGCAGCAGCGGCCCTTTCAGAAAGCCGCGGTTGACCAGTTTTTTTGATTTGACGGATACGTACGTGCTCTCCCACACCCAGCCCAGAAAACAGTAAATATAGAAAAACAGTACCCATTGAGAAATTGTGTATACGTCCATGTCAGTTCCTGCCCGTTATTCCTCGTCTTCTTCTTCCTCGATCACTCCGGACACCGCGCTGACGGTGCTGACCGCCACAATCACCGCTACAATCACCACAAACAAAATCAATACTGCAAGGAAAACTCCCATTTTTGCTCCTTTCCGTCCTCCGGACGCCCGCCGCCGCCGGCGCTTCGGATCACCCGGTAATCATGATGCTTCGCGAATCCGGCGCCCTGTAACGGCGGACTTAATTTCGTATCTCCAGAAGCTTGTTCTTCAGATCCAGCTCCATGCGGTTCAGCTCCGCCTCCGCGGCCCTGCGCTTCTGACGGCCTTCCTCCTGAATGCGGATCACCTCGTCAAAGGTCGAGATCAGGGAAGCGTTCGTCGTCCGCAGCGTCTCCATATCCACGATGCCGCGCTCGGAAGCCTTCGCGCTCTCCACCGTCGCCATTTTCAGCTTTTCCGCGTTCTTTTTCAGCAGCTCGTTGGTCATGTCCGTGACCTCCCGCTGCGCCTTCGCCGCCTCGTTCGCGTGCTCCACGCCCAGGGCAAGCACCATCTGATTCTTCCAGAGCGGGATCGTGTTGACCACCGTGGACTGGATTTTTTCGATCATCAGCGAATCGCTGGACTGCACCATGCGAATCTGCGGCGCCGTCTGAACCGAGATCATCCTCGTCAGCTCCAGGTCGTGAATCTTTTTCTCAAAGCGCTCGCACAGCGACTCCAGGTCGCGCGCCGCCTGCGCGTCCTCCGGCAGGCCGCTCTTGTCGGCCTTTGCCATCAGGTCCTTCAGCTCCGTGCCCCGAATCTCCTGCAGGCGCTTTTTGCCGGCCAGGATATACATGGAAAGCTCCTTAAAATAGGAGAGGTTGAGTCCGTACATCTTGTCAAGGACGGCGACGTCCTTCATCAGCTGCATCTGGTGCCCTTCCAGCACCTCGCAGATCTTCCCGACGTTCGTTTCCGCCTTTTCGTATTTTGCTTTCATTGCGGTGAGCTTATTCCCGGACTTCTTAAAGAAGCCCAGAATGCCCCGGTCTTCCTCCTCGTCGGCGTCAAAGCTCTTGAGCTCCGTCACCAGGCTGGAAATCATGTCGCCCACTTCGCCGAGGTCTCTGGTCTTTACGCTGTTGAGCGCGGTCTCGGAGAAATCCGCCATCTTTTTCTGCGTCCCGACGCCGTACTGGAGAATGCCGCTGGAGTCCCGGATGTTGATCTTCCGGCTGAAATCGTCCACCATCTTCTTTTCCTCGTCCGTCAGGATGTCCTCCGTCAGCTGCGGCGGCGTTTCCTCCTGCGCAGTCTCCGCCAGCTTCCCCGCGGTATCCGCCGCCAGGGCCGTATCGGCTCCTCCCGTTTTCGGCGGCGCGCCGAAGGTCAGCACCGGCGACGGTGCGTCAGCGGTCTCTTTCCATACATCATTTGTCATCCGTTGTCCCTCCCTGTTTCTCAAAATCGTTTCCGGTCAGCCCCTCCTGCGCCAGCATGGTGTGAAGGACGCTGATGTCCGAAGAAATGTCCCACGCCTTTTCCTGAAACAGGCTGTCCAGCAAATTTTCAAATGCGGTGTTGATCGTATCCAGCGCGGCCTCGATCTCGCGCTTGCTGTTCTCGATGTTCGGCCCGTGCGCCGGCTGCGCGTCCAGCTCGCAGTAGGCGTCCAGCAGCTTGCGCGTGGTCGGCAGATAATAACTCATCATTTTCTTGAGGTCGCCGGCGACCTCCGGGTTCGTCTCCACCTTCCGGAAAATCCTGGTGATCAACGTCTCCAGACGGTCCAGCTTGTCCGAGATCTGCTCGTCCGGAATCTTTTCGTTGCACTCGTGGACGTGGAGGATATACTCCTGCCCCTCGCGGATCAGCTCCCGGCACTCCGGCGGCAGCTTCGCGCTATCCGTCTGCGGGTCTGTCCCGCTCCTGCCCTGTCCTACCCCGCCGGCCTGCTGCCGCCGCTCGTACTCCGTCTGCGCCGTCAGATACTGCTGGTAGGTGGCGCGGTCTGTGATCAGCATCTTCTCCTGCCGGTCCAGATAGCCTTCTTTGAAATAACCGCGGGCGATCATCTTTTTCAGATCCCTGCGGACGGATTTCAGGTTCTGGCTGGTAGCCGAGGCCAGCTCCTCCAGCATGCAGTACGTGCGTCCGCCCAGCACAGCGCAGTATCTGCGGAAGCGCTGCGCCAGCCCGGCCTTCTGCCGTCCGGCCTGCGCAATGCCGAGGCTGAAAATAAACAGCACCAGCGGCACGCTCAGCGGAACCGCAACGTTTTCCCAGGCCGCGATGCCGATCGCCGCCGTGATGACGGACGCAAGGCCGAATACGCAGCTCATGCCGCAGCCGAGCCATTTCATCGCCCTGCCCGCCAGCTCTCCCGGCACTCTGCCTTTCGCAAGCGCCGTCGTCCGGGGAGCCTTTGCCTGCCGGGCCGCCGTCTCCGCGGATGTCCGCGCGGCCGCCTCGCGCTGCGCAGCCTGCTGCCGCTGGCGGATGTTGCGGCGGATGCGTTCCGCCGCCTCGCGGTTCGTATGCTGATACGGGTCGCGCTCCGACATGGTTTCCTTCATCGCGGCCTGCACGCTGTTCATCGCGTCGTTTACCACCCCGGTGATGGCGTCGCTCAATTTTGAAAAGTCCATGCTGTCGACCGCATCCTGCACCAGATTCCTGATCTGATCCCCGGCCTCCTGCCATTCTGTCTTTGCCATTTCTCTGTTCTCCACCCGATTTTCTCCGGTTGTCAAGCCATTTGCATTGAGTATACCATTTTCCTATTTATCCTGCAAGAATCAATCGCGAAAGAATGGGGAACAGGAAGGGAGCCCACTGTCGCCAGTGGACTCCCGTTGTCTTTTGTGTCTTATATCTGTCTTACCAGTATCTTCTCGCGGAAACCGGCGTGCGGTAACCGTAATCGGAAATCGTGATGCCTGTGTTGGAATTGCTCGCGTGCACGACCTGGCCGTTGCCCATGTAGATCGTGACGTGGCCGATGCCGCTGCCGCCCTCGTAAAACAGGAGGTCGCCCGCCTGGATGCTGCCGAGGTCAACCGGTGTGCCGCTGCCGGACTGGGCCGCCGCCGTGCGCGGAATGCCAATGCCGAAGTTCGCGAATACCGACTGTGTGAAACCGGAACAGTCCGCGCCGTTCGTCAGGCTCGTGCCGCCCCATACATATGGGTTGCCCACAAACTGCGTCGCAAAGTTAACGATCTGCTGTCCCAGGTCTGAGGAGGAATAGCTGTCGTCCGTGTAGGACTCCTCGGTGTAGCCGTCGTCCGTGTAGGTCGCTTCCGCGTATGCCTGCGCCGCCGCATCCGCCGCTGCCTGTGCCGCAGCCGCCGCGTCCGCCTCAGCCTGATAGGATGCCTCCGCCTCGGCCTGCGCCTGTGCATCCGCGTAGGACTGCGCCGTCAGGAACTGCTGGTACGCCGCCTCAGCCGCCGCCGCTGCATCGATCACCGCCTGCTCATCCGCCTGCTGCGTCGCCGCGTCCGCCGCTGCCTGTGCCGCCAGATAATTCTGGTACTCCGCGTCCGCTGCCGCCTGTGCGTCAACCGCCGCCTGAGAAGCCGCCTGCGCCTGGTATGCCGCGTCCGCCGCCGCCTGATCGGCCGCTGCCTGCTCCGCTGCGATCGCGTCCAGATATGCCTGCTCAGCCGCTGCCTGCTCGGCCTCCTGCTGCGCCAGGTAATCCAGCCACTCCTGATCCAGTCTCTCCTGCTCCTCCTCCAGCGTCTCGCCGGTCGCGTAATAAGTATCGTAACCTACATAATATGCGCTGATGTATCCGTATACATCTCCGCCGAGCGCCACCTTCATCCAGTCGCCTTCATACTCGACCACTTCCAGCTCGTCCGTGCTGTAGACCGTACCGATCTGCTCGGAATCCTCGCTCGGCTCCGCGCGCACCGCCAGCGCCTCCGCATAGACGGTCGCCACATTGTATGCCACCTCGTCCGCAATCGCCTGCGCTTCCTCGCCGACTGCGAAATAATCTGCGCTCACATAACCGACGGCATTGCCGGACTGCACCTCGTACCAGTCTCCAATCTGGCCGAGAATCGTCACCGAACCGTTATTGTATACCTTACCTACCGCCTCGCTGTCCGCACTGGCTTCACTGCGGATATTCACGTACTCATCACACTGCGCAAAAGCCATCTCCCCGCTCATGCTCGTGTCCAGTACCGCCTCGGTCTGCGGCGCTTCCGTTTCAACCGCTTCTGTCCCGGCCGTCTCCGGCTCATACGCCGTCTCCTGCTCCGCTGAACCCTCATCCGCGGCTGCCGGCTCTGTCTCCGCCGGGGTCTCGTCCGCGATAACCGGAGCCTCCGTCTCAGGCGCCTCCATCTGCGGCGCTTCCGTCTCAACCGGCGCCCCGAAGCCGACCAGCGCTACATCCTTGCTGGCAAAGGCAACGGTGCTCATGCCGCTGAATGTCATCCCCGCCGCCACACAGCAGGCCGTGAATCTCAATGCTCCTCTTTTCATTACTTATCCCTTCCTCCAAAACAATTCGCTCTAATTTATTACGAATTTATTACATTTATTACGCACATATCATAACAAATGTGAACTAATATGTCAAGCATATTAAATAATTTTTTAAAACTTTTCTAAGGGATATGCAATGCAAGAGGGAAAAACCGCAGATTACAGGGCGTTCAGGTAGTTCTGAACCGAGGTAATCACGTTCGCTCCGTCGGAAGCCGCCGTCACAATCTGCCGAAGCTGCTTGGTTCTGAGGTCTCCCGCCGCAAAAATGCCGGGAATTTCCGTGATTCCGTCCTCACCCGCGGCGACATAGCCGTAGGGATCAAGATGTAACAGTTTTGTAATGATTTCGGTGTTCGGAATCGTGCCCACCGCAATGAACACGCCGTCCACATCCAGCACCCGCTCCGTGCCGCCAGTCTTTTCGCGCAGCCGCAGGCATTCCACGTGGTCGTCCCCGGCGATTTCCTTTACCTCCGTGTTCCAGATGAATTCCACGTTTTCACATTTCCGGAGCTGCTCCTGCAGAGAAGCAGCCGCCCGCAGCTCGTCCCTGCGGTGAATCAGGTACACCTTCGCGCAGCCGCGCGCCAGAAACAGCGCGTCCTCGACCGCCACGTCGCCGCCGCCGACCACGGCCACCGTCCTGCCCTTGAAAAACGCTCCGTCGCAGGTCGCGCAGTAGGAAACGCCCATGCCGGTGAGCTGCTTCTCCCCGGGCACCTCCAGATGGCGGTACTTCGCGCCCATGGCCAGCACCAGCGCCCGCGCCCGGAATTCCTCTCCGTCCGTGTAGGCGACCTTTATGCGGCCCTCGTCCTCCAGTCCGACATGTCTTACTTCTATATTAGTAAACTTCGCGCCCAGCTTTTCCGCATGCTCGCGAAATTTCATCCCCAGCTCGAATCCGCCGATGCCCGGCAGGCCCGGATAATTATCCACCTCATACGTATTCACCACCTGGCCGCCGCTGATGTACTCCTTTTCGAGCACCATGCACGACAGCCGCGCCCTCTGCGCGTAAATGGCCGCCGCCAGTCCGGCCGGCCCTGAACCGATCACAATGACATCATATACCATAGCGTTCCTCCTTTTTGCATCTGATACCACTATAATACCCTATAAAGATTGTTTTGAAAAGGTTTGACACCGAGATTTCTTTCTGTTATATTAAATAGTAAGAATGATTACTATTATGAGGAGTGAGTCTATGTCCACATTAAAGTACAGCAGACAGCGGGAAGCCATCAAGCACTTCCTGGAAGGCCGCACCGACCACCCCACCGCCGATACGGTCTATACGAATCTGCGGGAGCAGTATCCGAATATCAGCCTGGGCACGGTCTACCGCAACCTCGCGCTTCTGGAATCCCTGGGCGAAATCACAAAAATTTCCGCCGGCAGCGGCGCGGAGCACTATGACGCCGACCTCACCAATCATCAGCATTTTATCTGCACGCAGTGCCATCGGGTGTACGATATTCATATAGAAAACATCCGCTCCGTCATGGAGGCTGCGCAGCGCACCGCGCCGGGCCGGATCGACGCATTCCGGGCGAATTTTTACGGCGTCTGCAGCGACTGCACGCAGAAATTGGACGCGCGGGAAGAAGCTGTCTGATTTTCAAAATTTTCACTTGACAACCGGTTTCCGCAATGCTATAGTAAGATCATTAAAACAGGAATGATTACTGTTTTTAAAAATAAGAAGAAAAGGAGATACTATTATGGCAAAATTTGTATGCAACGTTTGTGGTTATGTTCATGAAGGCGATTCCGCTCCGGAGCAGTGCCCCGTCTGTAAGGCGCCGGCTGAGAAGTTCACCGAGCAGAAGGGTGAGATGACCTGGGCTGCAGAGCATGTGGTGGGCGTTGCCAAGGGCGTATCTGAAGATATTCTGGCTGACCTGAGAGCAAACTTCGCGGGCGAGTGCTCCGAGGTAGGCATGTACCTGGCTATGGCGAGAGTCGCTCACAGAGAGGGTTATCCGGAGATCGGCCTCTACTGGGAGAAGGCTGCATATGAGGAGGCGGAGCACGCTGCAAAATTTGCTGAGCTGCTCGGCGAAGTCGTAACGGACAGCACCAAGAAGAACCTCGAGATGAGAGTCGAGGCAGAGAACGGCGCGACCGCAGGCAAGTTCGACCTTGCAAAGCGCGCGAAGGCTGCAAACCTCGATGCAATCCATGACACCGTACATGAGATGGCACGCGATGAGGCCCGTCACGGCAAGGCATTCAAGGGCCTGCTGGAGAGATATTTCGGCTAAGTCAGGAGGGGAATCACAATGAAAATCAGACTGGACAAAGCGATTGTTGAATTCGTACCGGAAAATCCGGCGGAGACTGCCGAGCTGCAGGCTCTGTGGGTGAGAATGGGCAACTGCGTCGGCAACAATAAGACGCTCGAGCCGATCGGCATCTACGTTCCTTCCCAGAAGAACGTGGCGCAGTTCCACATCAGCGGCCTGACCGCTGAGGAGGAGAAGGCTGTTCCGGAGTTCATCGCTCCGTATGACACCGACGTTTATTGCTCGACCTGCAACAAGACGGTTCACGTCAAAAAAGGCGAGCAGATTCCGATCTGCTGCGGTAAGCTGATGGAGATTCTGGACTAATTTTTCCGTAGAATACCAATCAAAATAAGGGACTGCTGTAGTGGCAGTCCCTTTCTTATGGTCTGTTTATCACTCATATATCAGAAATGTCTCTTTTATTCCACCGTCACCGACTTCGCCAGGTTCCGCGGCTTGTCGACGTCCAGGCCTTTCGCGCAGCTCACGTAATACCCCATCAGCTGCAGCGGCACGATCGCCAGGCTGGTCGTAAAGCACGGGTCCGTCTTGGGCACGTAGACCGTGAAGTCCGCGGTGTCCTCGATCGAGTAATTGCCGTAGGTGGTCAGGCCCATCAGGTACGCGCCGCGGCTCTTGACCTCGACCATATTGGAAATCATTTTCTCAAACAGCTGGCCCTGCGTGAGCACGCTCACCACCAGCGTCCCGTCCTCCACCAGCGAGATCGTGCCGTGCTTGAGCTCGCCGGCCGCGTACGCCTCCGAGTGGACGTAGCTGATCTCCTTCATCTTGAGGCTGCCCTCCAGGCTGATCGCATAGTCGAGTCCCCGCCCGATAAAGAAAATATCGTGCACGTTGGCGAATTTGCTGGCGAACCACTGGATGCGCTCCTTGTCGTCGAGCACCCGGCTGATCTTGTCCGGGAGCGTCCCCAGCTCCTCCACCAGGCCGTGATAGCGCGCCCCGTCGATCGCGCCGCGGACAAAGGCAAACTGAATCGCCAGCAGGTACGCGGCGATCAGCTGCGTGCTGTACGCCTTGGTGGTCGCCACGGCGATCTCCGGCCCGGCCAGCGTGTAGAAGACATTGTCCGCCTCGCGGGCAATGCTGGAGCCGACCACATTCACGATCGCCAGCGTGCGCACGCCCCGGCTCTTTGCCTCGCGCAGGGCCGCCAGACTGTCCGCCGTCTCGCCCGACTGGCTGATGATCACCACCACCGAATGCTCCTCCAGCAGCGGCCCGCGGTAGCGGAACTCCGAGGCCAGATCGACCTCCACCGGAATTTTCGCCAGGTTCTCGATCACGTACTTGGCCGCGACGCCGACATGGTAGGCGCTGCCGCAGGCCACGATGTAAATCCGGGAAATGCCGCGGATGTCCCCGTCGCTCAGGCCCAGGGCGCTCAGGTCGATGACGCCGTCCCTGACGCAGGAGCCGATCGTGTCCCGCACGGCCCGCGGCTGCTCCTGAATCTCTTTCATCATGAAATGCTCGTAGCCGCCCTTTTCCGCTGCCTCGGCATCCCATTTGATCTCCACGGGCTCCTTGGAAATTTCTTCCTTGTCGATATTGTAAAACGAAATCTCGCTGCCGCTCAGGCGCGCGATTTCCAGATTGTCGATGTAATAGACGCTGCGCGTATATTTGAGGATGGCCGGCACGTCGGAGGCGATAAAATTGCCCTGTTCGCTGTGGCCGACGATCAGCGGACTGTCCTTGCGCGCCGAGTAAATGATGCCCGGCTCCGCTTTCAGCATGATCCCCAGCGCGTACGAGCCGCGCACGCGCATCATCACCTTGACGATCGCCTCCAGCGCGTCGCCCTGGTATTTCGCATAATAATAGTCCAGCAGCTTGGTCACGACCTCGGTGTCGGTCTGCGAATAAAAGGAATAGCCCTTTTTGATCAGGCGGTCCTTCAGCTCCTGATAGTTCTCGATGATACCGTTATGTACCACAATCACGTTCTGGTTGTCGCTGACGTGCGGATGCGCGTTCACCATCGACGGCTCCCCGTGCGTCGCCCATCTGGTGTGGCCGATGCCGCAGCTGCCCGGCACGGAACAGCCGTTGTCCGTCTTTTCCGCCAGCTGTTTCAACCGCCCTTTCACCTTGACCACTTCGATTCTGTCCGAATCGGCGTTTTTCACCGCAATCCCGGCCGAATCATAGCCGCGGTACTCCAGCCTTGCCAGCCCGTCCAGCAGAATCGGCGCCGCCTGCGCCTCCCCGGTAAACCCCACAATTCCACACATAGTCCGTCTCCTTTATCCTTTCCGCGCCGCCGCGCAGTTTCCCGCGGCGATCAGCCGTTCCTTCTGCGCCCGCGTCAGCCGCTTCAGCGCAAATTCGCGCCGCATCGCTTCTTCCTTTGTCTCAAATTCCTCAAAATACGCCAGTTCCACCGGCGTCCGGCTTCGCGTATATTTGGCCCCGCATCCGCTGTTGTGCGCCGCCAGCCGCCGCTGCAGGTCGTTCGTCCAGCCCGTATAATAGGTATTGTCGCTGCAGCGCAAAATATATGTGTAATTCATAACATTTCCCTGACCCTGGAAAATATGTAAAGGGATGGCCCGCCATCCCCTGTATTTTGAAGCAACCGGTGTAAAAAGTACCTCACCAATAAGACAGAACTGCCAGAAAAAATACCGGCTGCAAATTCTATACGATATAATATACTCCCAAAGCGCAGATTTGTGAATACTTATTCTGCGCCTCAGCGTCTGCCCCGGCAAGAGAACGGGCGGATTGCGATTACTCGAAATACAGCACCGGGTCAACCGCAGCCCCGTCCTGCGTCATCTGGAAATAGAGGTTGCTGCCTTCTTCGCTGTAGTATTTGGTCGGCTTGCTGACGTAGCCGAGAATCGCGCCCTGCTCCAGAACGTCGCCCTCCGCGGCCGTCACTTCCCTGAGCTGGCCGTAAGTAAGGCGGAAACCGTTGCCGATGTTCATCACCACCGTCGTCCCGGTCTCCTCATCCTCCGTGACCGACTCCACCATGCCCTTCGCCGCGGCCAGCACCTGGTTGCCCTCGTCGCTGCCGATGATCAGCGCCGGATTGTACTTGTACTGGTTCAGCGTCGGGAAATACACGCTGCCGTCCATGCTGTAATCAATCAGGATCGTGCCGGCTGCCGGCCACATCAGGGACCCGGCGTCCGTAAACTGGATGCCCTGCTCGATCAGCGCCTGCTCCGAGATCACGCTGCCGGAAGCCGCCTCGGCCGCTTCGCCGTCCGTGCCGTCCGCAGTCTCTGCGCCGCTCTCCTCACCGCCGGCTGATTCTGCATCATCCATTGTCTCCCCGGAGGCCTCCTGCGCGCCGTCCGCCGGCTCATCCACCGCCGTTTCGCCGTCCGTCAGGCCGTCATTTGCGGAAAGCCCGTCCGACGGTTCCTCCACCGCGCTGCCGGAAGCCTGGGCCAGGTCTTCGTCCGACGGGGCGTCCTCCAGCGTCGGGAACAGCCGGTCCGCGCTCTCGTCCGGCGTCTCCGTGATCTCCTCTTCCAGGTAGGCCACCCGGCCCAGCTCGCTCTCGGTCTGCGCCGTTTTTTCATTCGTCCTGCGCGCCCTGTCCACGGCCGCAATCCCGCCCAGTACCAGAACGCCCGTCATGCACAGGCTGAGCGTCCAGACGGTACCGCGGTTTGTAAAGAAACGTTTCATAGCTCTTTTATCCATACCATTCACCTCATCATTTATGATTCCCCGCGCGCGCATTCCTGCGCAGCAGTCACCGGTTTAATGATAGGATTGCCAGAAACATTTCGTTTATTCATAAAATATCGGAAAGACCGCAAATTGCTGCCGCGAAAGATTATCCCTCCAGCCGCGCCAGCACCTCGGCGCGGGCCGGCATGCCGCTCTGCGCGCCGAACTTTTCAATCGAGAGCCCGGCCGCCGCGTTTGCAAAGCGTAAGGCTTCGCCGATGCCGGCGCCCTCGGCGGCCCGCACCGCGAACGCGCCGTTTAGGGTGTCCCCGGCTCCGGTCGTGTCGACGACGACAGCCTTCTGCGCCGGCACGTTCAGAATCGTCCCGTCCTTCAGGCAGACGCTGACGCCGCGGCTTCCCTGCGTGATAATCAGCTTTTCCGGATAACGGCGCAGCATTTCTTCATAGGAAATGTCGCCGAATATAATCTTCGCCTCATGCTCGTTGGGCGTGAGGAACGATACCTTTTCCACGGTTTCCGCCGGAACCGCAGCCGCCGGCGCCGGATTCAGGATCGTGCGCACGCCGTTTGCATGACACAGATCGATGACATATTCCACCGTCTCCAGCGGAATCTCATGCTGGAGCAGTACCAGGTCGGACTGCAGCAGATCTTCTTTCACGCTGTCTATGTAGGCGCGGTCCACACAGCCGTTGGCCCCGGACACGATCACAATCACATTGTCGTTCTCCGCCACCGTGATCATCGCGACGCCCGTGGGCGTCCCCTCCAGCACACGGATGTTTCTGGTCTCCACGCCGCAGCTGCGCAAATTTTCCAGCAGAGTCTCCCCGGCCCCGTCGCGCCCGACGCAGCCGAACATCTCCACCTGCGCGCCCAGCCTGGCCATGGCCACCGCCTGATTGGCGCCCTTGCCGCCGGGAATGTAGCTGAGCGTATCCCCCTGGAGCGTCTCGCCCTTCTGCGGAATCCGCTCCGCCGTCACCGTCATGTCCATGTTGATGCTACCTACAACCGAAATCTTCATACTGCAGTACCTCCTCCCTTATATACAGCTTTTGCATCGGCCGCAGAGCCGTTTTTACACTTCAAACGACTCCGGGTCCACCATTACCTTCACTTTGTCCAGATGCCAGATCTCATCCACATACTGCTGGATGGTGCGGTCCGACGTAAACTTGCCGCAGCTCGCCATGTTCAGAATGCCCATCTTCGCCCAGCGCGCCTCGTCGCGGTACGCCGCCTCCACGCGCTCCTGCGCAGCCGCATAGGACTTGAAGTCCGCAAGGATGAAATACGTATCCGGGCGGTCGCTGCTGTTCGTGTTCAGCAGGGAATCGTAGATGTCGCGGAACATCTCCGGGTCGCTGGAATACTCGCCGTTGATCAGCTGCATCAGCACGCGGCGGATATCCTGATCGTTGTTGAAATAGTCGGTCGGATGGTAACCGCCCTCGTTCTCAAAGCGGATGACCTCCTCCGCGGAAAGGCCGAAGATAAACGCGTTCTCCTCGCCTACCTCCTCGACGATCTCCACGTTCGCGCCGTCCATCGTGCCGAGCGTCGGCGCGCCGTTCATCATGAATTTCATGTTGCCGGTGCCGGAAGCCTCCTTGCTGGCCGTCGAAATCTGCTCCGACACGTCGGCCGCCGCAAAGATCAGCTCCGCGTTGGACACGCGGTAGTCCTCGATGAATACCACCTTGAGCTTGCCGTTGATCGACGCGTCGTTGTTGACCACGTCCGCCACGCTGTTGATCAGCTTGATCGTCAGCTTCGCGCGCCGGTAGCCCGCGGCCGCCTTCGCGCCGAAGATAAAGGTTCTCGGATAGAAATCCAGCTCCGGATGGTCTTTGATCTTGTTGTACAGGTACATGACATGCAGGATATTCATAAGCTGGCGCTTATACTCATGCAGCCTCTTGACCTGCACGTCGAAGATCGAGCGGGGATCCACCTCGATCCCGTTGTGCTCCTGAATATATTTTGCCAGACGCAGCTTGTTCTGATACTTGATGTTCATGAATTCCTGCTGCGCCTTCGGATCGTCTGCATAAACTTTCATCCTGGCAATCTGCGGCAGGTCGGTGATCCACTCCTTGCCGATGTGGTCCGTCACCCAGTCCGCCAGCAGCGGGTTGCCGTGCAGGAGGAATCTCCTCTGAGTGATGCCGTTCGTCTTGTTGTTGAATTTCTCCGGCATCATCTCGTAGAAATCTTTCAGCTCCTGGTTCTTGAGGATCTCGGTGTGCAGTCTCGCCACGCCGTTGACGGAGTAGCCGGCCGCAATCGCCAGATGCGCCATCTTTACCTGTCCGTCGTAGATGATCGCCATCTTGCGGATCTTTTCCTGGTTGCCCGGGTATCTGCGCTGAATCTCGCCCACAAACCGGCGGTTGATCTCCTCGATGATCTGGTAAATACGCGGCAGCAGTCTGGAAAACAGCTCGATCGGCCATTTCTCCAGCGCCTCCGACATGATCGTGTGGTTGGTGTAAGCGCAGGTTTTGGTCGTGACCTCCCACGCCTCGTCCCACTCCAGGCCCTGCTCATCCACCAGGATGCGCATCAGCTCCGCCACGGCCACGGTCGGATGCGTGTCGTTGAGCTGGAAAGTCGCCTTCTCGTGGAATTTGCGGATATCGTCATGCGCCCGCAGATACTTGGCCACCGCCTCCTGCACGCTCGCGGAAATGAAGAAATACTGCTGTTTCAGGCGCAGCTCCTTGCCCGCGTAGTGGTTGTCGTTCGGATAGAGCACGTCGACGATGTTCTTCGCCAGGTTCTCCTGCTCCACCGCCTTCTGGTAATCGCCCTTGTCGAAGGAATCCAGATGGAAATCGGTGATCGGCTCCGCATCCCAGACGCGCAGCGTGTTGACCACGTTGTTGTTGTATCCGAGAATCGGCATGTCGTACGGCACCGCGCGCACGGACTGATAGCCCTCCTGGATGAAGTGGTTTCTTCTCGTCTTCTCGTCGTACTCTACGCGCACGTAGCCGCCGAATTTGACGATCTTCGCATACTCCGGGCGGCGCAGCTCAAACGGGTTGCCGTTCTTGAGCCAGTTGTCCGGCACCTCGACCTGGTAGCCGTTCTCGATTTTCTGCTTGAACATGCCGTAGTGGTAGCGGATGCCGCAGCCGTAAGCGGAGTAGCCCAGCGTCGCCAGGGAATCCAGGAAACAGGCCGCCAGACGTCCGAGGCCGCCGTTGCCGAGCGCAGGGTCCGGCTCCTGGTCCTCGATCACATTGATGTCAAAGCCCATCTCCCACAGCGCCTCCTGCACCTCGCGGTAAGCGGTGAGGTTGATGAGGTTGTTGCCGAGCGCGCGGCCCATCAGAAACTCCATCGACATATAGTAGACGGTCTTGGGGTCGTCGATCTCATACTGCTTCTGCGTCGCCAGCCAGTTGTTGATGATTTCATCCTTCACCGCGTAAGCCACGGCGCGGAACATCATCTGCTGATCCGCCTCTTTTAACGTCTTGCGGTACAGAACCTTGACATTGTTTTTAACCCGCTCCTTGAAAACTTCCTTATCAATCAATTTATTCATACGCTCATCTTTTCCTTTCTGAAAATATTCTGTTCGCAGCCCTTTTCCGCTTCCGCGGTCAGGCCTCCAGCTTTTCCACGCCGAGCGTCACCGCTTCGCCGTTGATATTCCAGTCCTTGACGTACCCGGCCGCCGCACCGTATGCGGCCTCCCCGGCCATGACGTCCGGCAGAATTTCCTGCTCGTATTTTCTGAAAATTGCAGTCAATTTCTCATTGTCCTTCACGGAAACGCGAATCCGGTCCATGACCTCAAATCCGGCTTCCTTGCGCATGGTCTGAATCTTGCTGATCAGCTCGCGCACATAGCCCTCCTCGATCAGCTCCGGCGTCAGCCGGATGTCCAGCACCACGGAAATGTCGCCGTTGTTCTCGGACACGTAGCCCTCGGTCTGCGCCGTCTCGATCAGCAGGTCTTCCTCGGCCAGCGTCACCTCCGCGCCGTCCAGGTTCAGCTTCAGCGCGCCGTTTTCGCGCAGCTCCGCCATCGCCGCGTTTCCGTCCAGCGCCGGCAAAGCCTGGCGGATTTTGCCGAGCAGCTTTCCGTATTTCGGTCCCACCGTCTTTAACTGCGGCTTGAACGTATAGGAGATGAAGCCGCTGACATCCTGCGTATACGCAGCTTCCTTCACATTGAGCTCGTCGCGGATGATATCCGTGAAGTACTGCGGCAGCTCCTGCGGCGCCTTGATGTACATCAGCGCGATCGGCTGGCGGTTCTTGATGTTGGCGGCGTTGCGGCAGGCGCGTCCCATCACGACCACCTTCAGCACCTGATCCATCTCTTTCTCCAGCTCTTTGTCGATATGCGCCGCGTCCGCCGCCGGGAAATCGCACAGATGGATGCTCTCCGGCGCGCCGGGGTTGATCCTGCAGACAATGTTGCGGTAAATGTCCTCCGTCATGAACGGAATCATCGGCGCCGCCGCCTTGCAGGTGTTGATCAGGGCCGTGTACAGCGTCATGTAGGCGTTGATCTTGTCCTGCTCCATGCCCTTCGCCCAGAAGCGCTCGCGGCTCCTGCGCACGTACCAGTTGCTCATGTCGTCCACAAACTCCTGCAGCGCGCGGCCCGCCTCCGGAATCCGGTACGTCCCGAGCGCGTCGTCCACCGTCTGCACCATCGTGTTCATCTTGGAGAGCAGCCATCTGTCCATCACGGAAAGGCTTTCGTAATCCAGGCTGTGCTCCATCGGGTTGAAATTGTCAATGTTCGCATAGAGCACGAAAAACGCGTAGGTATTCCACAGCGTGCCCATGAATTTGCGCTGTCCTTCCTGCACGGCCCTGCCGTGGAAACGGTTCGGCAGCCAGGGCGCGCTGTTGACGTAGAAGTACCAGCGGATCGCGTCCGCCCCGTAGGTCGCGAGCGCCTCGAACGGATCGACCGCGTTGCCCTTGGACTTGCTCATCTTCTGGCCGTTCTCGTCCTGCACATGGCCCAGAACGATGACGTTCTCGTAGGCCGCCTTGTTGAACAGCAGCGTCGACTCCGCCAGCAGGGAATAGAACCAGCCTCTCGTCTGGTCCACCGCCTCAGAGATAAACTGAGCCGGGAAATGCGATTCAAAGTATTCTTTATTTTCAAACGGATAGTGGTACTGTGCAAACGGCATCGCGCCGGAATCAAACCAGCAGTCGATCACCTCCGGCACGCGGTGCATGGTCTGGCCGCACTCCGGGCAGCGGATCGTGATCTCGTCGATGTACGGGCGGTGCAGCTCCACCGTCTTTGCCGCCTCGTTGCCGCTCATCTCGTACAGCTCCTGACGGCTGCCGATCGAGTGCATGTGGCCGCACTCCTTACACTCCCAGATGTTCAGCGGCGTGCCCCAGTAGCGGTTTCTGGAAATGCCCCAGTCCTGGACGTTTTCCAGCCAGTCGCCGAAGCGGCCCTTGCCGATGCTCTCCGGAATCCAGTTGATGGTATTGTTGTTCGCGATCAGGTCCTCGCGCACCGCGGTCATGCGGATGAACCAGGACTCGCGCGCATAGTAGATCAGCGGCGTGTCGCAGCGCCAGCAGTGCGGATAATCGTGCTCGAACTTCGGCGCGTCAAACAGCTTGCCCTCTTTGTCAAGGTCGGCGATGATGATCGGGTCCGCCTTTTTCACAAAGATGCCCGCATAGGGCGTGTCCGCCGTCAGCTCGCCCTTGCCGTCCACAAACTGGATAAACGGCAGGTCGTACTCGCGCCCGACGCGGTTGTCGTCCTCACCGAACGCCGGCGCGATGTGAACGATGCCGGTACCGTCGGACATCGTCACGTAATTGTCACAGGTCACAAAATGCGCTTTCTTGCGCTGCTTTGCCGCGGCTCTGCCCGCGCTCTCATACAGCGGCTCGTACTCCCGGTACTCGAGCTGTCTGCCTGTGTACGTCTCCAGAATCTCATACGCCGGAATGCCGTTTTCCTTGTCGGCCAGCTTGCCGAGCACGGTATCCAGCAGCGCTTTCGCCATATAATAGGTGCGCCCGTCCGCAGCCTTTACCTTGCAGTAGGTCTCGTCCGGGTTCACGCACAGCGCCGTGTTGGACAGCAGCGTCCACGGGGTCGTCGTCCATGCCAGGAAATACGCATCCTCGCCGGCCGCCTTGAAGCGCACGATCGCCGAGCGCTCCTTGACCGTCTTGTAGCCCTGCGCCACCTCCTGCGCCGAGAGCGGCGTGCCGCAGCGCGGGCAGTAGGGCACTACCTTAAAGCCCTTGTACAGCAGCTTCCGGTCCCAGATTTTTTTGAGCGCCCACCATTCCGACTCGATGTAGTCGTCGTGATAGGTCACATAGGGGTCGTCCATATCCGCCCAGAAACCGACCGTGCCGGAGAAATCCTCCCACATGCCCTTGTATTTCCAGACGCTCTCCTTACATTTGTCAATAAACGGAATCAGGCCGTATTCCTCGATCTGTTCCTTGCCGTCGAGGCCGAGCTCCCGCTCCACCTCCAGCTCCACCGGCAGTCCGTGCGTATCCCAGCCGGCCTTGCGCGGCACCATCTTGCCCTTCATGGTCTGATAACGCGGAATCATGTCCTTGATCACACGGGTCAGCACATGTCCGATATGCGGTTTTCCGTTTGCGGTAGGCGGTCCGTCATAAAATGTATATGTCTCGCAGCCCTCGCGGTTTTCCATGCTTTTTTCAAAAATTTTATTTTCTTTCCAAAACTTCTCTGTCTGCTTCTCGCGTTCGACAAAATTCAGACTGGTAGGTACTTTGTCGTACAGCATCGTCCTGCCTCCTTCTCCTCTTTTCAACCAGGTACACGCATTCTAGTATTATAGCGTACTACGCTGTTTATTGTCAATTTACGAAATGCGAAAAATAGCCCGTACCTGCGGGATTTTTTCAATCAGAATATACAGTTTGTATTCATTCACAATGAACGTTGCTTTTTTGCGGAAAAAATTTTATACTATAAAGGCAAATAAACGCAATCTCTGTCTGGAAAGAAGGTATTTTTATGAGAAACCTGTTCAACATGGACAATCCGGTGTTCCGCTTCCTGAGCCGTCTGGCGGACCTGATGATACTGAATATCATTTTCCTGATTTTCAGCCTGCCAATCGTGACCATTGGCGCATCCTCCACCGCCCTCTACTATGTGGCGCTGAAAATCGCGGCCAACGAGGAGGGCTACATATTCCGGAGCTTCTGGAAGTCGTTCCGTGAAAATTTCCGCCAGGCGACCATCATCTGGCTGATCGTCCTCGGCGTCTTTCTGGTGCTGGGACTGGATTTCACCATCATGAACAATATGACCGGCTCGCTGGTCACCGCGTTCCGCGTGCTCATCCCCGCCGGGGCTATCCTGTTTTTCTTTTTCCTGCTGTATGTGTTCCCGACGCTGGCGCGTTTCAGCAACTCCATCGCCAACACGGCCCGCAACGCGTTCATCATGTCGATCGCCCATCTGCCGTGGACGCTTCTCCTGACGGTGATCACCGTGGGCTCCGCGCTGATCACGTTCCTCAACGGCTACACCATCGTCTACGGGGTGCTGTTCTGGATTATGATGGGCTTCGCCGTGATCGCATACCTCAATTCCAAAATTTTCGTCAAAATTTTCGCCAGGTACATGCCTGAGGAAACGGAGGTCAGCGATGAAAACTGGACGCTGAGCGACGCGGAGCCTGCGGCGGAGCGTATACCGGAGGTGATTGCGGAAGGGCAGGCAGCAGATGTGGCTGAAGCAGCGGAGACGGCCGGGATATCGGAGTCCGGCACGGAGGGGCAGGCAGCGGGCACCGGTCCGGATACCGAACGCTGACCCGGAAAGCCAGGCAATAGGAACGGATATGGAAACGGATGCCGACGTGGAAATCCAGGCAACAGAAACAAACGGGGCATCCATCGGACACTGATCTGGAAAGCCAGGCAACGGGCAACGGCCCGGATACCAAACGCTGACCCGGAAAGCCAGGCGGCGGACGATATGAACTCAGATGCTTTGCAGTACGGTTTTTTCTATAAAGAAGTATAATAAAAATACTGCCATTCCGGTGATTCGGAAATTTCCGTGTTTTACCGGTACGGCAGTATTTTTTATTCGTGTTTTTTATGTCCTTTATGTCTTTTGCACTTTATGTCTTTTGTACTTTATGTCTTTTGTACTTTATGTCTTTTGTACTTTATGTCTTTTATACTTTATATCTTTTGTATTTTATATTTTGGGGCGCCTGTGCTCCGTATACTTTTATCCTGTGTTTTTTTGTGCTTTATCTATTGTAATATTGCGCTTTATCTATTGTAATATTGTGCCTTAATTTTGGGTTTCATCCTCCCGCCGTTTCCTGCGTCTCGCGCTCAGAAGCCGAATCACTGCAGCCGCCAGAATCATCGCCATCAGGAACGGGAGAATCGGCGTCTCGTCGCCGGTCTTTACCGATTTTGCATCCTGCGGCACGATATTCGCTTCACTGGCATCCGTTTTTTGCTCCGTCTGCGGATTCATCTCCTGTTTCGTTTCCTCCGGCAGGGCGTTGATAATCGTCACCTCCGGGTCTTCCGAATCCTGGCTGAGCGTCAGCACCATATTGCTGACCGTCATGTCATAGCCAAACCCGCCAAGGCGCTGCACCGGTGTGCCGCCTGCGTCTACCTCAGTTACATAAAACACCGTCTCATCCGCTTCGGTCAGCATCAGCTCCGCCGTCCTGCTGACGGCTGACTGGCCGCCCATCGGCAGCGGGATGATATTCTGGCTCACGTTATCCGCCAGCTGCGTAAATGCCGCGTCCGTAAAAATGCCTGCATAAAACGTTTCATCCGAAGTCACTGCATTTCCGCCTGCATCCGTCATATTTTTGGTTACGGTCAGTTGTTTCGCCATGTAATATCCCTCCGGCAGCGGCAGAGGTTCTTCCCCGTCCGGCGCGCTCTCCGTCAGCGTTTCGCTCTGTGGTTCGCTCTCGCCCGGTGCGCTCTCAGACTGTGCTTCCCTCGCCTCCATTATGCTTTCACTTTGTTCTTCTGTCTTTTCTGTCAAACGTTCCGTCACGATTTCCGTCTGGTTCTCTGTTGTAGTTTCAGTTTGTTCCTCTGTCATATCTTCTGTTTGGTCTTCCGTTATGGCTTCCGTTTCGGTTTCGCTTTCCTCTATCTGGTCTTCTGTTATAATTTCCGTTTCGGTTTCGCTTTCCTCTGTCTGTTCTTCTGTCTCCGTCTCGGCTTCCGTTTGATCTTCTGCCTCTGTTTCAGCTTCTGTCTGCTCCTCCGTCATGGCTTCCGTTTGATCTTCTGCCTCTGTCTCGGCTTCTGTCTGTTCCTCTGTCTCGGCTTCCATCATGGCTTCCGTTTCGGTTTCGCTTTCCTCTGTCTGTTCTTCTGTCATGGTTTCCGTTTCGGTTTCGCTTTCCTCTGTCTGACTCTCCGTTATGGCTTCCGTTTCGGTTTCACTTTCCTCTGTCTGACTCTCCGTTACAGCTTCTGTTTCCGTTTCGCTTTCTTCTGTCACGGCTTCCGTCTCCGTCTCAGCTTCTGTCTGCTCCTCCGTCATGGCATCTGTTTGGGCCTCTGTCTCGGCTTCTGTCTGCTCCTCCGTCATGACTTCCGTTTGATCTTCTGTCTCTGTTTCGGCTTCTGTCTGTTCCTCCGTCATGACTTCCGTTTGATCTTCTGTCTCTGTTTCGGCTTCTGTCTGTTCCTCCGTCTCGGCTTCCGTCATAACTTCCGTTTCTGTTTCGCTTTCTTCTGTCTCAGCTTCTGTCTGCTCCGGAATATACCGTCCATAGAAGGTAGTATTTCGCTCCACCGTATCATTGCCCCAGTCTGCCTCTCTGCTGCAGGCCTCATCGTAATACCAGCCGTCAAAACGATATCCTTCATATTCCTGTATATCTCCGGCTTTCGGCTTCTCCAAACGGTTTGCCGCCGTCCCCACGGCCACTCTCTGAGAAAACGCCGCGGGCCCAAATACCGAGAAAACAGAGGAACCGGGATCCCTGACCTCAAAATGCACACTGACAAGCTCCCGCTCGTTCAGCGTCAAAACGCCGTTCAGATGGTACGTGGGAACGTTGGTCGGCACTATGGGGCGGTTGTAATTATTTTTGCCTGTATTTGCTCCTGCCGCTACGGTGACATACGACCAGTCAATTGTATAGTAGTCATTCCGGTATGCATTCTCTGAGCCCTGATCTGCATATTGATAGGTGTTTCCCTGATAGGTAAGATCCGGATAGGACGCCGGATAGGTAATCGGATACTGATCCACAGGGAAATTTCCGTTCCCTCTGACGCCGTTACGATTAGAAAACTGCGGGGGCTCCGCCTCGATCTCCCCGATTCCCACGCCGAACCATGTTTTGTTGGCATGTCCGCCTTCTCCTGCTTTATGACCCGGAATCAGAACATAACAGTACAGCCTCTGCTTTTCCGCCGTCCGGTTCTCATCTTCCTCGACGATCACTTTGGTAACCTCGCGGACGCTGATCTCGCCTGCGCCGAACCGTCCGACATTGATGGTATAAGTATGCGTAATATTTGCCCTGCCGGGAGCCATGCCGGTAACTTCTCCCGCGCAAAGTTTCTGTCCTCTGCGATAACCGGGGTTTTCCCTCACCTGCACTGCCTTTTCATTGTCACTGGACCAGACGTGGTTTTCCCCGTTCGGTTCACCGCAGACCAGCTCAAGCGTCTCGCCGACATGGATTCGCTCCGTTTCGACCGGCGGACGCCAGTTTGTGGTCTTAGGATTGTCTTTCAGCTTGTCCTTTAACCTGTCTTTCAGGCTGTCCTTCACCAGCACGGAAAAGGTCTCCATCCTCATCACGCCGTCGATCTCATAATGGTGCGCCAGATAAACCTGCCCGGGCGCGTTTGCCCGCACTTTTGCCAGCGCTCCCGCCTCGTCTATGACAGAGAGCACGCTCTCGTCCAGAAGAGCCCATGAATGATGCCTGCCATCGCTTCCCGAAAACCAGACCTCATCGCCGGTCACAAGGGTTCTCTGTATAAAATCCGGGGCATCCGACTGTTCCGCCGCATCCATTTTATCGGACTCCGGCTCCGCCGGCTTTTTATCCACAGACGCGCCCGCAGTCTCTTTTTCTGCCGCCGGCATCGTTTCTCCTGCCGTTTTCTCCGCTGCTGCCTTTTCCGCCGCCTTCTCAGCCGCTGTTTTTTCCTCTTTCTTCCCGCTGTCCTTTGTGTCTGTCCCGGATTTCCCCGCCTCTGTTCCGGCCTCCGGCATCTGCTCCGGCTCTTTCTTTTGTGCTCCGCTCTCCGCTTTCGTTCCGGCTTCCGATGTCTGCTCCGGCTCTTTCTTTTGTGTCCCGTTCTCTGCTTTCGTCCCGGCCTCCGGCGTCTGCTCTGTCTCCTTCTTTTGTGTCCCGCCCTCTGCTTTCGTCCCAGTCTCCGATGTCTGCTCCGTCTCTTTCTTTTGCATCCCGCTCTCCGCTTTCGCCTCGGCCTCCGATGTCTGCTCTGGCTCTTTCTTTTGTGTTTCGCTCTCCGTTTTCGTTCCGGCCTCAGGCGTCTCTGCCTCTTTCTTTTGCGTTCCGCTCTCCTCTTTCGTTCCGGCCTCAGGCATCTGATCCGTCTCTTTCTTTTGTGTCCCGCTCTCTGCTTTCGTCCCGGCCTCCGATACCTGCTCCGTCTCTTTCTTTTGTGTCTCCGGTTCTGTCACAGCGTCCGACGCTTCGCTTTCCGCCGCGGCACGCACGGCTTCTTTTTCCGTCGCCTGGCCATCCGCCGCCTGAGCAGCCTCTGTGAACTGCGCCGCGGCGCCCTCATCTGCAGTAATCATGGCCTGATTCTGTAAGATTATGCTCACCATAAGCAAAACCGCCAGCAGCCGTCTCCCGATCCGATACTTCTGTCTCATGATTCCACCCTAAATCCTTTCCAACCTGCCGTCTGGTGAACAGGGCAGCATCCCGCCATCGGCATCCGCTACCTGCGGCGGCCCGTCTGAAAATCCGTGCGCAAAGCACCTTTGCTGTACCGGAAATCCGGAACGCTTTCCGATACGGCAAAAAGGCAGTAAAAAAACAGTCAGCTGAATTTCGGCTGACGATGTCATTTTACTGCCTTGAAAAAACCCTGATACCATTCTTATTTCTTTCTTTTAAAACTGCGGATGTTGCCTGCTGAACCTGCCGAAAACAGATTCAATTTGATTGTACGCCCGGCCGGTCACATGCAGGTAACACAGAGACATGTTTTTATAAAATTTCTACGATTTTTTCTATATAAAGTATGATTGATTTTTATGATACGCGTTCGTTTCTCACCCCAGGGTGCCGGGCTTTGGAAAAGGAGGACACAAAAAAAGCCCGTACACACGAGCTTTTCTGCATGAGACATCGGGGATTCGAACCCCGGACAACTTGATTAAAAGTCAAGTGCTCTACCAACTGAGCTAATATCCCATCTGTTTTATAAACAGCATGCCCAGAGCCGGAGTCGAACCAGCGACACGAGGATTTTCAGTCCTCTGCTCTACCAACTGAGCTATCTGGGCATATATTGCACAGCAGATGATCTGCTGAATTGCGGGAGTAGGATTTGAACCTACGACCTTCGGGTTATGAGCCCGACGAGCTTCCAGACTGCTCCACCCCGCGATATGAAATTGTACAGCCACCTTTCGGTGAGTGGATGGGGAAGGATTCGAACCTTCGAAGTCGTCGACAACAGATTTACAGTCTGCCCCCTTTGGCCACTCGGGAACCCATCCAGATCATATTATATTTCCTTCAAAGCCGATGATCGGACTCGAACCGATAACCTGCTGATTACAAATCAGCTGCTCTGCCAATTGAGCCACATCGGCATGCTTTCCAATCGTCTTCGTTTGAAGTGGGGCCTACAGGGCTCGAACCTGTGACCCTCTGCTTGTAAGGCAGATGCTCTCCCAGCTGAGCTAAGACCCCTCGTACCAAAGAAAAACGACCCAGAAGAGACTCGAACTCTCGACTTCCGCCGTGACAGGGCGGCGCTCTAACCAACTGAGCCACTGGGCCATATATGACGTACCTTCAAAACCACATACAGAAAAGGAACCAGACATTGAATAAGCATACGACCGATTAGTAGCAGTCAGCTCCATGCATTGCTGCACTTCCACCCCTGCCCTATCTACCT